>CAMUYT010000047.1 GCA_947164955.1 uncultured Bacteroidales bacterium | reverse complement strand
GAGGCCTTCATCATGCTTTCGAGCGGCACGTATTCGAGCTTGCCGTGGAAGTTGTGTCCACCAGCAAAGATATTGGGGCAAGGCAACCCCATGAATGAGAGGTTGGCGCCATCGGTGCCGCCACGGATGGGCTGCACTTTCGGCTTGATATTGGCCATCTCCATGGCTTTCAATGCCTTCTCAACGATGAAGAAATGGGGTTCCACCTCCTGGCGCATGTTGTAGTACTGATGTTTCAGCTCCAGCGTAATCATGTTGCCGTATTTCTTGTTCAAGAACTCGGCAATTGAAGTCATCAAAGCTTTCTTTTCCTCGAACTTGGCGCGGTCGTGGTCGCGGATGATGTACGACATGGTGGTTTCTTCCACCGTGCCGTTGATTTCTGTCAAGTGGAAGAAGCCTTCGTAGCCTTGCGTGAAGCGTGGGCGCTGTTCAACAGGAAGCATTGCATTGATTTCCATGGCAATAAGCATTGAGTTCACCATCTTATCCTTGCCATAGCCAGGATGGATATTGCTGCCTTGGATGTGTATCTTTGCTGCAGCCGCATTGAAATTCTCATATTCCAATTCGCCGATTTCGCCACCATCCATTGTGTAGGCGTATTTTGCGCCAAACTTCTTCACGTCGAACTTGGCCACCCCTCGACCGATTTCCTCGTCGGGCGTGAAACCTATCTTGATTTCGCCATGCTTGAAGTCGGGGTGTTCCATCATATATTGTGCGGCATACATGATTTCGGCCACACCAGCCTTATCGTCGGCACCAAGCAGTGTCGTGCCGTCGGTTGTAATCATTGTCTGCCCTTTGTATTGGGCCATTTCAGGAAATTCCGACACACGCAGGACAATGTTCTTTTCTTTGTTCAAAACGATGTCGTTGCCGTCATAGTTCTCGATGATTTGCGGCTTGATGTCCTTACCTGAAGCATCGGGCGATGTGTCGACATGAGCGATGAAACCGATGGCGGGAATCTCATGGTCGACATTGGAGGGAATCGAAGCCATCACATAGCCGTATTCATCCAATTCGGCTTGGATCCCCATAGCTTGCAGTTCGTCGCGAAGCATCTTCAACAGGTTCAGCTGTTTGGCAGTGCTGGGCTGCGACTCGGAGTTTTCGTCGGAGGTGGTCTCCACAGCGACGTATCTCAGGAATTTGTCTAATAGCTTTTCCATTGTTCAAAAGTTTAGTGCCACAAAAATAGGAAATAATTCAATACAAAAAACCGCAGCCGGATTGCTCCGGACTGCGGCACCATGAAAAAACAATCTATCTACTCTTTTTTATCTCTTTTCAGCATGTTTTCTTGCCTTGTGGCGGTCTTTCGACCACAGACCATACACCTCGCTGACATTACCAGCGGTCGTAAAGGCATTGATTTCGTTCTTGCCAAGGAATTCCATGAGGCTCGAGAACTCATCGTTAGTGAGCAGGGCTTCAAGTTCAATCGACTTTTCGTTGGTATAGCCGCCGATGACCTCATACAAGGTGCAGCCACGACCCAAGTCATCGATAATATAGCGGCGGATGCGATCATAATCCTTCGAGACGATGCAAACGCGCTTACGACGGTTGAGGTTAGCTGTGAACATATTGACCACCATACCGTTGATCCATGTGGCGATGAGGCCGATGACAACCATCTGGAACGGGTTGATGGCGAAAGCCGTCAAACAGATGATGGCGCCGGCCACGCTCACCGACTTGCCCATGTCGAAGTGCAAGTACTTGTTGACGATTTTGGCAAGGATGTCTAGGCCGCCCGTCGAAGCGTTAATGGAGAACATCAGCGTTTGGGCTGCGCTCAAAATAATGACACAGCACAGAAGATCGAACCAAGGATTGCCCATCACGGAGAAGGCTTGGTCGGGCGCGACGCCCATATTAATAAGGTAATCATTAGGTGTCGCAAGGTTTTGCCAAGGATAAATCCACTCGCACACCTTGGTCATGGGACCGAGAATCAAGGCGCAATACACCGTCTTGAGGCCAAACTCCTTGCCAACAAGAAGATAGGCGAGGACCAACAAGATAGCGTTGATGATGGTAATCATCGAAGGCAGTCCAATGTTGATGCCTATGCTGTTGAAAATGTTGGTCAGCACGATGGAGAGACCCGAAATAGAACCCACAATCAGCTTGCTAGGCACAAGGAAATAATACACGCAAACGCCCGTCATGAACATGCCAAAAGTCATAATCAGCAGCTCTACCCAGAACTTTTTGCTCACCAAAGCCTGTCCGATTTCTTTTATTATGTCGTTAAGCTTACTCATAAATAACTAATTTACAATAATTTGGTCAATAATTTACCTTTGATTTTTGCGGCTGCAAAGGTCGGAAAAATTTTTGGAATAAAGAAGGGTTTTCAAGAAATAATTACCTTTGCAAAAAATTTCAGTCTAATGACCCTGCTCGATTGGCTTCCGATAACAAGAAAAGAGACCGACTTGCGCGGTTGGGAAGAGGTGGACATCGTCTTTGTCACGGGTGATGCCTACGTCGACCATCCCGCTTTCGGTGCGGCAGTCATTGGACGTGTACTCGAACATGCAGGCTACCGTGTAGCGCTCATCCCACAACCTAACTGGCGCGACGACTTGCGCGACTTCAAGAAATTTGGCAAGCCCAAGTTGTTCTTCGGTGTGTCGGCAGGCTGCATGGACTCGATGGTGAACCACTACACCGCCAATAAACGCCTGCGTAGCAACGACGCCTATACCCCTGGCGGCGAGGCGGGCTTCCGTCCCGACCGCGCCACTATCGTCTATTGCAACATCCTAAAGCAACTTTATCCCGACACACCTATTATAATAGGCGGCATCGAGGCCTCGCTGAGAAGGGTGACACATTACGACTATTGGGACGACTGTCTGAAACCCAGCATATTGATCGATTCCAAAGCGGATTTGGGTGTTTATGGCATGGGCGAACTTACCATGGTTGAAATCGCCAACGCCATACGAAGCGGAAAGAAAGTCAAAGAACTGACCAACATCAAGCAGACCTTTTTCTTGCAGGACAGAAACTCGAAACTCCCTGATTTTGAAGGCCAAACCATTGAGCTTGTCTCGCATGAAGTCTGCCTCAAAGACAAAAAGAAATACGCTTCCAATTTCCGCCACATCGAAGAAGAATCGAACAAAAAACACGCAGCAAGACTTGTTCAAGAAATTGGAAACCAACGGTTAATCATCAATCCACCCTTGCCAACCTTCACCACAGAACAAATCGATGCCTCGTTTGACTTGCCATACACACGATTGCCCCATCCGAAATATGCCAAACGCGGAGTCATCCCAGCCTATGAGATGATTCGGCACTCGGTGAACTTGCATCGCGGTTGCTTTGGCGGATGCGCTTTTTGTACCATCTCTGCGCATCAAGGCAAGTTCGTGGCCTCGCGAAGCAAAGAATCCATCTTGCGTGAAGTGGAAAAAGTCGTTGAGATGGAAGACTTCAAAGGCTACATCAGTGACCTTGGCGGTCCGTCGGCCAACATGTACAGGATGCACGGCAAGGACGAACGCCTCTGTGAGAAATGCGCCCGACCTACTTGCCTGCAACCCACAGTGTGCAAGAACCTCAATACCGACCACCATCCGCTCATTGACATTTATAAAGAGGTAGACAAAAACCCAAAAGTGAAGAAGGCTACCATCGGCTCAGGCATCCGCTACGACCTGTTTTTGCATGACTGCACGCCTGAGGAAAACAAGGCGATGGGCTATGACGAGTATTTCCGCCAATTGGTCACACGACACGTCAGCGGTCGATTGAAAGTGGCCCCAGAGCACACCAGCGATGCCGTATTGAAGTTGATGCGCAAACCCAAGTTCGACATGTTCGTCAAACTGAAGAAAAAATTCGACCAAATCAATGAAAAAGAGCATCTGAATCAGCAGCTTATCCCTTATTTCATTTCCAGCCATCCCGACTGTTACCTTGAAGACATGGCTGATTTGGCAGTGAGAACCAAAGAATTAGGCTATCACTTGGAGCAAGTGCAGGACTTCACGCCCACCCCAATGACCTTGGCCACCGAAATCTATTATTCGGGCTACGACCCATATACCTTGGAACCCGTTTTTTGTGCAAAAACAAAAGAGGAAAAACTTGCCCAGCAACGGTTCTTTTTCTGGTACAAGCCCGAAAACAGAGAATGGGTGAAGAATGCTTTAAAGCATATTGGTCATGCAGATTGGGTGAAAAGGCTATACAAATGATTTTTTTCACTATTTTTGCCGCAAATTTCTAACACATAAACAAATGAAGAGAAACCTCATCGGAGCCATCGTGCTCATTGCAGCCCTTGCCATGGCTGGCTGCAACAACAACAAAAAAACGGACAAACAGAAAGAAGAAAAAACCGAAAAGACAGAAGCCATGGCCGAAAAGCCCCAGCTTCCCAACCGTTTGCTCATCATCGTCGACCCGCAAGTCGACTTCACCACAGGCAGCTTGGCCACCAAAAACGGTCCCGCTGCAATGGACTATTTAGCCGGAGCCCTGAAAGACGGTGCGTGGAAGAACTACGGCTGGATTATCGTCACCCAAGACTTCCACCCAGCCAACCACTGCTCGTTTGTCGAGCAAGGCGGCGTGTTCCCACCCCATTGCGTGCAAGGCACCGAGGGCATGAAAGTCTACCCTGCTTTGCAAACCGTTTTGGATAGTATTTTGCCCAACATCCCTAACATCCACTACATGCAAAAGGGCGACCTGCCTGAAAAGGAGGAGTTTAGCATCTTCCAAAACGAGCAATGCGGCGAAAAACTCCGCACTGTTATCGGACAAGAGAAATTTGAAGGCATCGACATCTGTGGTATCGCCACCGACTATTGCGTCTACGAAACCACCAAGGACCTGATGGCTTTCTATCCCGCCAACCAGATCCGAATCGTCACCAACTGCCTCGCCGCCGTCGACGAAAGCGACACCAAGCTCGCCGACTTGATGAAGGAAAACGGCATCCAAGGTATTAAGTTTTAATTGACACGAGCCCACGAGACGCGTGACTACGGGACGACTCGCGTCTCGAAGTCCCGCGTCTCGCGTCTAATAATGTTATGTCAAAATTCAAAGACTTCCTACAACGCAAAAAAATCGACCTCACCTGGAAGGCCTATTTTGTAGACGCTCTTGGTGCTATGGCGCTAGGTTTGTTTGCCTCGCTACTCATCGGCACTATCTTCCAGACTTTAGGCGACAAGACAGGCATTGAGGCCTTTGTCACCATCGCCAAATACGCCAAAGCCGCCACGGGTGCAGCTATCGCCGTGGCCATTGCCTACAAACTCGGATGCGAGGGTTTGGTGCTGTTCAGCGCCATCGCCGTAGGCATCGCGGGCAATGAGCTTGGAGGCCCCATGGGCGCCTATGCTGCCGTCATCGTGGCCATCGAGTTAGGCAAGATGGTATACAAGGAGACCCAAGTCGACATTCTTGTGACCCCAGCCGTGGTCATCATCAGCGGCGTGCTCGTTGCCTATGCCGTGGGTGCGCCTATCAATAAGGTGATGACCGCCCTCGGTGCTTTCATCGAAAATGCCACTCAAATGCAGCCCTTCCTTATGGGCATCGTCGTCTCTGTCGTCATCGGCATGGTGCTTACACTGCCCATCAGTTCGGCAGCCATCTGTCTCGCCATCGGTTTGGGCGGGTTGGCAGGCGGTGCAGCCACTGCAGGGTGTTGTGCCCAAATGATAGGTTTCGCCGTGCTCAGCTTCAGGGAAAACCGCTGGGGCGGATTGGTGGCACAAGGTCTCGGCACCTCGATGCTGCAAATGGGCAACATCGTGAAGAACCCCAAGACCTGGATTCCCGTTTTGCTCACTTCGGCTATCACCGGTCCCATCTCGACCTGTGTTTTCCATCTCGAAAACATCCCCATCGGCTCTGGCATGGGCACCTGTGGCCTCGTCGGACCCATTGGCATCTACACTGCCATGCCCGATGGCGGTGCCAACATGTGGATTGGTATGTTGCTAGTTTGCTTTGTGTTGCCCGCTGTCCTTACTTGGCTCTTTGGATTGATTCTGAGGAAGATAGGATGGATCAAAGAAGGCGACCTCAAAATCGACTGCTAATGCCGAAAAAAAACGACAAGCCGCTTACGCCCGACCAAGTGTTAGACAAGATGGCCAAATATTGCGCCTATCAGGAACGTTGTGTGAAAGACGTGACCGACAAACTGAGGTCATTCGATATTACACAAGAAGCCAAAGACACAATCATGGCCTATCTTTTGGACAACCGTTTCGTTGACAATGAACGATTTACACGAAGCTTCGTCAGAGGCAAGGTCAACCAAAGCGGCTGGGGGGTGAACAAGATTCGCTTCCATCTCATGCAAAAAGGCATCGACAAAGACATGATTGAAGAAGCCTTGGGACAGACCGACGAGGAAGTCTACCGACAGCGCCTCATCGACATCCTGAAGGCAAAATCCAAGACCGTGAAAGCGGAAAACGACTTCGAGAAAAAAAGGAAACTAGCCGCCTATGCCATGCAGAAAGGCTTTGAAGGCAGTTTGGTTTGGGAGGTTTTGAAGTCGGAAGCAAATCTTGTATGAACCTTTTATCTACTCAATCCGTATCTATCCTCAACCTCGGCTGCCACATATAAAATCCAATTTGTCCAATCCGCACAATCTGTAGTTTTCCATTCCGAATAGTTTTTTTGTATCTTTGCCGCGAATTTTGAAGAAAGAAGCGATGAAATTCCCAAAACGACTGATAACGCAAACGCCTGACTGCCTGACAGAACCCGTCGGGCAGTCGCTCAATGTGATTATCTCGACACTGTTCGCTTTGGTGTTTCTGACCGCCTACACACCTTTCTCCGACACCTCGTGGTTCCAACTCGGCAC
This sequence comes from uncultured Bacteroidales bacterium, assembly GCA_947164955.1. GTDB lineage: Bacteria > Bacteroidota > Bacteroidia > Bacteroidales > F082 > Limimorpha. The sequence continues at coordinate 6,882 of CAMUYT010000047.1, read as the reverse complement.
CCACAGCCACTTCCTTAACACGGTGGCTTTTGTCGGCACGGGCACGTTTTTCTTGGCTTGCAGCCGCGTGCTGATGACCTTCGCCGTCAAGAAGTTGCGGCACTTCCCAATGTGGCTCTACATCCTTTGGCTGCTCTTGGAAATCATCCTGATTGCCACCTACCACAGTTGCATCTCCTATTTCCAAATCCAAGCCACCGACTACAGCTTTGCCTACATTTTCGCCAAGAGTCTGCTCATCACCTTCATTGCCTTGGCCGTGCCCTACAGCATCGTCGACCTAGTGATGCTCCTCAAGGACACACAACAGCGCCTGATGCTCACTAAGAGCGACCTGGTGGAGTCGGACAACGAAGTGATGCCCGAACACACCGAAATCATCAACCTGATGGACAACAACGGCAACCTGAAGCTGAGCGTCAAGCTCGACAACCTGTATTACATCAAGGCTGAGGACAACTACATCAACGTGTTCTACCAGCGCAGCGGCGCCATCGCCAGCTACATGCTGCGCTGCAAGATGAAAACCATCGAGGACAACAGCATGGATTCGAGCAGCCTGATGCGCTGCCATCGCTCCTATATGGTCAATATTAATAAGGTGAGCGTACTCCACAATGAGGCCGACGGCTTCGTCATCGACTTTGAGCGCGAGGGATTGGAGTCGGTGCCAGTTTCCAAGACCTATTCAGCACGGGTTTTGGAGGCGTTCAATAAGAAATAAACAGGAAAGCCTTGCCCAATCGGACAAGGCTTTCCTTCTGCTATCGTTTTCAAAATTAGTTTCTTAGCAATTCATTCCGCCACAGCAGTGGATCACCTGACCCGTGACGTATGACGACAGGTCGCTGGCGAGGAAGAGAGCCACGTTGGCCACATCCTCGGGCGTGCCGCCGCGACGCAGCGGAATCTGTTGCTCCCAAGCCTTACGAACATCCTCGGGGAGGGCGTCCGTCATGGCAGTGATGATGAAGCCAGGAGCGATGGCGTTGTGACGGATGTTGCGCACACCCATCTCCTTGGCCGCGCTCTTCGTGAAACCGATGATACCAGCCTTCGAAGCGCTATAGTTGCATTGGTTGGCATTACCCGAAACGCCTACCACCGAGCTCATGTTGATGACGCTACCACCAGCCTGCTTCCACATGACGGGCTGCACAGCCTTGGTGAAGTTGAACACCGACTTGAGGTTCACGTTGATGACGGCATCCCACATCTCTTCGGTCATGCGCTTCAGCGCAGTGTCCTTGGTGATGCCCGCATTATTGACGAGGATATCGATGCGACCGAAGTCCTTCACGATTTCGTCGACCACCTTGTGGGTTTCCTCGAAATTGGCGGCATTCGAGGCATAAGCCTTGGCCTCAACGCCAAGAGCTTTCAGTTCTTTTTCGGTTTCCAGAACGACATCGTTCAGTGCAATGTCGGTGAAGGCAATCTTGCAGCCTTCCTTGGCGAAACGCATGGCGATGGCCTTGCCAATGCCACGACCGGCTCCCGTAATCAGAGCCACTTTATTTTCCAAAAGTCCCATTGTCAGATTTAAGATTTAAAGATTCAAAGATTTAAAGATCATTACTTTATGTGTTTCTCTATCAGTTCAAATAAGTCGCCGACAGTCTTCACATTGGAAGTTTCGGTCTCGGTGAACTTCACGTTGAATTCGCGCTCAAGCAACATGGAAAGCTCCACAAAGTCGAGCGAGTCGGCACCCAAATCGTTGAAAAGGCTCTTCTCCTCTGTAATCTCGCTTTCGGCGATCTTCAGCTTGGAAGCAATCAGTGCCTTTGTCTTGTCTTGAATTGTGGCCATAATCTTGTGATTTAAGATTTAAAATTCAAGATTTAAAGATTTATTATTCATTGTTTTATGCGAGTATCAGGCAGCAAGGCAAACGAGAGGTCGCCTTTGACACACATCTTGCCGCCAACGCTGAGCACTGCCGAGCAGATGTAGATGTTGGCGCGATGGTAGGTCAGCGTGGCTTCCACCTCCACGGTGTCGCCTGGCTTCACGCTGTTCTTGAAGCGCACCTTGTCGATGCCCGTATAGAAAGTCAGCTTGCCAATGAGGTCGTCCTTCATCAGCAAGGCGCAACTCTGGGCCATGATTTCGCAAAGGATGACGCCCGGCACGACGGGTTCGCCCGGGAAATGGCCTTGCAGGAAGAACTCATCGCCCGTCACGTGGTACTTGGAATGGGCCACATGGTTCTCGTCGAGGGTCATCTCGTCGACCAAGAGCATGGGCTCGCGGTGCGGGAGATACTGTTTGATTTCGTCTCTGTTCATAGTATGTTGTTTAATCGTTGATTGTTTATTCGTTTAATCGTTGGTTTGTAGGGCTGTCGTATTACAGCAGCCGTTATTTGCAATGCGGTTGCCACGGTGTGACAGCCCTACAAACACCATAATTATATCTTTCGGATTGCCAAGCAAGCGTTATGTCCGCCAAAGCCCAGGGAATTGGAGATGGCGATGTCGACATTGGTCTTGACGGGCGTATTAGGCGTATAATTCAGGTCGCATTCCGGATCGGGCTCGTCCAAGCCGATGGTGGGCGGGATGATGCCATTGTTCAAGGTCATCACGCTGATGATGAGCTCGATGGCACCAGCGGCGCCGAGGGCGTGCCCCATCTCCGACTTCGTGGAACTGATGTGTGCCTTGCGGGCTTCTTCCTCGCCCATTGCAATCTTGATGGCCTTGGTCTCGCCACTGTCGTTCATCGGCGTACCTGTGCCGTGGGCGTTGATATACAACGACTCGCCTGCCTTATAGCCGGCTTCGTCCAAGGCTTGCTTGATGGCCAAGCTCTGCGTTGTTCCATCTGGACGCGGGGCGGTATTGTGATATGCATCGCACGAGTTGCCGTAGCCACAAATTTCAGCGTATATTTTCGCGCCACGTGCTTTTGCGTGTTCGTATTCTTCAAGGAGTACGATGCCTGAGCCTTCAGCGATGACGAAACCAGCACGATTCTTATTGAACGGCAGCGAGGCCCTCAGCGGGTCCTCCGACTTGGTCAAGGCTTTGCAGTTGGCGAAACCAGCGATGGCAACAGGATTGATGCCAGCCTCGGTGCCACCCGCGATGATGGCATCGGCATAGCCGTGCTTGATGGCGCGATAGGCCTCGCCAATCGAGTGGGTACCCGTGGCGCAAGCCGTCACGATGGGCACGCAAGGTCCTTGGGCGTTATAGCGAATGGCCACGCTGCCCGACGCCATGTTACCAATCATGGTGGGAATCATCAAAGGCGAGATCCAACGCGGGCCTTCGTCGTAGAACTTCTTGACTTCGCGCAAGATAGTATCGAAACCGCCAATACCCGAACCTACATACACGCCCAAGCGACTGGGATCCATTTGCAGGTCTTCATTGTCTTTCATGGCTTGGTAGGCAGCGGCCATGGCATAGATGGCAAAGCGGTCGTTGCGCTTGACAAAGCCTTTGTCGACGCCACATGCCTCGGCATCGAAATCCTTCAGTTCAGCAGCGATTTTCACGGGGAGGTCCGTGGTGTCAAAAGATGTGATGGGGGCGATGCCGCAATAGCCGTCCATCAGGTTTTTCCATATCGTGGGCAGGTCGTTGCCAATCGGCGAAACGGCACCCATACCTGTTATTACTACTCTTCTTGTTTGCATATTTGTTGTTTTTATATTCCTTCAATCAATAACAATCGGCTGCCACAATGTGACAGCCCTACAACTGTTAACTGTCAACTGACTAGAACTCCCATTCCCAAAGGCAGGCGGCGGAGACAAATCCAGCGCCAAAGGCACTCATAACGATCTTCTGTCCAGCCTTGACTTTGCCATCGGCAATCATTTCATCGAGCATGATCGGGATACTGGCCGACGAGGTGTTGCCGTATTTCTGGATGACAGTGGGATACTTTTCTTCGGGACCGCCCACGATGTGACGGATGCCCTCAATGATGCGCTTGTTGGCCTGGTGCAACATAAACCAGTCGATGTCGTCATGCTGCAAGCCATTGCGCTTCAGCAAAGCATTGATGTCCTTCGCCGACTCGGAGACTGCCGTGCGGAAGAGTTCCTTGCCTTTCATCACGAGCGGTTGACCCTTGATGTATTCCTTCTCGAAAGGCGTAGTCTCCATACCTCTTTCATAATAGAGCACATCGCGGTCGCTGATCATCGTGAGCTTCACGTCCTTGAAGGCACTGCCTTCGGTGACGACCACGGCGCCGGCGCCATCGCCAAAGAGGACGCTACAGTCGCGTTCCTTCCAATTGCAGTATTTGGTGGGTTCCTCGGCGCAAAGGATGAGGATATTTTTGGCGTGACCGGCTTTCATCATGCCGTCGGCCAGCATCAGCGCGTTGACAAAGCCAGCGCAAGCCACGTTGATGTCGAGACCAGCGCAGGTGAGTCCAATGCGTTTCTGCACGATGCAACTCAATCCCGGAGTGACGTGGCGATTGGCCACATTCGAGACCAAGAGGAAGTCGATTTGGTCGGGACGCAAGCCCGAAGCCTTGATGGCTTTGACAGCAGCATCAACGGCTATGTCATATAAGTCTTCAGTAGATAATAGGTGTCGCGCTTGGATGCCCGTGCGAGTAGTAATCCATTCATCGCTTGTGTCCAAAAACTTGGCCAAGTCGTCGTTGGTCACTCTGAGGGCGGGCAATGCGCTTCCAGTTCCGATAATTTTCATTTCGATTCGGTTAAAATTAAAAACTCGTTTTCTGTCGATAAAACGATGCAAAAATACCGCTTCGCATCACGGCGCGTGAAAAATGTGCCGAAAACGGGCTAAATGTGGCGAAATTGGGTTATTTGGGGTGAAATTCGCCATTTTTTGTGGTCAAAAATCGGTTTTTCAAAATACGTTTGGTTGTTTTTCCCTAATTTTGGAGCCGTAAAACGAACGAATTTTTCGGACAAACAAAACAAAATTGATATGAAAACGAAAAGCTATTTCTCTCCCAAACGCATTTTGATAATTGCGGCCATGCTCTTTACAAGCCTTCCTTTTAGCCACGCCCAAACCTTCATCGGTGGCGGTGGCAACGATTTTTGGTCGAATGCCAACAACTGGCTCGACGGACTGAAACCCGATGGGATGTTCTCAGAGGCGACCATTTCCGCCAACGTTGTCGTTGATGAAGTTGTTAGCATCGGGACATTGAACAATTCAGGGAACTACAGCCTCACCATCCTTACAGGAAAGCGGATGGCAATCCATTCTGAACTCGATTGGGGCAACGGCGACTTCATTCTTGAAGACAAGGCTCAGTTGGTGTACAGAGATCCTATTAAAGTGATTGTGAAAAAACAAATTAGTGCCTATGATGCCGACAATCATTTATGGAACCTGATTGCTATACCTGTGCGTGAAGACGTAATACCTTCAACAGAAAACGGCATCCTCACCGACCCTGAATCGGGTTATGCCCTGCTTTCTTTTGATGACAGCGCAGCCGATTGGATCGACTACAAAGAGACCCCTTTCACGCTCGAAAACGGGAAGAGTTATTTGTATGCCAATGCCATGGACACCACCTTAGTATTTGAAGGGACTACGAAGGGCTACTCCGCCGAGCTCCCCCTTTCATACCATGCCGCAAATGAGGCGTTGGCGGGGTGCAATTTCATTGGTAACCCATTACCTTGCAATGCTTTCCTCAACCGAAGCTATTATATTTTTAGCGAAGAAAGCAATTCCCTGATCGCGGTGCCCAACTCAGCTACTCGTTGTATCGCACCATGCACTGGCATCATCATCAATGCCGATAGTCAGGAAGACGCTAGCGTTTTGTTCCACGAGATGCCTTTTTTTGACAATCTAAGTTTAAATGGCACAATAGAAATCACCGTTGCCAAAAGCAATGCACCTTCATTAGTGCTCGATCAAGCCATTCTCAGTTTCAATCCGGATGACAACCTCGGCAAATTATCATTTTTTGAAGACGCACCATCAGTGTATTTCACCAAGGACAGCAAAGATTTGGCCATCCTCAGCATCGACAGCACCCAAATGCAACCTCTCAGATTCAAAGCTAGGGAAAATGGCTCCTATACGATTCATTTTGAACTCGAACACCTAAATCCCAACTATCTTCATCTCATCGACAACATGACGGGTAACAACATAGACCTGTTGACCACAACCAGCTACACCTTCGATGCCAACACGGGAGACTACACTTCGCGTTTCAAACTGGTGTTTGACCCACATTATAGCGTGGATGAACAACAAAATGAGGCATTTGCATATTATGACAATGGCAACATCATCATAAACGATGTAGAGACGTGCCATGGCGCGTCTCTACAGATTGTTGATATGACGGGACGTGTGGTTAGGGTTTGTACAGACGTTGCGCGCAACGTATCTACCGATGGGATGGCACCTGGCATTTATGTTTTGCGCCTTAAGACGCAAAGCAAGGTGCTAACACAAAAGGTGATGATCCCTTGATTAGGATCGGCCCTTCGACAAGCTCAGGGGCCTTTACCTTACATCCCACCCATGCCTTGTGGTGCGCCTTGCGAGTCATCAGCACCTTGGCGGGCGCGTTGCTCAAGCTCCATCTTGCCGAAACGGAAGGTCACGCCGACCGAGACGCTGCGGCTGTTGTACTTCGAATTGGAGGTGGAAACCACATACGGGCTGTTGTTCGACTGGCCCCAACTGTTCCAGTTGAAGATGTCGCTCGCGTTGACGAAGACCGACAGCTTGCGGTCGAAGAAGTCGGCACGAAGGCCGGCATTGATGCCGTAACGGGCATGACGCTCGCTGAACAGCGACTGCGTGGGCGAACTGTAATAGCCCGAAGCCGTCACTTCCAACTTATTCCACAGCTTGGCCCACAGATTCAGGCGGAAACTGTAGGACCACATGTCTGATT
>CAMUYT010000046.1 GCA_947164955.1 uncultured Bacteroidales bacterium | reverse complement strand
TTTGCCCGCGAAGCCCAAGGTCGCGGCATCAAAGTGATCATTGCCGCCGCTGGCATGGCCGCCGCCTTGCCCGGCGTGATTGCGGCCAACACCACCTTGCCCGTCATCGGCGTGCCGGTGAAGGGTATGCTCGATGGCCTCGATGCCATGCTGTCCATCATCCAAATGCCTCCCGGGATTCCTGTGGCTACGGTGGGCGTGAATGGTGCCCTCAACGCTGCCATCCTCGCGGCCGAAATGCTCGCGCTTGGCGATGCACAAATCGCTGCCAAAGTCGCGAATTACAAGGAAAACCTGAAGAATAAGATCACGAAGGCGAATGCGGAACTGAAAGAAGTGAAATACAAGTTTAAGACCAACTGAAGTAGGAGGTAAGAAGTAGGAGGTAGGAAGTATGAGGTGGAAAGGGCTATTTTGATTTGTTTTCTTTGATTGTTTTGGTTGAGGCTACGAGGATTTTGATAATCTCTTCGCAATCACTATAGATACTGTCATACATCTCTGTAGTAATGTAGTCTGTTTCAACCAATAGTTCCAGCCAATATTCCGTTTCTTCTGCTTCTTTTAGTGAAATAAAGAGTTTGGCATTAAAGTCGGCAGTTGATTGGGCGCGTTTCGCTTCGCGTATGTTGGCACCAATGCTTGTTCCGCTACGTAGTACTTGCTTGGAAAGAATGTACTCATGTTTTTCCTCACAAAGAAATTGGTACATCCTAATAATTCTCACGGCAAACGCCTTGCTTTTCTTTTGTAATGCAGTTTCTTTCATACTATGCTTGTTTATTTGTCAATATCTTACCTCAAAACTCCTACCTCAAACCTCTCAAAACCTCCTACCTCAAAACCTCCTACCTCAAACTTCTCCTTCAAACACAATCTGGCTTAACTGTTTCTTGTCGAACACTTGATTGGCTACCTCGATGATGTCGTCAGCCGTGACGGCGTCCACCTTGCGGATAATGTCGTCCATGTATTCGATGGGCTCGCCCATGAGCAACGAGCGGGTGACGCCCAACAGTTCGTTCATGCCGCTTTCGTAACTCAAGGCCACCTGCCCAATGAGTTGCTGCTTGGCATGATGCAGTTGCAAAGTGCCCAATTTCTGTTGGCAGAGCTTGTCGATTTCCTTGTGTACCAATCCGATGGCACGTTCCAGCGAGTCGGGGTCGACACCCATGTAGACACTGATGAGGCCCGTGTCGCTATAGGCGGTGTATTGCGACTCGATGCTGTAGGCGAAACCGTATTTCTCGCGAATGTTGAGGCCAAGTCGTGAACTCATCGCCGGACCGCCAAGCACATTGTTGAGCATCACAATGGGCATCTTCAATGGGCTGCAAAACTCTGGCGCAATGCCACCTATCATGCAGTGGCTCAAATGGTTGCTTCGTGTCTCAGTGCGATTTTCTGGGATATAGCCTTTGAATACCTCGCGTTCCTTATTAATAATATGTGCAGGCTGACTTCCGAAATAGTTCATGGCCAGTTTCTCAAACTCTTTGTAACTGATATCGCCCATCGAGGCCAGAATCATCTGGTCGGTGCTGTAGTTGTGGGCCATGAAGTCGAGGATGTCCTGCCGATGAAAGCCCTTTACCAAGTCTGTGGTACCCAAAATGTTGCGCGACAACGGATGCCCTTTGAAGACCATCTCCTCAAACAGGTCGTAAATCTCATCCGACGGTGAGTCCAAATAGGAGTTGATTTCGTCCAAGATGACTTCCTTCTCCTTGGCCAGCTCGTTTTCGGGGAAGGTGGATCGGAAGGCGATGTCGGCAAAGAGGTCGAGGCTGCGTTTGTAGTGTTGCTTCAAGAATGTGGCCTGGATGCAGGTTTCTTCCTTGGTGGTGAAGGCGTTGAGGTCGCCGCCCACGTTGTCCAAGCAGCTCAAGATATGGTAGGCCTTGCGGTTTTGCGTGCCTTTGAAGATGGTGTGTTCCACGAAGTGGGCGAGGCCGTTCTCATGGGCGAGTTCGTCGCGGGTGCCCGTCTCAACCATCAAAACCAAATGTGCGATTTCGCCTGGTTTCTCCTTATGTATCAGCCTGATTCCGTTGGGAAGGACGGATTCAGTGTATTTATATTCCATATATGGGTAAAAATTGGGCTGCAAAGATACGACATTCCCAAAACATTCTTACATTTGCACTTCAAATTCAAAGTCATTCGATATGAAAAAGTTATTATTCCTTATCTTGACGGCCATCCTCTGCATTGGGGGATATGCCCAAACCATCGACCCGCTTCTGACTGAGGAAATGGGTCGCCGCAGCGACGATGAGATGATCAAGGTCGTCGTCATCATGAAGTCGCATTACGACCGTGCGGAGATGAACCGCCGTGCCGACTATTTTGTCAACCGCTCCGAACGCCGCGAGTTTGTGGTCAACGAGCTGAAAGCCTATGCTACGGCTTCACAGTACGACTTGCGTCATGCCCTTGCAGAAATGCAACGCCACGGCATGACCACCGAGCCTAACATCCTCTGGATGGCCAACGCCTTGAGCTTCGAGGCCAACAAGACTGCCATCCAAAGCCTTGCGCAACGCAATGACATTGACATGATTGGCTATGCCATCGAACGTAACTGGATCCCTGATGGCGAAGAGGCTCGTCCCGCATCGGACACGCGCGAAATCACGCCTAACGTCACCCAAGTGGGTGCCGACCAAGTGTGGAATTTGGGCTACACGGGACAAGGCGTCGTGGTGGCCGTCATCGACACGGGTGTCAACTACAACCATGTCGACCTTGCCGAGCACCTGTGGGACGGCGGATCGGAATTCCCCAACCACGGCTACGACGTCTATAACAACGACAACAACCCCATGGACGACCACGGCCACGGCTCGCACTGTGCGGGTACGGTTTGCGGCGATGGCCACGGTGCTTCGCAAACGGGCATGGCTCCCGATGCCACGCTGATGTGCGTCAAGTGCTTGAACTCGCAAGGCAGTGGCGGTGCCGATGCCATTTCGGCGGGTATCCAATGGGCTGTCGGGCATGGCTGCGATATGTTCAGCATGTCGTTGGGTGTGGCCAATTCCTCCGTGTCCGAGCGCACCTTGCTTCGCCACACCTGCGAGGCTGCCTTGGATGCCGGCGTGGTGGCCGCCATCGCTGCCGGTAACGAAGGCGACAGCCAATGGCAATTCCCCATCCCTAACAACGTGCGCGTGCCAGGCAGCTGCCCTCCGCCTTATATAGATCCTGTGCAGAACGAGAATCCTGGTAAGGAGAGCTGCTCGGTGTGTATCGGTGCCGTCGACTACAACGATGCCGCCGCCTACTTCACCTCGCATGGCCCCGTCACTTGGTCGAACACCGAGTTTGGCGACTATGCCTACAACCCGGGCATTGGCCTCATCCGCCCCGACGTGTGCGCCCCCGGTGTCGACATCAAGTCGATCAATTACCAAAGCAACACGGGCTACACTTCCATGAGTGGCACCTCGATGGCCACGCCTTGCGCTGCGGGTTGCATGGCTTTGATGCTGAGCAAGGACATCAACCTGACTCCCGCCGAAGTGTGTCGCATCCTTGAAGAAACTGCCGTGCCCTTGGCCGAAGGCAAGAGCAATATATACGGCTTTGGCCGTATCAATGTGTTTGACGCTGTCGAGGCCATCCAGTTGGGTGCCATCAAATACGAAGCCTACGAGCTTAACGACGCTGCGGGCAATGGTAACCATCACCTCAACCCAGGCGAATCGGCCATGATGTCGGTGTCGCTCCAAAATATCACCGATGCCCCCGTAACCAATGTGTCGGTTGCCCTGACAACTGAAAATGTGAATGTTACCATCGTTGATGGCGAAGCCGAATGCCCCAACTTTGCCGCCAACGAAACGGTTACCCTCACCGATGCTTTCGCCTTCTCGGTCACTGATGCCGTGACGGCCAACGAGAAAATCAAGTTCACGATTTCGATTTATGTCGATGGCGAGCAAACGGGTACGTTCAACTTCAACGTGCCGGTTTACGACTACCTGATGCAATATGGTGCCACGGCTGTTCTCGACGACGACAACGCCAACGGCCTGCTCAATCCGGGCGAGACCGCTGACTTGCGCATTTTCGTCGACAATGCCGGTAACGAATTGGCTCAAACCATGGTGGGTACCTTGTCGACCGACTACGAGTTCGTCACCATCCATGAAGCCGAAAAGCCCTATGGCACGATTGGTGCCGACTTGATGGGCTATGCCGACTTCAACATCACTTTGGATGCTGCCGCCCCTGCCGACTTTGTCATCCCCTTCACCCTCGATATGGTGGATGTCAACGGTCGCCATACCGTCTTGAATTTCGACTATAAGAACGCCTGCAACGTCATCTTCTCGCTCACCGACTCCTACGGCGACGGCTGGCAAGGCAACTACCTCAACGTGAGCTATTCCGACGGCACGCCTTCTGAGCAAATGACTGTGCAGAGCGGCAGTACGGCCACTTACACGCGCAACTTGGCTTCGGGCTGCACCGTGTCGCTCACTTGGACCAACGGACAGTGGACCACGGAGTGCAGCTTCGTGATCTCTTACGAAGACGGCACGACCATTTATCAGAACAGCGGCGGCTTCAGCGGCACGCAGACCTTCGAGGTCAATTGCAGTGGCGGCAGCGGGATGCCTGAGTTCTGCGACCCCATCCGCAACTTGGCCTACGAGCTTGACGGTCAGGATGTCGTCCTCACTTGGGAAGCCCCCGAAAGCGGCACGCCCGCGTGGTATGAGGTGTATCGTGACACTGAGCTCCTCGAATTGGTTGAAGGGCTGACCTTCACCGACGCTGATGTCGAGGAAGGCGTTTACAACTACTGTGTGTACGCCGCCTACGACGGTTGCCAAAGCGAGTATGTCTGCGCCGAGGTGGAAGTTTCGTTGTGCCAAGGCGTGCAGAACCTCGACTATACCATGAACGACGACCTGCTGCTCACCCTCACTTGGGAAGCCCCCGAAGATCCTACGGGATTGGTTGAATACCAAATCTTTATGGATGATGAGCAAATGGGAACGACAACTGAATTGACTTATGCTTTCAATGTAACCGTTGGTCAACATGATGTGGCCGTGAAGGCCGTGTTTGAGGGATGCGAGAAAGAGACCTTTGTCCAAGTTTGCGTTGTCGGCGCGGTCGAAAATCTGCATTATGTGGCCGACGGCAATCACGCTGACGTGGCTTGGGATTCGATAAATGGCGTAAGCCAATACGAGGTCTATCTCAACGGTGAGCTGGCGGCCACTGTCGACGAAACCTACTACGAAGTCGAACTTGAAAATGGCTTGACAACCGTCATGGTGAAACCCGTCGCTGATGGATGCTACGTCATAGGGAGCAGCGTTGAGATTTGTTATGCAGCTCCAATCGTAAACTTGTCGTTTGTAGCCATGGATCACAGTGGCTTGCATTTCGTTTGGAACGATGTCGCTGACGTGGAGTATTACGAAGTGACATACAATGGCAACACCGTTCAGAAAGCTCCAGAAGGCGGTGCCACGGGCTTCTCGTTTGACCCGATTGTGGGCGAGAATACCCTCTGTGTTACAGTGCATTCCATCTATGGTTGCAATTCGGAAGCTGTTTGCATGACCAAGAGTGTTTGCGCCGCCGTTGATGGCTTCGATTATTCCTTCAATGGTAACGAAGTCACGGTGACGTGGAATGGCGATGCCGATACTTATGGTCTCCGCATTGATGGTTTTGAGTGGATTACGGTGGATACCAATGCCTACACGACTACTACGGAGGACGGCTTCCAAATGGAGGTGACGCCCGTATATGAAGATTGCATGGCCTTGTCGGCTACTTATTGGGTAACAATTACCAACGTCGCTCCCGCCATACAAATCACCGATGTCCGTCAAGGCCTGATGGCTACGGCTTGGAACGCAGTGGAAGGTGCCACAGCCTACAACCTCTACCGCGACGGCGAACTGATTGCCGAAAACATCACCGCCACCGAATACACCGACACCGAGATGGCCATCGACATGCAACACTGCTATGCCGTTCAGTCGGTCTTCGAGAAGGGCGTTTCCGACCTTTCCGAGACCGCTTGCGCCAATTATTTCGCTGGCATTGACGAAAACGACGGCATGGTCAACATCTTCCCCAACCCGACCACCGACAAGTTCACCATCGAGTGCGCCGGCATGAGCCAAATCGATATCTACAATGTTGAGGGCAAGCTCGTTAGGAGCATCCAGGTGGAAGACGACAGTTGCCAGATCGACAACCTCGACTGCGGCATCTACATGCTTCGCATCCGCAAGGGCGACGAAACCCTCGTCCGCCGCGTGGTGAAGCAGTAATGTCTTTTTTTGACGTGAAATTAAAGGTCGCCTCGCAGTGAGGCGACCTTTTTCTTATTTTTGCCGATTGATACTAAAACACAGAATTTTTCGTTTGAAATTGAAATAGCTTAACCATGCGCAAAGTCTTTATCTCACTTTTCCTTTTGCTTGGCATTGCGACAAGCGTGTTGGCCCAGATGCCCAAAGACGTCATGAAAGAGCCCATCCCCGTAGCCATGTTCCAAGTCGGGTATGCCTTCCAAATCCCTGCGCTCGACACCAAGGATTTGTATGGCGTTAACCATAACGTGGGTGGCGGTTTCGTCTTCAAGACAGCCTCGAACTGGCTGCTGACGGCTAATGCCAATTTCATCGTGGGCAGCAAGTTGAAACTCAACCGTATGGAACTCTTTGGCGAGGGCATCACGACCGTCGATGGCGAAATCATCGGTGGCGCAGGAAGCATCTCCACCTTCGAGGTCAACCAACGTGGCTTTCTCGTGCAGGGTGAATTGGGCAAGTTGTTTCCCTTTGGTCCCAACCCCAACAGCGGTTTCTTCGTACAAGCCGGTTTGGGCTATCTCCGCAACCGTATTAAGATTGACTACCACCAGGCTTTGCTCAACACGCCATATCCGGTGGATGGCGACTACCAATATGGCTATGATCGTATGCGCGGTGGCCCAGCGGTACATCTTGAAGCAGGCTATCTCATGCTGAGCGACAGCCGCTTGTTCAACATGTCTGTCTCGCTCGAGGTTACCTATGCCCGCACCCGCGACTTGCGTGACTACGACTTCCGTGTGTTCACCAATCCCGAAACCGGCGTCATGGAGCCTGTGGGCTACACCGACCCGCATAAGCGATACAACGACCTCTATTTCGGCATCCGCGTCACGTGGAACATCCCGACCTACGAACGCCAGCCACAAGAGTATTACTACAACTAAGGACGATGATGCTCTTCACCATAGGAGTTCTTCTCTATACCTTAGGAATCAGGATCGCTGCTTTATTCGGTAATACCAAGGCCAAGCAGTGGATTGAAGGTCGTAAGGCCCAAAGGGCGGCTAGACATAGGACCGCTGAGATTGTCGAAGCGTCGACTAATGCTGGGCACGCCTTTCAACAAGCGCAGGAGCCCGATGCGTGGATTTGGTTCCACGCTGCGTCGTTGGGCGAGTTCGAGCAAGGTCGTCCCGTTATCGAGGCGCTGAAGAAAGCGTTCCCCCAGTACAAGATCCTATTGTCGTTTTTCTCGCCTTCGGGCTATGAGATCCGTAAGGGCTATCCTTTGGCCGACGAGGTGCTCTACCTGCCTTCTGACACGCCACGCCATGCCTCACAATGGGTCAAAAGACATCATTTCGTAGCGGCATTCTTCATCAAATACGAGTTCTGGTTCAACTATATGCGGGCCTTGAAAAAGGCTGGCATCCCGTTGTTCTATATCTCATTGATTCTCAAACCAGATTCTTACTTTTTCAAGCCGTATGGGCTGTGGTTCCGCAAGCAGTTGAAGAACGTGACGCATTTCTTCGTGCAAGACGAGGTCACGGCACAGCTCCTTCATCATCATGGGATGGAAAATGTCACGGTGTGTGGCGACACGCGCTTCGACCGTGTTGCAGCCATCGCGCAGCAGGCTCGGCCCTTTCCAACGGTGGAACAGTTCATTGGTGGACGCGAGTGCATTATTGCGGGTAGCACCTGGCCTCCCGATGAGAAACTGTTGGCTTCTTTTGTGGCGACGATGCCCGACGACTATTGCCTTATCATTGCGCCCCACGACATTTCGGAAGGCCATGTCAATCAAATCAAGGCTTTGTTCCCCGAAGCGCAACGCTTCACGAAAATGGATCCTGACCAGCCATTAGGGTCGTTGAGCCTGTCGAAGCGCCCGCGAGTATTAGTGGTCGACACCATCGGCATCCTTTCCCAACTCTATCAATATGCACGTTTCGTCTATATTGGTGGAGGATTTGGTGTGAACATCCACAATATCCAGGAACCTGTCACTTTCGGTTGCCCTGTGGTCTTTGGACCAAAGTATACGAGCTTCAAGGAAGCCGTCGATCTGGTGGCAATGCAAGGGGCTTTCCCTGTTCGTGACGTTGCCGAGTTGGAAGCGGTGTTCCACCGTCTGATGACCGATACTGCTTTTTATGCACAAGCGTCTGAAATCTGCCAAAACTACGTCAAATCGCAGGTTGGATCGACAGAAATCATCATAAAAAGCTTCAAAAAAGCACTTTTTTCGTAAAAAAGTCGGTTTTTTTTTGTTTTCTTGATTTTATTGTCTACTTTTGAAGTCTGATTTCGCGTTGAAATTCAGCTTAGTAAATTTACTGCCTATGCCTACTACTACCACTCCTCTTCCAAGAGTCGGCCTTACCCAGGGCGACTTCAATGGAATCGGCTACGAAATCATGCTGAAATCGTTTTCTGATGCACGGATGTTTGAGTCGCTCACTCCGGTCTTGTATGGGCAGTCGAAGGCTTTTTCCTATTACAAGAAGAATTTCGGGATGGAGAGCCCCAACTATTCGCTGACACGCGATGCTCGTCAGTCGTGGGACAAGAAGTTCAACATCATCAACATCGTTGAAAACGAACTGAAGATTGAGCCGGGAAGCCCATCCGGTGTCTCTGCTGAGATGTCGGTGCTTTCGATGAAAAGGGCCGTCGAAGACCTTCGGAATGGCTATGTCGATGCCATGGTGATGTCGCCCGACAGCCCTCAGGTTGCCCAATGCAACTGCGATTACCTGCTGTCGTTCCACAAGGATGCTGACCCGCTCCTGCTTTTGGTGAACGGGCAGATGCGCATTGGCCTCGCCACGGGCGATGTGCCTCTAAGCACTGCCCTTGCGCAAATCGACATCCGCTTTCTTGTCTCCAAGCTGACCACGTTGGTTCAGGCTTTGAAAACCGATTTTGGCATCGGCTCGCCTAAGATTGCCGTCATGGGTCTCAATCCCCATGCGGGCACTGTCGTCACCGGCGACGACGATAAGGTGAGCAAGGCGATAGGCGATGCTCAGAAGAAGGGTATCTACGCTTTCGGTCCTTTCTCGGCGTCGCAGCTGTTTGTGGCGGGTGGCTGGAAGAAATACGATGCCGTGTTGGCCATGCACTATGAGCAGGGGGTGTTTCCCTTAAAACTGCTCTCGTTGGGCGGCTATGCCTATTATTGGGCTGGATTGCCGGTGGTTTGCGCCGCGCCTTTGCATGGTCCAGGCTACGATATTGCCAACACCAACCAAGCCATCCCCGATTCTTATCGCAAGGCGGTGTTTCTGGCCGTCGATGTGGTTAATCACCGCAAGGAACAATAAAAAAAAGGAGGCCGAAGCCTCCTTTTTTGTTTTCCCTTTTAAAAGGATTATTTTACAACGAACTTCTGCGTGGCTGATCCGGCGTTCACGAAGTAGACACCGCTCGTCAGCGTGCTGATGTTGATGTTGTTGGCACCAGCGTGGCCTTCCACGCTCATCACCTTCTGACCAACGATGTTGTAGATTGCGATCTCAGCGTTTTGGTTGAGGGTGATATTGAGTTGGTCGGTGGCGGGGTTGGGGTAGAGGTTCATGCTGGTGTTGGTCACCGTTTGTTCCTCAACGCCGTCATACTCGGGGAAGAGTTCGGTCAGATCGAAGGTAAAGGCTTGGTAGTAGTTGTCGTCAGGCATGGCATCGCCACCAGAGCCGATGACGTAGGAGTCGGGCTCTTGGTCCATCTGGCAGGCCACCACGAGGGTGTTGCCGGTGATGGCAGCTTGCGGATAGACGCATTCCGAAAGTTGGTACATAAAGTCGGAAGTGATCTGTTGCATGGGCGTCCAAGTCAGGCCTTTGTCCAAGGAAGCGCGGGTGAAGAGTTTCATAAAGTATTGGTTACCAGTGGCACCTCCTGTGTTGTGCTCGTCCAAGGCAATCCACACAGCAACAAACAGGTCGTCGCTGGGGGTCTTGACCAGCACAGGCATTTCGCAGACACCACCGTTGTAATGGCCGTGGCTGTCGCTCGTCAGTGAGTTCCAATCAATGAATTCAGTGGCTGAATAGGGATCTTCGAGGGGACGCTCGTATTCGTCAAGAGGCGTGACGTAGCCAATGTATTCGTTCCACATGGGGTGCGTGGCATTGCTCCATAACCACCATGATAAATAAATGTCTTGAGAGATGTAGGCGCTGTCCATGATGAAGGGGTTGCCAGGGACCATGGGCATCGGGTTGTTGGGGTCGCAGCCATATTGGGGAGCTGATTCTCCGTGGTAAGGCATCTCTTCATTCCAATAGCCGATACCGCCGAGGAGGGGGTAGTAGCTCGTTGAGGTGGCATCACCGCTGCCGCCGCCAAATTCATAGGCGAGGTGAAGTATGCCGTTGTTGTCATACAAGGCTGAGGTCCAGCGGGGATACATGTACATGACACCGTCGGCTTGCGGGTCGCCAAAGTCGACATCGATGCCGGGGTGGTGATAGTACTCAGTGCGGTCCCAAGAGTTACCATTGTCGTTGGAAGTCAACACGACACCGTCGCCACGACGGGTGTTCACCACGATGCTGAGTTGGTCGCCGCCAGTGTTTTCGATGAAGTAGGCGTCTTGGCCAGAGCCGTAGGTGGGGGCGTAGTCGCGGCCGAGGTAGTCGATGCTCATGTACTCATCCCAAGTGTTGCCACCATCCATTGAGCGGAAGTAGTAGAAGGGGTTGGTTTGGCCGTCTTCGGTCACTTCGTTCAAGCCAGTGACGAGGATGTGGATGTTTTTGTGGTCGGGACCGGTGCACATGACAGCCGGGAAGTGAGGGTTGTGGATGGGGTCCATAATGTAGACAGGGGCGAGGTCGCCGTGAGGCAGGTTGTCCTTGTCTTCGATGATGTAAACCTCGCAGGTGCTGCTGCTGGGGTTACGCGAAACCACCACGATACCGTTTTGGCCATAGCGGGCAGCGCAGCCAAAGCCTGTCTTGTGGTCTTCGATCTTGCCTTCGCTGGTGGTCCACTCTTCGGTGGCGGGGTTGTAGATGGCGACGAGGGTGCCACGGTCGGTGTGGTCGGTGTCGCCTGAGTAGACGTAGGACATACCCACGCAGCCGTCGGGGAAGTTCATCGTTTCGTTCTTGGCAGCTGTGTTGGTTTGCCAGTCAAAGAAGGTGTAGTCCAGCTCTGCCTCACTGCGGGTCATGTTGGCTTGGCTACCCACGTTTTGGAACACTTCGTTGCCCGTGACGCTGATGGCTTGGGCAGCGTGCTTGGTGCTGATTTTGCTCGACACCTTGGCCACTTGCGAGAAGCCTGTAAAGGCCACCGACAAGGCCAATGCTAATGTAAATAACTTCTTCATTTTTAAATGGTTTTGATGGATAATAAGGTTTTATAATTTGATGTTATGCTCTTTTTGTGTATGCTTATACGAGGCAAAGATAGTGTTTTTTTGGGATTTGCAAGTCTTTTTGGATTTTTTTTACGAAAAAAAGAGACCCAAACGGGTCTCTTTTTTTTCATATGCTGTAAGTGAAAACTTACTTCACAACGAACTTCTGCGTGTCGCTGCCAGCGCTGATGAAGTAGACGCCAGCGTTGAGGCTGCTGATGTTGATGGTGTTGCCGCCAACATGGCCTTCCACGTTCATCACTTGTTGTCCCATGACGTTGTAGATCGCGATGGCGTCGTCTTGGTTGAGGACGACGTTGAGTTGGTCGGTAGCGGGGTTGGGGAACAAGCTCATGTTGGTGTTGTGGCTCACTTCCTCCAAACCGACACCGGCATTCGGGAAGAGGTCAGTCAGCTCGAAGGTGAAGCCTTGGTAGTAGTTGTCGTTGGGATCGGTGTCAGTGGCATCGTTTTGGACGTAGGTGCCCGTACCGCCATCCATTTGGGTGCTAAGGATGAGGGTGTGGCCAATCACAGTGGCCAAAGGATAGACGCACTCCGAAAAGGAATACATGAAGTCGGAAGTGAGCTGGATTTGGCGTGACCATGTCAAACCACCGTCGCCCGAGTAGGAGGCGAAGATTTTGTAGAAATAGTTGGTGCCATCCATGTTTAGCTCATCCAAGGCTGACCAAACGGCTACCAAGTCGTAATCGCTGTTGTCCACCTTGCAGAGCATGGGGAAGGCGCAAACGCCGCTGTTGTAGGAACCGTGGAGTTCGCGGGCATCGGTCGACAGGAGGGCGAATTCTTCAAAGTCATAGGGGTCTTGGATGGGTTGACCCTGATCATCCAATGGACTCAGGTAGCCGAAGTATTCAGGCCACATGTCGTGAGAGGCATTGCTGAAATACCATGAAGCATAGATATCAGTGAAGATGTATGCACTATCCATGATGAAGGGGTTGCCCGGGGTGGGCGGCATCGGGTTGTTCGGGTCGAAGCCGTAGGGGGTAGCGCCTTCTCCGTGGTAGGGCAGGTATTCGCTCCAAAAAGCGACGCCACCCAAGCCCGGGCCATAGTGGCCTTGGTGGTCGCTGAAGTTGAACTCGTAGGCCATCATCATTTCTTTGTTGCTGTTCCACAGGACCGAGGTCCAACGAGGATAGGCAAACGATTCGTCCAGCAACACGCCCGGGGCGGGGTCGTGGAAGTAGACCTTTCTTTCCCAGGTCTCGCCATCGTCGTAGCTATAGAGCACCATGCCGTCGGTGTTGCCGGTGTTGATGACGAGGGCGAGGCAGTTGTCGTCGGTGGTCTCCATGAAGTAGTAACCATTGGTGCCGTGCTCGGTGCCGTATTCGGCGGAGAGGTAAGGCAGGGCGACGCATTCCTTGTCCCAGGTCATGCCGTCCGACGAACGCCAGTATCTGATACCATGCTCAACGCCGTCGCCGTCGGGGTCGCCGTCGTCAAATTCGGCGCCCACCATGTGGATGATGTCGCGGTTGGGGCCCGAGGTCATCACCGACGGGTGGCTCCACACTGCGCTGGCCGTGTTGATTGAATATTGGACGCTGTTGGGGGTCATGTTGTCTTTGTCTTCGACGATGAAGATCTTAAGGTCGTTGGCGGTGTGGGCGGCCACCACGAGGCCGTTCTCCTTGTAGCGAGCGATGACGCCGAAGCCGGTCTTTTCGTTCTCGATGCGGCCTCCGAGCGGAATCCATTCATCGGTGTTCGAGTCGTAGGTGCCGATACCCGTACCACGGTCGCTGAAGCTACCGTCACTCGACATGGTGTAAGCGAAGTTGACTTTGCCGTCGGGCCATGTCACCACCCTGTTGAGGTAGCCAGAGTTCGACTGCCAGTCGTAGGTCGTGTAGTCAAGTTCGCCTTCGCTGCGCATCATGTTAGGCTCGGTTTGCACGTTGTTGAGGTTGGGCGTTTCCGTGCCTCTCAAACTCTGCTTGGTAGCCGTCTTGGTCAAGGCTTTGTCTAAAGCCGGTTTCCTTACTTGCGAGTAGCCAGCAGTGGCCACCAACAAGGCTAAAGCTAAAGTAAATAACTTTTTCATTTTGAATGATTTTGGTGAATAATAAGTTGGTGTTTAAATGTTGTGATGTTCTTTTTTTTTGTATGGTTATACGAGGCAAAGATAGTGTTTTTTTCGGTTTTGCAAGGATTTTGTGTAATTTTT
>CAMUYT010000045.1 GCA_947164955.1 uncultured Bacteroidales bacterium | reverse complement strand
GGCGTGCCGTTCAACATCGCCTCCTACGCCCTCCTCACCATGATGATGGCGCAGGTGTGTGACCTCGAGCCCGGAGAGTTCGTCCACACCTTCGGTGACGTGCACATCTACAACAACCTCATCGAGCAGGTGAAGACCCAGCTTTCGCGCACGCCCCGACCGCTACCCACCATGCATCTCAACCCAGAGGTGAAGGACATCTTTGGCTTCAAATTTGATGACTTTACATTAGAAAACTACGACCCGTGGCCAGCCATCAAAGGCGAGGTCTCGGTATAAATATGTACAGCTGCCCAATCCCCCTGCCCCCTTTGGAAGGGGGAATTGTGACAGCCCTACAACTGAACAACTAACAACTGGAAACTAATATGACCCTATCAATCATCGTAGCCATGGCCGAAAACCGCGCCATCGGGCGCAACGGCGACCTCATCTGGCACAACTCGCGCGACCTGAAGCAATTCAAGAAAATCACGACGGGTCACACCGTCATCATGGGCTACAAGACCTATCTCTCGCTACCTAATCACAAAGCGTTGCCCAACCGTCGCAACATCATCCTCTCGTCTCGACTCGACGAGGCTCCAGAAGGCTTTGAGCTGGCCGACTCCATCAATGCCGCCCTCGATATGGTGAAAGACGAGGAAGAGGTCTTCATCATGGGTGGTGGCATGGTCTACGAGCAGTTCCTGCCCAAAGCCGACCGCCTCTACCTGACCCGCATCGACAAAGCGTTTGAGGCTGACACCTTCTTCCCCTACATCAATTTCGAGGAATGGAATCTTGTCGATCTTGAGGTTATCGACGACGACCCGCAAGTCGATTATTCCTATCGTTTTGAAGTTTGGGAACGGGCATAAAGACCCATAAAAAAAAACAAAAAAACGGTTGCTTCTTTCGAAGCAACCGTTTTTCATATCAGTAAGTCAATGCTTACTTGATTACAGTCACGCGCTTGGTGATTTCACCATTGTCAGTGACAATGCGCACCATATAGACGCCAGTTTCAACATTCAGGTTGATGTCGACTGACTCGTCTTGGCAATTCATTTCGTAAACTTTCTGTCCCATCAGGTTGTAAACCGTCACGTGGTTGAGGCCTTCGGCTTCCACGGTGAAGCTGCTTGAGGTAGGATTCGGGAAGAGGTTCACGTTGCTGTCTTCCAGCTCATTGACGCCGTCGGTTGAATAATAGGCATGCAGGAAGAATTGGTTGTTGTCGCCAATCCAGTAAGCCGGAGCTGAGATGCAGTCCAAATTGCTATAGTAAGCATAAAGCTTATAATAATAATGGCCTTCTTGGTTGGCGGTATTGTCGGTATAGCTGGTGGCTGAGGCGCTGATCAGCTTGATTCGCGTGTAAGTGCCGTCCTCGCCATACTTTCTGAAGAGGTAGTAGCCCGAAAGTCCATCAGCAGGTTCGGGTTTTTCCCATTTCAGCTTGATCTTGTAACTGTTGCCCGTGTATTCAAAGTCGATGTTGGTCGGAGCGTAGCAGGCACCAGAAGTGGCGCACGACTCGTTGGAATAAAGGCCATTCTCGCCACCGTCGAAGAGGTAACCGACATAGTAGCAGTGGCCACCGATAGGCGCATTCTCATCGATGAACGAAGTGCCTTCAGGGATCAGGCGATAGAGCAAGTCATCACGATACACTGTATAGCCATAACCGCTAGGACGGATGGGATCCCACGACACGTTGATGTTGTTGGGGTTAGCCTCATCGACCACGGCAATAAGATTTGTGGGGGCACCTTCACCGACAGCACTACCGCAGCTGTTGTTGCCCGAATAGAAGACTCCTTCTTCCAGGTCAGCAGAAGAGCCTGAATAGGTGTAGACCGTAAGGTTTTGTGAATTCTTGATGGTGAAGCCCATATTGAAGGCGTCGCCTGAGGTCTGAGCAGACCAACCAAAAGCGATACGACCGAGAGGCATGTCGACAGGAATGCTCTGGATGCTCGAATTGGTCGTGGTGATTTGAGCAAAGTCAGTACCGGCACCATTGTAGATGTGGATCATACCACCACGGAAACCGTTCATGGCAGCCTGTGTGATTTGCACCGTCCAACCGCAAGTGGGGCCGAAGCTGACGGCATTTTTGTAGGCAATCTTGCCATGTGAGCCTTGAACGACGGCGTAAACAGTGTAGTTGAAGGCATCAAAACGAGGCACCGAATTATCGTTAATGGTCATCGTGGCGCCAGGAGTCACATTGCTCTCAGTATAAATGACTTCGCCGTTACGGGTGACGATAATCTCATCGATAGTCGTGAGGTTGCTGTTGTTCAAGGTCTTGGTAGGATTGACCCAAGAGACCGTGGCAGCGAGTTCATTGTTGGGTGCAGGGGTCACCGTTAAGTTGGTGGGAGCCTGAGCCGTGGTGTTGTATACATCGCTAGGAACATAGTTGAAGATGGCACCATCGGAGCTGTTGTAGTCGATGAGGTCGAAATCGAAATAGCCGTCGCCGCTACCGCTCCAACCCCAGTTGTAGTGGAACAGGTCGGCATCGTCATAACCGTCGCAAACGAAGGCATGACCGCCTTCAGAGCTTTGGCCAGAATAATAGAGCGGCCAACCCATATCGAAGGATTCCTTCAACATAGACATCCAATTGGTATAGGAATAGCTGTCTCTGTTTCTCAGCACGGCTTGATTGGTATAGCCGAAATAATTGGCAATGACACCAGGCACAAGGTAAGAATACGTACCGCTACCATCGGGGGCATACATCATGTCGGTAGCCACGCCGCAGTGATACATCAAAGTGGCCACGGCTTCGATTTGCTCTTGGGGAGAGTTGTTCGAAAGCGTGAGGGGCATATTATCCCAATCATAGTTGGTGTTGCCGAAGTTAGCGCTCAGTTGGCCATAACCAGGGCAGTAGTAGGAATGGCTACCAGTACCTTTTGCAGGATGGTTCCAGAACTTCATCACTTGGCTCATAGCGGTAGCGACGCAACCAGCATAGCAGCGACCAGCAGGGCCTGCACTATTGGCAGGGCAATACAAGTTGTATGGGCTGCCCTGGTCCCATTTGGTCTGAACCAGATAAGGAACAGCACGACCACCGTTGCGCGACATCAAAGCGCCACGGTTCATCACCATCTGCCATTCAGCAGCGACAGCAGGAGCCGGGTTGCCAGTGAGCTTGCCACTACGATTTGAAATCAGTGCATTCAACATGTAGGCCAACTCAGGATTGATGTTCTGTGCATCAAAAGTGCCTTCGTCGGAATAGCCAACGATAGGACGATAGACATCATCGGCTGAAATCATGACGAAGCCCGTGTTGCCGACATTAAACACGTAGAAGCAGGCATCGCCACGGGTCGAAACGCCCGTATAGACCAGAGTAAGGTCATCGCTTTGGCGCGACTGCTCGAAGTTGGCTTGGACAAACTGTTGTCCCACATACTTGGCTTGGCTCAAATCGACCGGATTGGCTTGCACCATGCCCAGTCCCAAAACCAAAGCCAGAAAACTCATTACATACTTTTTCATTGTAGTTGAAATTAATTTAGATTCAGTTTTAAGGGCGCAAATATAGTCATTTTTCCAAAATACGACACCTATTTTAAACTTATTGTCGAAAAAAAGACCATTAATGAACCACGGTGACACGATGCGTTGCGATGCCTTCAGCGGTTTCCACCTTCATCAGATAGACACCTTTACTCCAGCTCGAGACATTGATATCCATTACATTACCATCGCAATTCATTTCAAAAACCACCTGACCGAGCAAATCGAAGACCAGCACATGGCTCATGTTTTCGGCTTCCACTCTTAGGCTGTTGTCGACAGGATTGGGATACACCTCGGCCCTGACCATCGTGGCCTCAGCGACCTCTGTTGGGGAATAATACACCCTCAAATAAAACAGATTCGGGTTGTCTTTCACCGAGGCAGGGGCTGAGGTGCAGTCAGTAGCACTATAATAGGCATAAAGCCTGTAAAAATAGTCGCCTTCCACGTTGGCCGTATTGTCGGTGTAGGTCGTCGCCGACGCGCTCAACAACTTGATGCGCTCGTAAGTACCGTCTTCGCCTTGCTTTCGGAACAGATAGTAGCCCGACAGCCCTTCGGCCTCAGGCTTGTCCCATTTCAGTTTGATTTTGTAGTTGTTGCCCACGTATTCATAGTCGAAGTTCGTGGCACCCAGGCAGTCGCCTGCTGAAGCACAAGTCTCGTTGGAATGAGCCGACTCGCCACCAGTGCCCATAAACGTCACCGTATAGCAATGGCCTGCCGAAACATTCTCGTCGACAAAGCGCATTTCCGTCGAGAAACCGTAAAGCTGTTCGTCACGATAAACATTGTAGCCATAATCCGCACCGGCTCCACCGTATTCCCAAGTCAAGACGACCTGGTCGCCATCCATTTCAGATTGCAAACCGTATGGGGCTTCGACGGGTGGCTCATTGCCACAGCTGTTATTGCTGGCAAAGATGATGCCCGACTCAAGTCCGAAGGCACTGCCCGAATAGATATAAACCGTGTTCCCTTCTCCATCTTTAATGATCATTGAGAGGTTGTTCACATTGGTTTGAGGCTGCGTCCATCCAAAAGCGATGTTACCCACGGGAACAGGAAAATCAACCGTCGCAGGCACGGAGTTGGAGATTGAGTAACGGCTGATTTCCTTTCCCGATGTGGAGTATAGCGAGACATAGCCGCCATTCCATCCTTGGAAAGCCGAGCTCTGCATGATGATCTTCCAGTCGCAAGTGGGTGCAACCAACACTTGATTGACTTTTGCCGAAGCACCACGTTTTCCATCCGTGATGGCGTACACGGCGTAATCGAAGCAGTCGTAATAGGGAACAGATTCGTCAACAATGGTCATCTCGGCACCAGGGGCCACATTGTCTTCTGTATAAACCACTTGCCCGTCGCGAGTCACCACAATTTGGTCGATCGTGGCTAATGCAGCATTCGACATGGTCAGCGTAGGATTCTTCCACGTGACCGTGGCCGAGCGTGTGCCATCGTTGGCGGCCACCACACTCATATTGGTCGGTGCATTGGGCGTAGCGGCATAAATAGCGGCAGGCACATAGTTGTAGATGACACTTTCGCCCTCGGTATAGCCATGGTCATCGATGTTGAACCAACCATCGCTGCTACCGCTCCAGCCCCAATTAAAGTGCACCATGTCGTTGTCGTTATACCCATCAAGCACATAGGCATGGCCACCACCGCGATGCACCATGGGCCAATCCATGTCAATGGCATTGATGACCAACTGCATATAGGCCTCATGGGTGTAATCCTCACGATAAAGGTTGGCCATGGCGGTAGTATAATTGAAGAATTGTGGCATCCGCTCGCACAGTCGTCCAGTGACAGCGCCGCTGCTGGTGGGGCGATAGTTCATATCAACGCAAACGCCTGCGTGATACATCAACAAAGCGACAGCCTCAATCTCCTCTTGGGGTGAAGCCGCGCTGATTTGCAAGGGCATATTGTCCCAATCGTAGGTGGTCTCTCCGAAATTGGCCGTCAAAGGGCCATACTCGGGATGGTCTTCAGGGTAATAGGTATAGCTGCCCTGGCCTTGCAGCGGGTGATTCCAATACCTCATCAATTGTGAGGCAGCCGTCGCCACGCAGCCGGCATAGCAGTGGCCTCCGGGGCCGCCCTCGCCTTCAGGGCAGAAATAATTGTACGGATAATTCTGGTTCCATTTTGTCTCAACGAGGTATTCGTCCTCACGGCCGCCATGACGCGAGACCAAACGGCCCGTTTTTTCCAACATAGCCCAATCGGCGGCGACTTCGGCAGGTGCCGAGCTTCGCAGTGCGGCCTCAGCCACACCTTGGCGTACGACCTCAAGATAATCGGCCAAAGCAGGTGCCATATCGTCCACGTCGAACAAGCCTTCATCGGAATAGCCAATGACGGGACGGTGATTGTCGTCGGCAGCGATGATAACGAATCCTGTTTCGCCCACATTGAATATATAATAGCAAGCCTCTCCCCTTTCGGAAAAAGCGGTTTGTATCAAAGTCAAGTCTGAACTTTGGCGCGTGAATTCGAAATGGGTTGTCACAAACGATTGGCCAAGGCGGCGTGCCGTCTCCATACTCACAGGACGCGCTTGGAGCGTCGTACCTATGACAGCCAGCATTGTCAATAGTAATATGTTCTTTTTCATTTGTTTATGTATTTTATAGGGTACAAAAAAGTGGGAAGAAAGGATTTCCCTTCTCCCCACTCCATAATTAATTATCAATGCATCACTGTGAAGCGCTTCGTCGTCGTACCTTGAGCGGACTTGACGCTAATGGTATAAACGCCAGAAGCCAGATCGGAGGTGCTGACGACCACGCCGTCTTCGCTGCAACGCTGCTGATAGACCACTTGTCCCATCACGTTGCAGATGATGATTTGTTCAAGACCTTCGGCTTCAACACTCATCAAGGTGTTGGCGGGATTGGGATACACACTAATGCTGCCTTCTCCGTTCTCGCTCACCGAAGTGACCTCGACGCTGACGAAGTCCTCGCCATCAGTGGTCCATGCCGGTGTCGATTCGCAATAAGAACGATAAGCCGTCACCTGATAGGTATATTGGCCAGCATCGACGATGTCGAAATACTCGTGCAAGGTCTTGTCGACCGTAGCGATTTCCTCGTAGGCATAGCCATCCTCGCTGCGGTACACCTTGAACGACTGAGGTTCGCCTTCATAGTCCCAGGTCAACATGGTGCCGAAGCCTTCGCCTGTCCATTGGTATTCAGCTGCGAGGCTGGTAGGCGGCTGGCAGCCAGCGCAGTCGTTCTCGCCCGAGTAGGGTGTGGAAGGCAATTGGCTGGAGTTGCCGGTGAAGGTATAAACCGAGGCGTTCTCCGAGTTCTTGATGTTGATGGTCAGGCTGCTCACTTGCGTTGAAGGAGCAACCCAACCGAAGCTGATGTTGCCTTCAGGCATACGCACTTGCAGACTGATGGGGGTCGAACTGGTCATGGTGATTTCTTGCATCACGGTGCCGAAGCTGTTCTTCACTTGAAGCTTGCCACCGTTCCAGCCTTGGAAGTTGGACGTTTGGCCAACCACTTTCCAAGTGCAGGTAGGACCATATTGGTATTTCATTTCAGCGAAACGGCCTTTCACACCATTGGTGACGAAATAGACACGATAGGTGTAGCAGTCGTAGTCGGCCACGACATCCTCGATGTGCATCACTTCACCAGCTTGGACGTTGTTTTCGGTGTAGATTTGCTCCTCGTTGCGCATCACCACCACCTGTTCGATGTTCTCGATCGTTTCGCCACCCAAATTGACGGTCGGGTTGGTCCAAGAGATGACGCCGGTCTTCGAGTTGGCATTCATGGCTTCCACGCTCAAATCCTCGACGGCAGGAATCAAGGCATCGTAGATGTACTTGGGGATAAAGTCGTAGATGGCGGCTTGGTTGTCGTTGAAGCTACCGTTCCAGCCCGTGTTGAGGGCGTCGATGGCGTAGTAGTTGTTCAGCGAGCCGCTCCAGCCCCAGTTGAAGTAGAACTTGCGGTCGCTCTCACGATAGCCACAGCAAACAAAGGCGTGGCCGCCATTGGCATCGCTGCCCGAGTAGTACAGCGGGAAACCGTATTCCAAGTTGCGGATCAGCATTTCTTCCCATTCGTACTTTGTATAAACGTCGCGGTCGAGGCGCTGGGCATTTTCCGTGTAGCGGAAATAATTGGCAATCGCGGGCGGGACGTCTTGCGAATAGGCGCCCGAGCCAGAAGGGCTATACTGCATGTCGACAGCCACACCGCAGTGGTACATCAACGTGGCCACGGCTTGGTAGTTGGAGTTGTTGATTGAATTGGGCATGTTGTTCCAATCATAGGTGGTAGCGCCGAAATCGACCGATTGCGTCGGATAGCCATCAGGAGTGTAGCTGTGCGATCCTTCACCATGATCGGGCCAGTTCCACTTCTTCATCACCATCGACATGGCAGTGGCCACGCAACCGGCGTAAGCCTTGCCACCAGGGCCACCGGGAGCAGCCGGGCAATAGTAATTGTATGGGCTGTCTTGGTTCCAATTGGTGGTAATCAGCGGGGCGATGTCGCCACGGGTGCTACGGTTGTCGTTCTCGAAGCCGTCTCTCATCACGTGAGCCCATTGGGCAGCCACTTCGGCTTCAGGCTCCAAGCCGTTGGTTACGGCATAGTTGATCTGACGGGCGTAGTGGCCCAGATAGTAGGCCAGGCCGTCGGGGACGTTGTTGACGTCGAAATTCTCTCCCTCACCATAGGAAAGGATGGGATAGGCCACGTCGTCGGCTGAGACGATGACATAGCCAAGATCGAAATTGAAGACGTAGACGGCGTTGGTGCCGCTTTCGGTCATCTCAGTGTAGGCCAAATCGAGGTTGGCAACTTGTTTGGCAGAGTGGCTCTGCACATACTTCATGCCGATGTGGCGGGCTTGCTCCACGCTGACCGGCGAGGCGATGAGCTGGCTTGCGAACAGTGCCAGCGACATCATCAAAGGTAAAGACTTCTTCATTTGT
Source organism: uncultured Bacteroidales bacterium (assembly GCA_947164955.1). GTDB lineage: Bacteria > Bacteroidota > Bacteroidia > Bacteroidales > F082 > Limimorpha. Next base: position 5,420 of record CAMUYT010000045.1, on the reverse strand, counting down.
TTAGCTTTTATTTTGTTGTTATTCTTGTTCTTTCAAGGGCGCAAAGATAAAAAATTATTGGAAAACAGGATTACATTTTCACCACTTTTTTGACAATTGAGCCTTGCGACGTGGTGACTTTAACGAAATAGACACCTTCCATAAACCCATTCAAGTCAAGGACAGCATTATCGTTTTCAGCCGTCTTTTCCATGAGGCATTGTCCAACGAGGTTGTACAAGCCCACCGCATTCATTTGCTCCGCTTCGATGGTCAAAATGCCTAAAGTGGGATTGGGATAAAGGTTGACAGAAGCAGCCAACTCATTGACCGACAAACTAGTAAACCGCACAAAATCGTCTCCATTTGCCGTCAAGGCGAAATCCGATTCACATTCGGGATAAACTGCTTTCACCTGGAAAATCTTATCGGTGCCATCAATCGAATACAAGGATTCGTAAACAGTCTCGGTCAAACCAGTGAGGATTGTGGTATCATTGGCAATCATGTCGTACACAAACAAGGTATATGAATCGGGAACACGATCTTCAGGAGCTTGCCACTCCACATGGATGGCCGTAGAGAAGCCTAATGCAGGCCTGTCATCACAAAACAGCTGGGTCGGAGCCGAGCAAGGCAAGACAGGAGGCTCGGGAGCGTTTGGCGTTTCCACGCAGGCCTCGTTGGAAGCATTCTCAAAACCATCGCCATGGGCGACGACTTGATAGCAATAGGTCTCCCCTGCCTCTAGGTCGGCGTCGGCAAAGCCCAGTTCGGTCACCTCGGCGATCTTCGTGCCATTGCGCATCACGTCATAGGATGTGGCTTGATATGCTGGCTCCCAGCGCAGAAGGGCCTCGGTCTCTTCCTCGTTCAATTCGACGGCTAACAAGCCAGGAAGAGTTTCCCAGTCCACCTCGACAAAGAACTCGTCAGGATTGACAAGGGCTTGGGAATAAGCCGAAGTGCATTGTGTATTCTCAAAATAAGCCGAAATGGTGTATTGATACACTGTCCCTGCCACCGCTGAATTGTCTTTATAGGTGGTGGTTTTCACCGATTTGATGCGTTTGTAGGGAGTGTCGGCCGTCTTGCGGAAAACATAATAGCCTGTGACGTTTTCATTGTCGGGAGCCGACCAGGTCAGTTGGACCTTGTTGTTCGAAGTGTATTCAAAATAGAGGTCATAAGGCGGCTCGCAGCCCGTGCCTGAAGTGGCGCAATACTCATTGGAGTTGGCTGTCTCGCCGCCGCTGCACAAAGCCGTGACATAGTAGCAATGGCCACCGACGTCGGTGTTTTCGTCGACATACTGCAACTCATGTGCCATGTTGAACAAAAAGCCATCACGATAGATGTTATAGCCGAATTCAGGTGTGTAGTCCGACTCCCAAGTGAGGATGATGTTGCGGTCGTTTTCGGGGTCGGTGACGGCTTTCAGTCGATAGGGTGCCTCGCAAGTTACCTCATTGCCGCATGTGTTGTTAATGGTGCGTAGCAAACCCTCTTCCAAGCCTGATGAAGGACCTTCGTATTGATAAACGATTTGGTTTTCAGCGTCCTTAATCTTAAAGGAGAGATTGCTGATGTTGGAGTTGGGGGCTGTCCAATAAAGGTTGTTGTTGCCGAGGGCCATCTGGAAGCGTTGCATCTGTGCCGATGCTGTGGTAGTGGTCAAGAAGTCGATATAGGAGCCAGCCGCGTTCTGCACGGTGATGCCGCCACCATCCCAACCTTGGAAACTGGCCGAGGTCATGATGACCGTCCACTCGCAATAGGGGCCAAAAACTGCGGAAGTCAAAGCCGTGCGGCCGTACACATCGCCACTGACTGCCAAAACCGTGTATTCAAATTGGTCGAAGAAGGGCACTTCATCGTCGCAGTTCATGACTTGACCAGGAGCGACTCCGTCCATCTCTTGAACGACGACGCCATTCCGTTTCACAATCACTTTATCCAATGCCGTCAGTGGCTCACCCGACTCAGTCTCGGTAGGATTGGTCCAAGTGAGATGGGCGGTGCGCGAAATGTCGCTGTCGATGCTCACGCTTAAGCCATCTGGAGCCTTAGGCATATCGTTGTACACATGGTCGGGGATGAAGTCGTAGACGATGGCTTGACTGCCCGAATAATCGAAGTTTTCGCCATCGATGAGGAAATAGCCATTGGAGGAGCCTCCCCAGCCCCAGTTGAAATGGAACAAATCGTCCTCGTCGTAACCGTCACAGATGAAAGCGTGGCCGCCTTGACTGCTTTGGCCCGAATAATAAATCGGGATTTGCTGGTCGATATTCGACTTCAGCAAGGCGATCCAGTCGTTGTAGCTACCGCCCTTAGAGATATGGGTGGCATGGTCGGAGTAAGAGAAATAAGCATTGATGGCGCCTGGCACGTCTTGTGAATAGGCACCACTACCATCGGGGGCGTACTGCATGTCGACAGCAACGCCACAGTGATACATCAAAGTGGCCACAGCGACCTTCTGTTCCTGACTTGAGTTACCTCCATAGCTGTTGGTCATATTGGCCCAATCGTAGGTGGTCTCGCCGAAGTTGGCGCTCAGCGTTTGGCCATTCCATTGATAGCTGTGCTCACCTGTGCCTTGGGCAGGCCATTCCCAGTATTTCATCAGCTGTGCCATGGCGGTGGCCACGCAACCTGTCGGGCAACCCGCAGGCACATACATATTGTAGGGCGAGTCCTGGTTCCATTTTTGTTCCACCAAAGGGCCTACCACAGGTTGGCCTTTTGCGGGACGCATGGCACCGAAATCCTCCAGGTTGTCCCAACGACTCAGGATGTCGTTGTTGGCCTTCGCGCCTTGATTTACCATCGTTTCAATGCCACGAGAATGTTCGGCCATCATAAAAAGGAGTCCGCCGGGGGCTTGTTCGTAAACGAAATTGCCGCAGTCGGAATAGCCCAGGATGGGTGACGCGCAATCGTCGGCTGCCACAATGACAAAGCCACCATCTAAATTGAAGACGTAGGCCGTAGCCATGCCGCTACCGCTACGAAAGGTGTAAGCCAAATCGATGCTTTGCACATCGTTATTGGCAAACACGGCCTTATGCTGGACAAAATTCAGCCCTAAGCGTTGCGCTTTGGAAACGTCGACAGGCTTGGCTTGAAGCGATGCCATGCCCAACAGCAGGGCAAAGCTAAGGAGTAGTTGTTTTCTCATAGTCTATGATTTTTATGTTTTACTTCATTTTGAAGCGGCAAATATAAACATTTTCACGTTTTCTGTTCCTTTTTCTTTGCCGCAGGGAACAAAATGTTGTTTAAAATGAGCCTATAGCCCGGCGAATTGGGATGCATGTCCAACTCAGTAGGCGGATCGCCGACGATGTGCTGGTAGTCCTCGGGGTCATGGCCGCCGAGGAAGGTCCAGAAGCCGTTGCCGAAGTTTCCGTGGATGTAGCGGTCCTCGTCGAGAGCCGCATTGTCGCCCAAGACCACCACCGACGGCTTGACCGTGGCCTTGTGGAAAGCCGTGGTCTGCCCCATGAAGCCTTTCACCAAGCGCTCATGGCATTGCGTGAGCATGGTCGGCACGGGGTCCCACTTGGCCGAGAAATCGAAAAGCAGGAAATAGTCGTTCTCCTCCCTCACCTTTTGCATTCGGCCTTGGGTGACGTCGATGTTCGAGATTTCGTATTCCTGCGGATTGGTTGACACCTTGAAGTCGGTGAAGGCAAAGCAGTTGTCGTAGTTCAACCGTTGCGGGTCGCCGCTGCGGATGGGGTCGCCGTCGAACATATAGTCGCAGATGTCGAGACCTTCGGCAGAAAGGGCCACATCGAAACTGTCGGGCGCCGAGCACATGGCGAACATGTAGCCGCCACCCGCCACGAACTCACGGATTTTCTTGGCCACAGCCAGCTTCAACTGCGACACCTTAGAAAAGCCCCAACGTTGCGCCGTGGCTTCTTGTGTGCGCACATCCTCCTGATACCAAGGGTAGTTGCGGTAGCGAGCCCAGAACTTGCCGTATTGTCCTGTGAAGTCCTCGTGGTGCAGGTGGAGCCAGTCGTAGGTGGGCAGCACGCCTTGCAGCACCTCGTCGTCGTATACCACGTCGTAAGGAATTTCGGCGTAAGTCAGCACGAGGGTGACGGCATCGTCCCAAGGCAGGTTGTTTTTTGGTGCATAGACTGCGATACGCGGCACTTTTTGCAGTTTCATCTCGTCCATATTCACGCCCGGGTCGGCGATTTCGGCCAGGATGGCGTCGGCTTGTGCGTCGGCGATGACATTGTATGACACGTTGCGCATCTTGCACTCGCGCTCAAACATCTCGTGGTAAGGAATGAGGTAGCTCCCTCCCCTATAGTTCAGCAACCAACTGATTTCCACCTCGCGTTGCAGCACCCAATAGGCCACGCCGTAGGCCTTCAAGTGGTTGGTCTGGGTGTTGTCCATGGGGATGAGAAGGTAGGCGGCTTTTGAAGGCAAAGCCAAAACCAAAAGGAGAAGGATGAAATATATTTTGCGCATAGCGGGATAACCTTATTAATAGGTTGCAAAAATAACAAAAAACAAAAAACTGCGTAAAAAAAAACAATAATTTTCAGATAATGTATGTAATCATACGCAAAAATGTGTATTTTTGCGCAAAATTACGAACATTATGAAACGACCATTATTGCCGAAGCATGAACGAATGCTACTCATGTTGGGCGAGAATCTGCATTTGGCCCGCCTGCGTCGTGACTTGTCGTCCGAGCAAGTGGCAGAACGCGCGGGCATCTCGCGCAACACCTTGATTAAGATTGAGCGAGGAGACGAAGGCGTGGCCATTGGAATGTATTTCCGCGTGCTTATCGTACTTGGGCTTCAGGACGATTTGCTACTCATTGCCCGTGACGATGTTTTGGGCCGAAAACTGCAGGATGCCGGATTGGCCACACCCCGTCGCAGCACAAAACGGCCACAGTTAAACGATTGAGTCCATGGATAAGAAGATATACATCTATTTTGATGATGCGCAAGCTATTGAGCCTATCCTGATGGGCCTACTGACAGCTCAATTGGTGCGTGGCCATGAGGTGTTTTCGTTCGAGTTTACCGAAGAGTGGTTACACGACCGCCATTGTCATCTGCTCGACCCTGACTTGCAGCTTTTTACAGGCAGGCAGTATCTTCCTGAACCGAAAAGCAATTTCGGTTTGTTTCTCGACTCGTCGCCCGACCGTTGGGGGCGTGTGCTGCTTGACCGTCGCGAAAGCCTACGCGCCAAAACCGAGCAACGCCAACGGCAGAGCTTACATGAGAGTGATTATTTGCTCGGTGTATTCGATGAGAGTCGCATGGGCGCATTGCGCATGAAACTGTCGCATGACGGTGACTTCCTCGACAACGACCCCAATTACAACACGCCTCCTTTCGCTTCTTTACGCGACTTGGAAAACGCCGCATGGCAGTTGGAGCAAGACGAC
>CAMUYT010000044.1 GCA_947164955.1 uncultured Bacteroidales bacterium | reverse complement strand
CGAGCACTTCGCGGCTGATGGGAAACTCGCCCTTCATGAGGGGATTCCACTGCTCAAGGCCGTCGACGCTCTGCACGAAGGTCTTGATGTCCATCTTGCCGTCGCGTATCTTGGTGTTGTTGATGTCGTTCTTGCGGGAGATGATATAGATCTCGTCGCTGAGGCGCTCCCAAACCTTCTCGGGGACGGGCATCGACAGACGGGCCATGCGTTTGTGGGCCTCGCAGAAGCACTGTCCGAAGGAGCGGAACTCAAATCTCGGCTTCGAAACTTCGCCGATTTTCATTTCTTCTTTTGCCATAGAGTTATTTAAGATTCAAAATATAATAATTCAAAATTCGGAGCCTTCGACGGGCTCAGGCACCCTTAACTTTCGTATAAGCAAAGGTCCCTGAGCCTGTCGAAGGGCCGATTCACATGGTATTAAACCCAATTATTCCTGCGGGATGTCATCACCAGTGGCGGGGTTAGCTGCGCCGGGCGTGGCCTCGGCCAGCTTCCAGTCGCCGCCGTCGGGCGTGCGGGCGTAGGAGCCGTCGACAGATGAGATGGTCTGACCCCATTCGCCAGTGGTGCCTCTGGTGAATTCGTCTCTCACCGAGCCATCGGGCATGAAGAGGGTGATGCGGACGGTCTTCTTGGCCGACAAGCCGCTGTTGAAGAACAGGTTCTCGGGTTGCTCAGGATGGTCGATGGCGACATCGGCACTGTAGAGCAACACATAGCCGTGGGCGGGAACGACGACGGTGGCGTCGGCAGTCCAAGTGGCGCCAGCCACATAGTCGTCCTTCATGATGGTCATGCCTTCGAGCGAGAGGTCGAGGTTGCCCTTGTTGTAGATCTCGATGAACTTGTCGTTGCCGTTCAACTCGTTGAGGACGATGTTGGTGTAGTCGGGCTGCTCGGGAGTGGGCGGCACGTCGCCACCTTCGAGGCCGAGGACGATATTGGCGCCGTCAACATTCACAGCACCCGGAGTAGCATCGGCATAGTACCAGTTGCCATCGGCATTGCGGCTGTAGGAAGCGGGAGCTTGGTTGCTGGCGTAGCCGTAGGCTTCGCCGTTCAGCTCGATGGCCGTCAGATTGAAGTCGTCGATGGAAGCGCCAGCAGGCGTGAAGAGCTGGATGCGGACGTTCTTCTTGGCGGAGAGACCACTGTGGAAGATCAGGGCTTCGGGAACTTCGGGATGGTTGGCGACGACATCTTCGCTATAGAGCACAAGATAGGCACCAGCATCGATCTTCACCGTGTTGTCGCCAATCCAGTTTTGGGCACCATCCTTCTCAATGTAAACGCCATTCAGGTTGATGGCATCGGCACCGGCGTTGTAGATTTCGATGAACTTGTCGTTGCCGTTGAGCTCGTTGAGGCGGAGCACGCTGTAGTCGATGGCGACAGCACCCACTTCATATTCCATCACGGGAGAGGCCGCAGTGACCTCGCCATTCATGGCTTGCACGTAGAAACTCACCTTGGTCCCGTCGGGTTGGGCGGGGATGATGGCGTTATAGAGGTTGCCCTCGGCAGCGGTCATGGCCAGTTCCTTGTTTTCGTCGCCGATGGTATACACCAACTTGGCGGTGAAGTCCTTGAAACTGGTGATGGTGGCCGTCACCGTGACATCATCTGTCGCCTGTACGGCGGTAGGTGCATAAGAAACGTTAGCGATATTGATGCCAGGATATTGCTTGTCCTTGACGCAGGAAGCGAGACCGACCAAAAGGGCTAATGCCACAAACATTATCTTTTTCATATTATTCTCAATTTTAAAAGGTTAGACGATTTGATGAATTAGAAAGCGACTTGGAAACGGGCCAGCAGCATGTGGTAGTTCACACCCGCTTCGCCGTCGGCAGCGGTGACCTTGGTGAAGTCCTTGGTCGGGTTGCCATCGGCGTCAAGGCCGACATTGAGCTTGCCCTTGCCGTTGGCATAGCGGTCGTTGTTGACATACTGGTAGTTGAGACCTATCTTCACGTTCTTAGAGAAGTAGAAGTTGAGACCAGCGCCGTAGAGTTCGGCGGAACCGCCATAGATGGCTTGGTCGCCACGGCCTTCGTAGTCGTTCATGTCGAGGAACTCATATTTGGCAACGAGTTCGATGTCGCCCCAGCTGCGACCGGTGCGCACGCGGTTGAACTTGGCGCCGTCGGAGTCGTAGCTTTGCTTGCCACCGAGGAGGAGGCAGGCACCTTCCACGTACCAGCCTTGGAAGTGATAAGGCTCGGTGATGTTGGTCTCAGGCTTCATGTAGGTCCAATCCGACACCCAGGCGCCTTCGAGACGCAGGCCGTTGTAGTGGCCAGCGAGTTCGGCGGTGGCGATGAGGTTGTGGTCGGTGTTCTTGATGTCGTCGGTGTCGATGTATTTCTTGCGGCTGATGTTGGTGGTGTTGCGGCAGCTGAAACGCGTTCCGCTATAGATGCCCATCTCATCGGAGGTCTTTGGGGCATCGTACATCACGGCGCCACCGACATGGATACCCACATTGTCTTCGTTGATGGGGCGTACCACGACCTTACCGACATAGGAAAGGCCTTCGTCCATGCCATAGTCCTTGTTGTTGGTCTCCACGAAGTCGCGGGTCTCTTGGCCCTCGATTTCCTGGAAGAGCACGCTGGCACTGCCGAAGAAGTACTTGTTGGTGTACTTGGCGAAGACACCGAGGTGGCGGCTGGGAGCGAAGGCGTTGATCACCATCGGGCGTTCCATGAACATGAGGTAACGTGAAGAGGTGTTGCGCGACATGGTGAAGTCGGGCTTCATGCTACCGACAGTGAACTGCCAGTTCTTCAAGCCGTTGTAACGAACCACAGCGTCTTTCAGCTCGAAGGAGCCATTGGCGAGTTCCATATCGATCTCACCATACCATTCAGGGGTGATTTGAGCCTTGGCAGCAAAGCGTGCGCGACGAATGCTGGCGCCTGAGCCAATCGGGTCGGCCCATTCTTGGGCACCGAAATAGTGACCAAAATCGACCTGCACTCTGGCATCGAACCAGAATTTGTAGTCTTTGTCTTTTGACTCGAACACCAAGATGCCGTCGCGACTCGAAGTCTGCAACGACTTGACGTTCACCTTGTTGCCATACTGGTCGACGGCTTGCGCCTTGTCTTCAGTCTGTGCAAAGGCCATTGAGCCCAACAAGAGGGCGGCCATCATTAATACAGTCTTTTTCATAGTGAAACTTTTTTGTTAGTAATTCCGTTATTTTAAGGTTGTTCTATTTCTCAAAAACATGCGTTTGATAGACGCAAAAGTAGGAAAAAATGGAATTGTCAAGAAAAACAAAGCATTTTTTGGCACAATTTTCCTATTTTTGTTCCCATGAAAAACCGAGGGACGATAGCGATGTTGTTGCTGTGGGCCATGCTGTTGGCTTGCGTGACCTCATGCAGCAACGATACCACTGAGGCACAAGGTTTTGCGTTGCCGCAAACCACCATCCCGTTGTCCGTCATCGACAGCGTGATGCAGCAGCGGCCCGACAGCGCGTTGGTTCTTTTGCTGGATTGTAGAGACGGTGTGCACACCGTCTCTACCGACCCTACCGACCGCCATTATTACGAATTGCTGTTGGCCGAGGCCCTCTACAAAAACGATTCCGTGCAACGCAACCGCAAGGCATTGCAGCAGGCCATGGCCTATTTCGACAGCCTCGTGCGCGGGGCTCCCCCTCCCCCTTTGAAAGGGGGTGCCCAAAGGGCGGGGGATTCAAAAAAAATCTCCAACCTAACCCCCAACCTCGCTTTCCTCTCCGCCCGCGCCCACTACATGAACGGCGTAGGCTACTACGAAAACGACAGCGCGGTGGAGGCCTGCAAGGAATACATGAAGGCTTTGGACATCATGCAAGACCATTTTGAGGAAAAGGAGCTGGTAGGCTATAAGGCGAAGTTCATGGCACTGACGTATACGAGATTGACAGATGTGTTTTCTGATTTGTATCTCCATGAACAGGCCATTTATTTTGCACAGCTATCACTGACCTATTACCAGAAGCTAAACAATGTCTCCTGGCAATTATCCAGAATGCTATACGAAATTGGAAGTAATTATGATTTATTGAATCAGCTAGACACTGCTGATTACTATTACCGAAATGCTATCAAAATACTACATGACACAAACAGTTTAGTTTTTAGGGATATTTTTGTTTTGCGCTCACTTTTATGTTATAAAAAGGACAGACAAAAAGAAAACACACTTTCACAGTTATACCATATACTCAACCAATCAAATAGTGAAGCAGAATATTTATCTCGTTATCTGACAATTGGAGAAGTCTATTATAATGAGAAACAACTTGATTCAGCATGGTATTATTTAAAAACTGTGTACTGCAATAGTCAAAGCGAGGCATCAAGAAAGCAAGCAGCCGAATGGTTGGTTGAAATCTGCAAAGCCCAAGGCAAAGAATCGGAGATCCTTGAATATGCCGATTTCCTGGTACCCTTTGCCAACCAAGAGGAAAACAACAGTGCCATCAAATCGCAACTCACTGAATTATATAACACTTTCCAGCAAAACTCGTTGGAACGGCAGCATCAACTCGAAATAAGGAAAAACGCACGATGGACTGCTGTGGCAATTGGTGTATTGCTTTTCATCTTGTTGGCCATCGCCTGGCTCTATCATAAAAACAAAAAGAAACTCCAATACATCGAAAGCCAAAAGCCGGAAGAGCCAGCCAAAGCCCAGGACAGACTTCTGGCCTTTATGGAGGAACCCATTTGCCAAGCAATCGTCCAGTCCGTCCAAGGGCAAAACATCAAACGCTTGGCCACACCCAAGGCTTTCCCTGAACTCGTCCTCACCGATGCACAGTTGCAACAATTGTCGATGGCTGCCAAACGCCACTTTGTACCCATCGAAGCGCTGCTCGAACAGCATGGCCTGAAAGCCAAGCCCGCCTTGGTCAATCTGTGCCATCTTTACTTATTGGGCTTGGACGAGAAACAAGCCGCCATCCTTCTCAATCGGGACTATTCGTCGGTGAAACGCTACGAAAAAACACTAAAAACGGCCTTCCATGCCCAACAAAACATAATAACGTTTTTGAGAAATATTGTTTTAAATCAATAAAAGTCAAATCGTTAGATATTGCAACTTTTTGCAACCGTTTATTTCGCTTCCAACCCATTTTTTCGCCATATTTTTGCAGCGTCAAAAACATTAAAAACGCTACAATTATGCGACACGTAAAAATCAAACAATTTGTTTTGCTGCTCGGGCTTCTGTTGTCAACAGCCTGGGGCAACGCCAATGGCTTCACTGTTATTGATGGGCATAGCCATATCGCCATAAAAGAAGCGAATGTTCATGCAGAGCCCAAAGGCTCAACCATCAATGCCTCCATCAGCGGCCACACGCTTATGGTTTCCTTCTCACAAAACATCGGCCAAGTGGCGGTGGAAATCACCACGACCACTGGTGTCACGGTGGATTGCCTATCAACAATGACCCCCACGGGGTTCCAATGCTACATCACCGATGCGGGCGACTACGTCGTCACCTTCACGCTCTCCAATGGAGACGAGTACTATGGCGAGTTTACTGTGACCGACTGAGCATGGAAGCACACCAAGATCGGATCATCGTGAAGACAGCCAAAAGCTTCAGGCAGGTGGAGGCAGCCCAAATCTCGCATATCCTGTGCGATGACTACCTCTGCACGCTCCACCTTATTAATAGGTCGCCCATCACCTGCGCCTTGAGCCTGCGCCATTTCGAGCAGGCCTTGGCGCCTTATCCGTTCGTCCGCATCCATCACAACGCCATCGTCAACCTCGACTGCGTGGCCGAGGTGCAATGCAAGGGCCGGCAGCACCATGCCGTCATGACCGACGGCACGGCGTTGCCCATCTCGGTGCGCAAGTGGCCCGCCCTAAGGGAAGCCCTCAGCGCCCATACACTTACCGACCATATCGACACACTTACAATGGAATCCGACACACTTACAAAAAATACCGACACACCCGCAATCCACAAAGGACAAAGGCTATAATTTTGCGGCATCGTTAACGATCAAAAAAGCCATACAATAAAAACGACAGCAACCTCGTTATCACACCACAATCAAAACAACGACAAACCAGGAATAAAATTTACAAACCATGAGAAAAAGCGCTTTCTTTTTGGCTTTCATGCTGCTGACGAGCTTTGGCTTTGCGCAAAGCAAAATGCCTTTCACCTCTTCCAAGCCTTTCAACAAAGGCAACATCTTCATTAATTTGGGTTATGAGAAGCAACCTGCCAGTTGCCAACGAGGTGAAGCGCCAAAGATATGCTTCAGTGAATGTTATGGCTTTACCGATTGGTGTATGGCTGGTATTTATGCAGATTACGGAAAGGGCAACTCTTTTTATGGAGTCGGCAATTCTTATTGGTGTCAATACCGAAATAATTACATAGCCTACGGAATTCAAGCCAAGATGCATCCTATAACTCTATTATTGCCTGGTTTCTACTTCTTGGATGTATATATTTTGCTTCGAGCGGGAATGCACCATTACATTTGCAGTGTCATAAGCGAAGAAGGAGTAGACCCTTTTCAAGAAAGTGTGTCAGGATCGTTGAAAAACGACATTTCACCATACATTTCAGGCGGTTGGGGAATAGCTATCAACCCATGGAAGTATTTTGGCATCTTCTATGAACGAACATATAATACGCTGAATGATTTTTACGAGGAGTCAGCTAACTCTCTTAAACATCATTTGTACCACCGCTTCGGCATCAACGTCCGCTTCGGCGGGCCGAAGAAATGGCAAAAATAATCGGTCTGTAGGGCTGTCACATCGTCCTTCAACAAGCTCAGGAACCATGGCAGCCGCCACAACGAAAAACGGTTTCGGCGGCGGCCGTGGTACGACAGCCCTACAAACCAGACAATAAAAACAACAGCAACCTCGTTATCACACCACAATCAAAACAACGACAAACCAGGAATAAAATTTACAAACCATGAGAAAAAACGCTTTCTTTTTGGCTTTCATGCTGCTGACGAGCTTTGGCTTTGCGCAAGAAAACCTTCCCAGAGACCCAAAGCCAGCCTACATCAAAGGCCAAATGACCATGACCGCGTCCTACAGCAAAAGCATCCTTGACCCGTTTAAGATTATGGAAGACAATTTTGTCGCCTCGACCATGACCATGAGAGGTGGCAATGTTCAAGTCTTGTATGGCATTAATGATTGGCTCGAATGTGGACTGGATTTGGATGTTTGCTACAAATCCATTTTCCGAGAGAAAATGTGCCCCGATATAGACTTTCATCATCCCACATTCCAATGCTACCTTGGAGAAACGGCAAAAGTACATATTCTTTCTGCATTTTGGCCCAAGTTTTCAGTCATCGACCCTTACATTTCCGGCCTTGTGGGAGCATTGACCACCTTTTCGCCCAAAAAATGGCCCGAACCTCAGTTTAGCCTGTATGCGCAAATTGGTGCTGGTATTCGTTTCAATCCTTTTCGTCACCTCGGCCTGTTCTTTGAATATGGATTCACAACGAAAAAAACTCCTTATTCTCTGCTCGGCATCAACGTCCGCTTCGGCGGGCCGAAGAAATGGCAAAATTAATCGGTTTGTAGGGCTGTCACACCGCCCCTCGACAGGCTCAGGAACCATGGCAGCCGCCACAACGAAAAACGGTTTCGGCGGCGGCCGTGGTACGACAGCCCTACAAACCAGACAATAAAAACAACAGCAACCTCGTTATCACACCACAATCAAAACAACGACAAACCAGGAATAAAATTTACAAACCATGAGAAAAAACGCTTTCTTTTTGGCTTTCATGCTGCTGACGAGCTTTGTCTTTGCGCAAGAAAACCTTCCCAGAGACCCAAAGCCTTTCAACAAAGGCAATGTTAAAATAGACCTTGGCTATTCAAGGATGATGAGAAACAGGCTTTCTAATGGTTATCCCGAACTGCGTATTGACGCAGGTTACGGCATTAACAATTGGTGTGTGGTGGGTGTGTTTGGTAGTTATGGCGCACAAAATGAACGTTTTTCGATTAGTGGTGGATATGACACGATTTCCAACACGACTATTGCTCATTTTGAAGGGTATTTGACCACACGCTACTATCGCTACGGCATTAACGTGGAGCTGCATCCTTTGGCTCTCTTGCTACCCGATTTTTATTTCGTTGATGTGTATTGTCGCGGTGAGTTGGGTATTAGGACGGTATCATATCATTTTGAACCTGAATACAGCAATCCCTATTTCAAGCCCATCCAAAGCAATTTCCTTTATGGAGGGGACTTTGGCGTGGCCATAAATCCGTTGAGGTACTTCGGTTTGTTCTACGAACTGTGCTACGACAACTTCAATTATCAATTGACTAATCTTCAAACGGGAGATAAAAAACCAAAAGCCTTCCACCGCTTCGGCCTCAATGTTCGATTCCCTGGGCCGAAGAAATGGCAAAATCCAAAACAATGACCAGTGACAATGACTATGGCCGCTTTTACTTAATGGTAAGTTTTTTGACTTCGTTTAAGCTGACATAGTCATTGTTTATATTTGTAAACTTATTTTTCTCATTTGCTTAAGAATGTAAACATACAATTTTTCAACTTTAATTTCGTTGTGGAATGAAAAGAAAACAGATGGCAACGGTGCTCCAAAAACCAATTATTATATTAGCTTTGTTATTAGTAAATAGCATGCTCTTTCCCCAAAACAACCATAATAACCTTACACCATGGTGCATAAAACCCTATTATGGCAAACAATATGATAAAGAACTTGACCATAACTATTCTTGCATCGGTTTGGAAGCATTCTTTTTTCTCTCCCAATCGATTAACGTGGGGGCCTTTGTAAATGGAGGGACATTCAAATATAGTATGACTTTTTATGACAATAATTTCATTTTATATGATGGAGAATGTCGTGACTTATTTTGGAAATACGGTATCAATTCTGAATTCCATCCGATTCCCTTGCTATTCCCCAACTTTAGAATCATCGATGTCTATCTTGACGGACACATTGGTTTATTTATCTTTACCTCAGATTATTGGCCTACAAAATACAAATTCCTTTATGGCATGGGTATAGGGTTAGCACTAAATTTATCGAAGCATTTTGGCTTGTTCTATGAAAGGAATTACGATAATGTAAACACAACATTACAAAAGAATAATAAAGAAAAGATTAAAGCAATGAACCGATTTGGCCTAAACTTCCACTTTTAATATGAAAAAAAACATTATCATTTTATTCCTTCTCGCGGCGCTCGCCCTCAGTGGCTGCCGCAAGGAAATCAAGAATTACGAATACCCCGATTTCGATTCCCAACCCACGCTGAACGCCGTACTGCAGCAAGGCGAGCCCGTGTGGGCGCAGGTCACCTTGGCCCAATGTCTCGACTCGGTGCACCCTGCGCCTTGCACCGATGCCGAAGTGCTGCTTTATGTGGACGGACAGTTTGCCGAAAGGCTGCACCACGAAGGCGACGGCCTTTACGTTGGCGAAACCACCGCCGAGGCCTTGCACGAATACGCCTGCAAGGTCATCATCCCCGGTTTCGACACACTCTTTGCCCAAACCGAGATGCCAGAGAAGCCCGTGGTGACCAACGTGGAAATCATGGAAAACGCCACCGTCGACGACGAGGGCAATCCCTGTCCCGCCTTCATGATTACCTTCAGGACCGACCCCAACCAAAACCTGTATTATGCTTCCAACATCTACGCGGCTTTTTTCAACGAATACTATGATATTGAGACACATGCCTACATGGGCCATTCATCCGAGTCAGGCACCATGACCGCATCAATCAACACCGACGACCCCGTGCTGCTCAACGAAGGTTCCGACCGCTTGCTGTTCAGCAACGAAATCATCACCGACACCACTTATACCTTGAAGGTGAACGCCTGGTTCAGCAGCCACGGTTGGGGCGGCCAACACTCGGGCGGCGTCATGGAACGTTGGGGCGAGGTGGTGGTCCGTTTGCACGGCCTCTCCGAGTCGGGCTACCGTTACCTGAAAAGCAAAAAAGAAGCCTACGAAGAGCTGGATGCCTACACCAACCTTTTCCTTGGCACTATTACCCCCACTAACCTTTATGGCAACGTGGAAAACGGCCGTGGCGTGTTTGCCGCCATCGCCCCCATGACCTGCGACACCATCTTCATCAACCCCGAAAACCGAAACTAAGCCATGAAAAGAGTGTTTTTGATAATCAGCCTTTTGGCTTCTCTCTTTGCCCAAGCCCAGCAAACCCATCTCTCTGGTTTCGTCAGCGACGCCAACGACGGCGAACGCATCATCGGGGCCAATGTCTTCCTGCAAGACCACACCAAAGGCGTGGCCACCGACCAAAAAGGCTATTTCAACCTGGCCGTCAAATTGCCTGCCACGCTTTGCATTTCGTGCATAGGCTATGAAGAAAAGTGCATCAAGGTGGACCATGCCGACCAGCCACTTCAAATCCATTTGAAACCTTTGACGGAAACCCTTCAATCCGTCGAAGTCAATGCCTCTCGCATTGAGCGAAGAACAAATTTCAACACCTTGACCCTCAACGCCAAGAGCATCGACCAGCTGCCCACCCTCGGCAGCCGTCCCGACATCATCAAGGCGGCACAGCAGCTGCCCGGCATCGAGGCGGCCACCGAAGCCTCCAGTCTGATGATCGTGCGTGGCGGCAATCCCGGCGAAAACCTTTATATGCTCGACAACGTGCCACTCATCTACGTCAACCACCTCGGCGGCTTCATGTCGGTGTTCAACTCCGAGATGATCAACACCATGGACATCTACAAAGGCGGCTTCCCTGCCCGATATGGCGGCAAGCTGTCGTCCATCGTCGACCTCACTGCCAAGAAAGGCGACCCCACCAAGCTGAAAGGCTCGCTCAGCGCAGGTCTCACCGACTTGGCCTTCGCCGTGGAAGGCCCTGGCGGGCTGAAGAACTCCAGCTTCATCGTCACCGGCCGCAAGACCCTCACCGAGGCACTGCTATACATCATAAGCCAAATCAGCAAGGAGACAGGTGCCCAAGACTACAACATGGCATACGGCTTCCACGACATCAACGCCAAATACACCTGGGCGCCCGATGCCAAAAACAGCTTCGCTTTCAACATCTACGAAGGCGACGACTACATGCGCATCTGGAAAAACAAGAAGGAGAACGGCGACACCGAGCGCAACAGCATCGGCAACGTCTGGGGCAACCTGCTCGTCTCGGGACAATGGAACAGCGCCCTCAGCTCACGGCTTTTCATGGCCAACACGCTATCGTTCACGCAATACCGCCTGAAGAACAACATGAAGGCCTTTTTGGAAAATTCCATCGATACGGCGGATTTCTTCATCAAGACCTCATCAAGAGTCAGCGACGTCTCGCTCCGCTCTGATTGGAAACTCTTTGTCGGCAATGCCTACACCTTGGAATATGGCCTGCAAAGCTCCTATCTCAACTATCGCCCCAACCACTTCACCAGCAGTTTCTCAGAGAGCCTTCTGCCCGACGTTTCAAGCGTGTTCGACAATTCGCTGTATTTGGACAACAAACTGAAGCTCGGCAAGTGGCTTAACGGTTCCATCGGTTTGAGAGCCAACGCTTTCGTCAATGGAAACTACCGTCATTTCGCCCTTGAGCCGAGACTGAACCTCAGCTTCAACATTGGGCAGAGCACCTTCAACATGACCGCCATGCGCGTCACCCAAAACGCCCACCTGATGATGACCCCAGGCTCCATCATGAACAACGAGGTGTGGATTCCCGCCGACGCCCGCATCAAGCCCGCCACTTCCGACCAGGCCTCTGTGGGCTGGCAGCGCGGTTTTTGGCAAGACCATGTCAGCGTGGAAGTGGATGCCTACTACAAGCTCCTCCGCGACTTGGCCACCTATCGCGAAGGCTACAGCACCCTCCTCGGCGACTCCGACTGGCGCAGCAAGGTGGAAGCAGGCGGCAAGGGCAAGTCGTATGGCGTGGAGATGATGACCCGCTTCAACTTCAACCGCTTGGACGGCTATGTGGGCTACACTTGGTCGCACACCACGCGGCAATTCGACCACATCAACAACGGGAAGGAATACGTTTATGAGTACGACCGCCCGCATTCCGTCAACATCAACGTGAACTATCAGCTGACGGAGCGTTGGTCGCTGAGTGCCTTGTGGACCTATCAGACGGGATTGCCTTACACACCCGTCATCGGGGTGCAGAACACGCCGATGATCACTCCTGAAGGCGACGTGTATTTTGAGCAAACCAACATCTACGGCGAGCGCAACAGCGAGCGTATGCGCGACTACCACCGCCTCGACTTGGCCGCCAAGTTCAAGACCAAGACGGAGATAGGGCGCAAGGCCGAATGGACCTTCTCGATTTATAATGTCTATTGCCGACAGAATCCGTATTATTACTACTACGGCGACAAGAAAGGCGACCCGCTGTATTGGGAGCAGTTCCCCGATGATCCGCAGCACCTTTGGCAGCGGAGTTTCTTCCCGATCATCCCGTCGTTTTCGTATAAGGTTTGGTTTTAGATCAACCACTTAATACTTTTTTCCTATCTTTGCGGTTTGATTTCGTAAGGAGGAAAATATGAAAATCGCAGTGGTAGGAGCCACCGGATTGGTCGGCTCAAAGATGCTTCAAGTGCTTGACGAACAGAAGGTTCGCATAGATGAATTGATTGTGGCCGCCTCGGAACGCTCCGTGGGCAAGGATATCGTTTTCCAAGGCAAAACCTATAAAGTGGTCAGCGTGGACGAGGCCATCGCCGCCCGTCCCGACATCGCCATCTTCTCGGCAGGAGCATCGGCATCGAAACAATATGCGCCGCGTTTTGCCGAACAAGGCACCTTCGTCGTCGACAACAGCTCGGCCTGGCGCATGGAGAAGGACGTGCCGCTCGTCGTGCCAGAGATTAATGCCGACACGATTACGAAAGACACCCACATCATCGCCAACCCCAACTGCTCCACCATCCAGATGGTGATGGCCTTGGCACCGCTCCATAAGGCCTTCGGCATCAAGCGCATCGTCGTCAGTACCTACCAAAGCGTCTCGGGCAGCGGCCAGAAAGGCGTCAACCAGCTGAAAGCCGAACGCGCTGGCGCAAGCGGCACGACTTGCTATCCCCACCCCATCGACCTCAACATCCTGCCCCACATCGATTCCTTCCTCGACAACGGCTACACCAAAGAAGAAATGAAGATGGTCAACGAAACGCGCAAGATCCTCCGCGACGAGCACATCGCCGTCTCGTCGACCACGGTGCGTGTGCCCGTGTGGGGTGGCCACAGCGAGAGCGTCAATGTGGAATTTGAGCGCCCCTACGACCTCAACGAAGCACGAAAGCTGATGGCTTCGATGCCCGGCGTGGTGGTGCAAGACGACCCGGCCAACAACATTTACCCGATGCCCCTCTATGCCGAAGGCAAGGACGAGGTCTTCGTGGGCCGCATCCGCCGCGACTTCTCGGTGGAGAACGGCCTCAACTTCTGGTGCGTCAGCGACAACCTGCGCAAAGGCGCTGCCACCAATGCCGTGCAGATAGCCCAATATCTCATTAAGTCAATGAAGTTTTAACCTATAAAGTTCGGCCCTTCGACAGGCTCAGGGACCTTAGCTGGCCAATTCAAATAGGGTGCCTGAGCCTGTCGAAGGCCCCGTTTGAAAACGATGAAAGTCTTTCGAAACATCATAGAAACCCGAAACATCCCCCACGCCGTGGTCACCATCGGCACCTTTGATGGCGTCCACCTTGGGCATCAGGCCATCTTTGCCAAGATGAGAAACCTTGCCCAAAGCGTTGGAGGACAAACCGTTGTGGTCACTTTTGAGCCTCATCCCCGTCAGGTGCTCAACATCGACAGCTCCAACCTGCGTTTCCTGACCACGCCCGAGGAAAAACTCAAGAAATTTGAGGAGTTCGGCATCGACAACGTGGTCATCATCAACTTCACCAAGGAGTTTTCGCGCACGCCCTCCGAGGTCTTCATCAAGGACT
>CAMUYT010000043.1 GCA_947164955.1 uncultured Bacteroidales bacterium | reverse complement strand
GCTCCACCGCACCGAGCAGCGAGTCCTGCTGCGACTTGCTGAAACGGTGGATTTCATCAATAAATAATATAGGTGCTTCGGGCAACATCCGCGCACGGTCGATGACTTCGCGCACTTCTTTTACTCCACTGCTGACGGCGCTCAGCTGGAAGAACTGGCGCTTCACCTGCTTGGAGATGATAAAAGCAAGCGTCGTCTTGCCCACACCGGGCGGTCCCCAGAAAATCATGGAAGGCACGCGCCCCGTCTCGATGGCACGGCGCAACACGGCATGTTCGCCAATGATATGCTTCTGCCCGATATAATCGTCAAGTGAAGTCGGGCGCAAACGTTCCGCTAATGGTATGGTCGATTGCATCACAACTATTTTTCTGCAAAGGTAAACAAAAAAAACATATCTTTGCCCCAAAAGAAAACAACATCATGAAATCCATCAAAACCCTCATTCTCATTGCCTTGCTCGCCGCCTTTAATGTGGCCCAGGCTTGCACCAACTTCCTGATCACCAAAGGCGCCAGCGCCGACGGCTCCACGATGATCAGCTACTGCGCCGACTCGCACATCCGCTACGGCGAACTCTACTTCACCCCTGCAGCCGACTGGCCAGCGGGCAGCATGCGCGTGTGCTACGACCGTGGCACCAACGCGCCTCGTGGCAGCGTGCCGCAACCGCCTCACACCTATCAAGTTGTAGGCTACATCAACGAACACCAAGTGGCCCTTGGCGAGACCACCTTCGGCGGACGCGAGGAACTCATCGACCCAACGGGCATCGTCGACTACGGCAGCCTGATGTTCATCGCCCTGGAGCGCAGCAAAACAGCCCGCGAAGCCATCAAAGTGATGGCCGACTTGGTGGAAGAATACGGCTATGGAAGCGATGGCGAGTCGTTCTCCATCAGCGATGCCAACGAGGTGTGGTACATGGAAATCATGCCCAAGGGCTACACACCGAAGGTGACCAAGGCCGGCGACACCATCAATGCCGACCGTGGCGCGGTGTGGGTGGCCATCCGCATCCCCGACGGCTACGTGAGCGGTCACGCCAACGCAGCCCGCATCACCACCTTCCCCTTGCGCGACGGCAAGAAATCCATCACCGACAAGGACTGGAAAAAGCTTTACAACGAGCAAGTTGAAGTGATTTACAAGCACGACATCATCGACTTCGCCCGTCGCAAGGGCTACTTCAGCGGCAAGGACAAGGATTTCGACTTCTCGGCGGCATACGCCCCCGTCGACTTCAGCGCCGCCCGCGTGTGCGACCTCCGCGTTTGGACGATGTTCAACAAAGTCTGCGATGGCATGGACGAGTATTGGGACTATGTCACCGGCAAGGATTTGACACACCGCATGCCGCTGTATGTCAAGCCCAACCGTAAAGTCACCTTAAGCGACATGATGGCCTTCCAGCGCGACCACTTCCAAGGCACCGAGTTAGACAAGACCCAAGACGTGGGCGGCGGTCCTTTCGGATCGCCCTTCCGCTTCAACCCGCTGTATTGGGAATATGATGGCAAAAAATACCTCAACGAGCGCAGCATCGAAGTGGTGCAGACAGGTTTCTCGTTCATCGCGCAAAGCCGCAATTGGCTTCCCAACCCCATCGGAGGCATCATTTGGTTTGGCGTAGACGACACAAACTCAACCGTTTACACACCCTTCTACTGCTCCATCACTGAGGTGCCGATCGAATACCGCCAAGGCAATGGCGACATGCTCACCTATAGCGACAACGCCGCCTTTTGGACCTTCAACCGCGTGGCACATTTCAAATACCTATTTTATAATAGGGTGATTGGCGACATCCAAAAAGTGCAAAACGAACTGGAGAACGGCTATCAAGAGCAAGTGAAAGCCAACGACGAGTTAGCCTTGGAGCTTTACGGCCAAGACCCACAGCAGGCCATCGACCTCCTCACCTACTTCTCCAACCAAGCCGGACACAACACCGTCAGACGCTGGAAAGAATTGGACAACTACTTGTTGGTGAAATACTTGGACAGCAACGTCAAGCAAGAGGAAAACGGTGAGTTCAAGCGCAACGGCTATGGCTATCCCGCACGTCCCAGCCAGCCTGGGTATCCCGACTCATGGAAAAAGGCTGTGATTGAACAGACAGGCGACAAATTCAGAAGACCTGAATAAGACAGCGCTTCGACAGGCTCAGCGACCTTCTCTTTCGAAAAACGCCTTGATCTCGTCCTCCTGCATATTGCGGAAACCATATTCATGAACCACTTCCCCGTTGTCGAGCAATACGATGACGGGGAAGTTGCCATTAATGACCTTCAGTAGCCTGACCACATCAGGATAAAGCACGCTGCCATAGTGTGTTGAAGCCGACTCTTCGTAGAATCTGGCAATGCTGTCTTCGCTGCCCAGAAAGACGAACGTGATGTTGTCGGTGGGGAAGCCATAATACTGTTGCATCAGCGAAAGCTTTTGAGCCGCCATTTGGCAGTACTCGCAGCTGGTGGAGAAAAAGCCTACCACCCGCTTGCCTTCGCGAAGGTTCAAAGTATCTAAAGGCGCTTCATCAAGCATTTCGTCAAACAATTCCCTATGAAGATTTTGCTCGGGATTGGAATTGGACGTCAGGTTGTCGGGCGGCGAAGCCACGAAAACGCCGATGGTGGAGGCCATGATGGCAAGACATAGCAGGAGCCACCGAAATGGTGTATGCCAACTTTCCATCTTGTAAATCAGCAGGAGAAGGACCATTAACACACCATTCTTGACAAGGCTCTGCTTGGGATCGAGTTGGAGGAAATCACCGAAGCAGTGGCAACTATCCGTGCGACCTAAATGGAGTGCATATAGCAGCAATAGGGAATAGCCCAAGAGCATGGCCACGCTTCCCCACCAATACATTTTGTGTAAAGTGTGCGAAACCAGCCCGATGCCCAGCACCAGCTCGAGGATGACGGCCGCACGGGCGGCCAAAAAAGAAAGATTCAAGCTAAAGAAATGATAGCTGTAGACATAAATCTCGAAGCGGTCCATGTCATAGACCTTCAGTACGGCGGAGACGATGAAGACAAGGCCCAGCAGGACCTTCAAGACAGATTTGCCAAGCGAGCGCGACGCATCCAAGGCTTACGGTTTATTGTTGTGGTTATTGTTGTTGCCGCCACCGAACAAATTATCCCACCAATTGGTTTCCTCACCTGTGACCTCCTGCTCAGACACCTCGGTGCAGATCACCTGTCCCCAACCCACAATCTCTTTCGACTTGTCGGAGCACGACGAGCCATCTTCGATAGTATAATAGTCCTCGCCTAGATTGACAACTTCCTCATTCTGAATGGTGGTGCAACGGCAATAACGCGTCTTCTTGCAAGAAGGCAAGGCCAGTATCAGCAACGCGATGGCGAACAAAAAACCTTTTTTCATTATTTCGAAATAATTTTGTGCAAAAATAGAAAATTTTGCAATATCCATTGTACAAACGAGAAAAAATCGCTATTATTGCAGGGTCAAAAACAACCTTTTAAAAAACAAGCAACATGAACAAGTCTTTATTCTTTACCTTGATGCTCGCTTTGGCATTTTCGGGCAACGTCTTTGCCCAACGCCAATCCGTGAGAACCACGACCGACCCCACTCAGGGCATGAGCCGTGAGTATGCCACAACCAACAATCTCCCAATGGAACGTGCGGTAACCGACGACCCTATCGTCCTTTGGGAAAAATACGAGAGCGGTGCCATGCCCGACGACGTTTTCTACATCGACGCCACGGGTGACTACCTCGTCTACTACGGACTGAACGACAAACGCCTCAGCCTCTTCGATGCCAATGGCAATGTGAAATGGGAAATCCCCGTTGTCAATGGCGGACATGCTGACGTTTCAGCCCAAAACAACGCCATCGCCTACAACGACAGCCAAGAGCTATACGTCGTCAACATGGACGGCGAGGAGCTCTTCCACGAGACCTTGGGCTATGCCGTCTCGCGGCTGAAACTCACCCCTGATGGCAGTGCTATCTACGTCGCCTACGGCAGCTACGAAGCCAGCTATTACGCCATCGCACGCTACGACTTCGGCATCACCAAGAGCGAACCGAGCTGGATTCTCGGCGACCTCACCGTGAACCCTGTCGGACTGGGACTCTCGAAAGACGGTTCTCGCCTCGTGGCCGCCTTCGCCCAAGGCTACAAGCAGATCTGGGTGCTCGACCCGATGACAGGCGACGTGCTGCAAGACGACCTCTACTACTACGACAACTCACCCACGCAAGACCCTGCGCTGAGCGCTAACGGCGACTACCTCGTCTACAGCGACTTCAGCGGCATGGCCTACCTTTACAAATGGAACGGCGAGCGTTACGAAAGCGTTTGGACCGCCAGCGTGGCTGGCCCCGGTGCCAGCTCCACATGGGGCTGCGCCAACGCCATCTCCGACGACGGCAGCATCATCGCCATCGGCACCTTAGACTTTGTGGCCTCGGGCTTCGACGGCAGTTGCTACCTCTTCAACAACTACTCCAACGAGCCCATCTGGAGCTACACGGGCTGCGGCGACGAAGTGACCCAAGCCGCCATGAGCGACGACGGCAGCATCATCGGCTTCGTCACATGGGGCCCGCTCAACCATGCCACGCCCGACTTCTTCCTCTTCCGCAAGCAAAGCAATGTGCCCATCGCCGAACTCAGCACCCCCGGCTCAATGGAACACATCGACATCTCCTCCAACGGCGACCATTGCCTCGTGGCCGGCAAAGCCGTCCACTGCCGTGAGATGGGAAGCGGCAGCCGTTCCTACGGCATCCAATGCTTTAACGACGACATGGGCACACTGAGTGGCACCGTCAACCTCATCGGCAACGACAACAACAGTGGCGTCACCGTCAGCATCAACGAGTTGGAAGACTACTTCGAGATGACCGCTGAAGACGGCACCTTCGTCCTCCGTGCCATTCCCGAAGGCAACTACACCGTAACCGCCACCATCCCGGGCTACTCACCCATCACCGAAGGCATCGCCATCAGCGGCGGCGAGACCACGACCCTCGACATCGAAATGACAGCCGTAGGCACGCCCATCGCCGACCTCTATGCCTCGCAAGGCGCCTACGACTATGTGGAACTCACTTGGAACGAAGTGGAAGGTGCCAATGGCTACAACATCTACCGAAAGAACACGCAGAATGCACCCTTCGGCGAGCCCATGGCCACCATCGGCACGGGAGAAGGCTACTTCGAGGACCACAGCGTCATTCCGACGCAACAATATTACTACGCCGTCACGGCACAATTGGATGATGATCTGCAGACCCCCTATTCCAATGTCTGCCTCGGATTCGCCAACACCGCCTACATTGTCCGTAGCATCGACGTATACGATGGCACAGCCCCCACCATCGACGGCATCTTGAGCGAAGGCGAATGGGCCGATGCCTTCCGTGTCGACGTCAGCAACTACCTCCTTCCTGCCGAGATGGGTAGCGTGACCCTCCACTTCAAGATGGACGCCAACTACCTCTATGTGTGCTCCGAGAACCGTCTCGACACCGAGTGGACCGACAACGACGGCGTGGCCCTCTATATCGACGACAATAACGACGGCACCTATCCGCCCCAAGGCGACGACAGCGAAGGCAACTACTGGATGTACTACGGCAACCCCAGCACCGTGCGCTACCGTCCCATCTACGACAACGGCGGCGTGGGCACCGTGATGAACCTGCCCGAGGAAATCATCGCCTGCGACATGAGCCAAGGCTACGAGACCATCGAGTTCGCCCTGCCGCTTGGCAACGATGAGACCTGGAAGCTGAATACCGACAACGGCAGCAGCGGCCTCTACCTCTTCGTGCGCGACGCTGCCACGGCCACCATGTTCGGCAAGTGGCCCGCCGACAACAACGAGACCTTCGCCCCCACCTATTATGGTGTGATGAACTACCACGTAGAGAATGCCGTTCCCGAACCGCCCACCAACCTCCGCATCGACGAACAGGTGAACGCGCAAGGTTTCTACACGCCCATCATGTGGGACATGCCCGTGATGAACGATTTCGACCACTTCAACCTCTACTTCGTTGACGACCCGAGCAGCCCCGTAGAAGTAATGGGCGCACAATACATCTACGAAATCCTTGGCAACGAAGACGAGGTGAGCCTCTACGTCACCACAGTCGACCAAGCCGGACAGGAATCGGCGCCTTCCGAGACCTTGACCTTCCTTCCCGGCACCGAAAACGTGGGTGAGAGCGGACAAGCCATGCTCGGCCTCTACCCCAACCCCGTGAAGGATGTGCTAACCATCAGTGCCAACCTTGAAGGCAATACCGAAGTGAAAGTCATCGACCTAAGTGGTCGCACGGTAAAGCACTTCGTCGCCAACGGCCGAAGTGAGATGCGCCTCAACGTGAGTGACTTGCAAAGCGGTGTGTATTTCATCCGCATGAGCAACGAGGCTACGGCCGTTGTGGGCAAGTTCATTGTGGAATAATGCCAATAGAATACAAAAAACAGGCTTTTAGGGCTGCCATACGGCAGCCCTAAATCATTATGGGGTCATTGGTTCTCCGAAAACTCGGGATGTAATGCGTAGAATTTTCTCTCGTACTGGCGGATGCGGCTCAGCGAGCGACGCGTCCAAAGCAGGCGCAATTCGTTTCTTTCATCCTCGGTCAGATGCCAAGGGATGTCGGCTGAGTCGTGCAAGCGATTCGTCAACGAGTACAGCAACAAAGCCGCTGAAACACTGATGTTGTAACTCTCCGTGAAGCCGAACATCGGGATGCGCACATGCATGTCGGCATGTTCGACAGCATAGTCAGAGAGCCCCAGTTTCTCCGTGCCGAAGACCAAGGCCACAGGCTGGTCGAGCGGCAAAGTGTCGGGCGTGAAGTCGTCGCGATGCGGGCATGTAGCCACAATCTTATAACCTTTCTCATGCAAGCGCTCGTAAGCCACCGGTGTATTGAACTCCTTATCCTCATAATGATACAGGTTGAGCCACTTCGTGCTACCCATCACCACTTCGGGATTCACATCGTAATGGTTCATGTTCTCCACGATGTGGACGTCCTGGATGCCACGCAATTCACAACTGCGCAACACCGCGCTGGCATTGTGCGGCTGGAAAATATCCTCCAAAACGACGGTGATGTGCCGGGTACGGTAGTCGAGAATCTCCTCAAAACGCTGGCGACGTTCATCCGTGATGAACTGGGTAAGGAAGGCGAGCATGGCCGCATTGCAGTCTGCATTTACCTGTCTGTCAACATTCTGCATATCACGACCGTCGTAAATGATGGATTTCTTCATGGGTACTATACTATTAAAAAGGAGTGCAAAAATACGAAAAAAGAAAAAATTGCAAAAAAATGGTCGAAGGTATGCCGAAAAAGCGTACTTTTGCACGCAAAATTTTGAATCGTTATGGCAAAACAAGACACAAAACAAGCAGAAGAAAGACTTGAAAACGTTGAATCGGCCTTAAGCAAAACCGAACTTTGGATTGAAAACAACCAGAAGACCCTGTGGATCATCCTCATTGCCCTGTTGGTCGCAGCCTTCGCCATCTATGGCATCACCAACTACAAAAAGAAGCGCAATGAGACCGCCAAGAACCTGAGCTATCCGCAGGAAATCAACTTTGAGACACAAGCCGCCCAAGCTGTCGACTTTGCCTCATATTATATGGAAAACGAGAACTATGCCACCGCCCTTAACGGCGACGGCGAGAAGGTCGGCTTCCTCGACATCGTCAACGACTACGGCTCGACCAAGGCTGGCAAGCTCGCCGCCTACTATGCCGGTCTGTGCTATCTGAAGCAAGGCGACTACAACAATGCCATCGAGTACCTGAAGAAGTACACCAACGACGACAAGGTGCTGGCGGCCATGGCCCTCGGCCTCATCGGCGACTGCTACCTCGAACTCGGCGACCAACAGAATGCCGTGTCCTACTACGAGAAGGCCTGCAAGAAGAACCCCAACGACTTCAACACTCCCATGTTCCTTACCAAATTGGGCATGACCTACGAAATCATGGGCAACAACGCCAAGGCCTTGGAGACCTATCAGACCTTGAAGAAGGAGTATCCGTTGAGCAACGAAGCCTTCGAGATCAACAAGAACATTGCCTATCTTGAAGCGAAAATGAAATAAGTTAAAGGTTAAGAATAATGCTGTGCCTGGCCCGTCAAAAGGTCAGGCATTTTTTTACAACCATGGAAAGCAAAGTCAAAATCGCCTATTTCGGCACGCCAGAATTCGCCGCCTCACAACTCGAGGCCATCCTCACAGCCGGCTACGAGGTGGCCGTCGTCGTCACCATGCCCGACAAGCCTGCAGGACGCGGACGCAAAATCCAGTACTCCGACGTCAAGAAAACAGCTTTGGAACACGGCTTGCCCCTACTCCAACCCGAGAAACTCAAAGACCCGTCATTTCTGGAGCAGCTGGCTTCCTACCACGCCAACCTCTTCATTGTGGTGGCTTTCAGGATGTTGCCCGCAGTGGTATGGCAGATGCCTGAACTCGGCACCTTCAACCTTCATGCCTCACTCCTCCCCCAATACCGTGGCGCAGCACCCATCAATTTCGCCATCATCAACGGTGAGACGGAGACTGGCCTCACCACTTTCTTCCTCAACGAGGAAATCGACAAAGGTGCCGTCATCCTACGTGAAAAAGTGGCCATTCGCCCCGACGAGACCGCTGGCGAGCTCCACGACGAACTGATGCATCTTGGCAACAAAGTCGTTGTCGACACCATCCAATGCATTGAGGCGGGGAAAGTATTAGCTCAAGAACAAGACAAACTAACTGATAACCAAATTCTTAAACCTGCACCAAAAATATCGAAAGAGTTCTGTAACATCGATTGGAACCAAGACTGCCAAACCGTCTATAACCACATCAGAGGGTTGTCGCCCTACCCTGCCGCCCACACCCTGTTGCGGTCAGAAAACGGCGAAACTGTTGAGTTGAAGGTCTTCCGTTCCGACATCGAGCCCTGCCAGCCCAACATGCCCGTGGGAAGCCTCATCACCGACAACAAGAAATACCTCAAAATAGCCCTCCACGATGGCTATCTCCATCTGACCTTAGTGCAACAAGCAGGAAAGAAAGCTATGTCCATTGCCGATTTCTTGCGCGGAAAGCAGCTCAATGGAGCATGGAAAACCGTTTTTTGACCGGAAAAACACCCTTTTCCGTTTTTTTCATGATTTTTTTGGCAAAAAAAGCACATTTTTTTCCAAAAATGCTTGCATTATTCAAAAATGCATTATTTTTGTCGGGTAAATGTTTAACCACTAATTACAACTAACTATGAATAAAGTAGAATTAATCGCTGCCGTGGCCGAAAAGGCTGGCATGACCAAAGTTGACGCTAGAAAGGCTGTTGATGCCATCGTCACTGTTACTAAAGAAGAATTGAAAAAAGACGGCAAACTCGCTCTTGTTGGTTTTGGCACCCTGGGTGTGACCAAGCGTCCTGCAAGAAAAGGCCGTAACCCCAGAACTGGCAAGGAAATGAAGATTGCTGCCAAGAAGGTGGTGAGATTCAAACCCGCCAAAGACATTCTGAAATAATGATATCCCCCAAACAAACACAAAAGAAGCCGTCTTCACCGACGGCTTTTTTTGTTGTCTTTGCGCTTCACCATGCCGTCACGCTCCACCTGAAGCACGCCATTGTCGACCAGGAAGCGGATGGCGTCCAAGACATCGGCCTCACCGAACTCGCTACATCGTGAGACCACCTCCTGCATGGGCAGATGCGACTCGCTCATCACATTCCGCACCTTCTCCTCAATGCTGCCATAAGGCACCTTATGGCTCGATTGTCCCAGACACACGTCGCAACGGCCACAAGTCTTCTTGGTCTTCTCGTTGAAATAGCGCAACAACTGCACACTACGGCATTCCTCATCGTTGCTGACGAAGTCAATCACCGCCTTTACACGTTCCTCCGCATCTCTCTTACGGTCGAAATAATTCTCTTTCGAAAGCACAAAATGCTTTGTATCAACAAATTCAGAAAGGAACAAGATTTGTGGTTTGTCGTTACGCGGCGCATAGGAAACAAAGTTGTAGGCCTCCAGCTTTTTTAGCTGTTCCACCACTTTTTCGGTGGTTAGTCCCGACTTCTTGGCCAGCGTCTCCTCGTTGACTTTCACAAAATCCGTCATCACCCCAGGCAAGCTGCGCAACATGCACTTGACCAGATCGCTGTACTGAGGATTATTGACCTGAAAGCCGTAAATATCGTCGCGCGAAGCTTTGATCATCACTTTCGATGGCTCATCGAAACTGTCGGACAACATCAGGAAACCTTCTTTTTCAAGGATTTTCAAAGAATGAAACACCTCCGCGACCGTAAAGTCATACCGATGGGCAAACTCCTGCATCACAAATGGATACGAGACGTTTGCTCCCGCTCCGATGGGGATATTGAAATAATTTCCCAGCGCATTATATATCAATTTGATACGATCAAGTTCAGGGAACGACTGTGCCAAATCGTCTTGCAGTTTCTTGATGTCGGCTGGCGACACCAGCAGGAAAGCCTCCGACGGCTTCAGGTCGCGACCTGCACGACCCGCCTCTTGGAAATACGCCTCAATGCTGTCGGGCAGGTCCATGTGGATGACCAAGCGCACATCAGGTTTGTCGATGCCCATGCCAAAGGCATTGGTGGCTGCGATAACCTTCACTTTACCCTTCATCCAAAGGTCCTGGCGCTCGTCGCGCGTCTTGGCCTCCAAGCCCGCATGATAAAACGTGGCGCTGATGCCCACTGAGTTGAGCCAATCGGCAATGACCTGCGTACGCTTGCGGTTGCGCACATATACGATGGCGCTACCTTCGGTCATGGCACTCAGTTTCCGATAGAGCACACCGTATTTATCGGCCTCGTGAAACACATTGTAGGTCACATTCTTACGCTCAAAGCTGCTTTGGAACACGTTCTTTTCCCTAAAGCCGAGACGGACTTGTATGTCATCGACCACCTTGGCCGTAGCCGTGGCGGTCAGGGCCAAGACTGGTGCTGTGGGGATATAAGGCCTAATGTCGGCAATCTTCAGATAAGGCGGACGAAAGTCATAGCCCCATTGCGAGATACAGTGCGACTCGTCGACAGCCAGCAGACAGACTTTCATCTTCTTCAAGGCTTCGATGAAGGCATGTGTCTGAAGACGTTCGGGTGAGACGTAGAGGAACTTCAGCCTCCCAAAAGCCGCTTGGTTATAAGCCAGTTCCAGTGCATCGGGGTGCATCCC
This sequence comes from uncultured Bacteroidales bacterium, assembly GCA_947164955.1. GTDB lineage: Bacteria > Bacteroidota > Bacteroidia > Bacteroidales > F082 > Limimorpha. Next base: position 3,083 of record CAMUYT010000043.1, on the reverse strand, counting down.
TGAATAGATGGCGGCGGCGGGGATGCCTTTCTCCACGAGATGCGCCACTTGGTCCTTCATCAGCGCGATGAGCGGCGTGATGACGAGACAGAGGCCCTCCATTGCCATGGCTGGCACCTGGAAACAGATGCTCTTGCCGCCACCCGTGGGCAACAAGGCCAGCGTGTCCTTCCCTGCCATCACCGAATCGACGATGTCCTCTTGCAAGGGACGAAAATTGGGATAGCCCCAGAATTGCGTAAGGATGTGTCGGGTCTGCTCACTCATAGGCTACACGTTGGAATTGAGGCGCTCCTGCAAAGCGATCATCTCATCGCGATACTTCGCCGCATTGAGGAAGTCCATCTCCTTAACGGCCTTCTCCATGTTCTTCTTCGCCTGCTGGATGGCTTTCTGTATTTGTTCATTCGACATGTAGACGGCTTGACTTTCAGCCGCCATCGTCGTAGCGCCATGCTGTCCATAGGCAACGGGCGTGGGTTGACTGCTTTTCAAGGTGCCCAACGCGTTGTCGATCGCCTTGACGATGGTCTTGGGCACGATGCCATGGGCTTCGTTGTAGGCCATCTGCTTGGCGCGACGACGAGCCGTTTCATCGATGGTCTTGCGCATCGAGTCGGTGATGGTGTCGGCATACATGATGACCTTGCTCTCCGCATTACGCGCGGCACGGCCTGCCGTTTGCGTCAACGAGCGTTCCGAACGCAAGAAACCCTCCTTGTCGGCATCGAGGATGGCCACAAGGCTGACTTCAGGCAAATCGAGTCCCTCACGCAAAAGATTCACGCCAACCAACACGTCGAAGTCGCCCATGCGCAAGCCCTGCAAAATTTCCACACGCTCCATCGTATCGACATCAGAGTGTATATATCGTGTCCTGATTTTCAAGTTGTTGAGGTATGTGTTCAGCTCCTCGGCCATGCGTTTGGTCAGCGTGGTGACGAGTACGCGCTGGTTCTTCTCCACCACCTTGTGGATTTCGTCGATGAGGTCGTCGACCTGGTTGAGGCTCGGACGCACCTCGATGACGGGATCGAGCAAACCCGTAGGGCGAATCAGCTGCTCTACATACACGCCATCGCTTTGCTGCAACTCGAAGTCGGCTGGTGTGGCGCTGACATAAATGGTTTGTCCCGTAAGTGCTTCATATTCATCGAACTGAAGCGGTCTGTTATCCAAAGCCGAAGGCAGGCGGAAACCGTATTCCACCAAAGTCTGCTTGCGCGAGCGGTCGCCGCCATGCATCCCTCGAATCTGAGGGATGGTGACATGGCTCTCGTCAATGACGGTGATGAAGTCGTCGGGAAAATAGTCGAGCAGGCAGAACGGCCTCGTGCCCGGACTGCGTCCGTCGAAGTAACGCGAATAGTTCTCGATGCCCGAGCAATAGCCCAGTTCCTTCATCATCTCGATGTCGTAGTTCACGCGGTCTTCCAACCTCTTGGCTTCCAGGTTCTTCCCTATCTCTCGAAAATACTCGGCCTGCTTGAACATGTCGTCTTGAATCTCGGTGATGGCAGAATTGAGCTTGGCTTGCGAGGTGACAAAGATGTTGGCGGGGAAAATGGTCAGTTCCGAGAGTTCCTCCATGCGGCGACCCGTCACGGGATTGAACATCTCCAGGCTGTCGATTTCGTCATCCCAAAACACGATGCGATAGGCATAGTCGGCATAGGCAGGGAACACGTCCATCGTTTCCCCTTTGGTGCGGAACTTGCCTTGCGTGAACTCGATTTCGTTGCGCACATACAAGGCGCTCACCAAGGCCTTGGCCACCGCATCGCGTTCGATTTTCATGCCACGTTCCAGATAAATGATGTTCTTCCCGAAATCATCAGGATTACCGATGCCGTAAAGACATGACACAGAGGACACTACGATGATATCGCGTCGTCCAGAGAGCAAGGCCGATGTGGTGGCCAAGCGCATCTTGTCGATTTCGGAATTGATGGCAAGGTCCTTTTCAATATAGGTGTTGGTGGCCGGGATAAACGCCTCGGGTTGGTAGTAGTCGTAATATGAGACGAAATACTCCACTGCGTTTTCGGGGAAAAACTGCTTGAACTCGCCGTAGAGTTGTGCGGCGAGGGTCTTGTTGTGGCTCAAAATCAAGGCAGGGCGGTTCACTTGGGCCAAGACATTGGCGATGGTGAACGTCTTTCCGGAACCGGTCACGCCCAAGAGCGTCTGGGCACGGTCGCCACGATTCAGTCCGTCCACCAATTGTTTGATGGCTTCGGGCTGGTCGCCAGTGGGCTTGAAATCAGAGACTAACTTGAAATTCATGGTTGCAATCCTCGCTAAGGAACTGCAAAGATACATAAATTTGAAGACACGCGCTTTATTCTGAGAATCCTGATGTTTTCTGCATGGCATTGCCGTTGCGAATATATGGATTTATAATTACCCGAACAGAATGAGAACGGCCAATATCCTGCGGCTGCCACGGTGTGACAGCCCTACAGCCCCTGGTTGGGGTTGTAGGGCTGTCCCATTGGGGCAGCCGCACATCATCATCGTATTGCAGCAAAAAAAGGGCAACAATATAGGAGTTAACCAAAGTTGAAAATTAAAAGAATTCCCACTTTTCACTTCCAAACTTGGCAATTCATTACCCGCTCAAAACGCCTTCCGCCATCCGCAGCCGTTGCGCCATTCGGAACAGCCGTAGGCGGTCTTGCCCTTGATGACGTGGCCCTTGCCACAGAGCGGACAGGGTTGGCCGATGATGGCGTCGGGATTGGTGTCAGAAGGCATAGATTCTCGCTCACCCACAGCCTTACGCTGGGATGACATGCCTTCTGAGGGATTCTTAGTGGAAGGCATGTCATCCCCACGCTGGCTCGTGCGAAGGGTGGGATCTATGCCTTCCGCAGTTTTCTTAGCTTTTGATGTTGTGCTTTTCTTAGGAGCAGCTTTCTTGGGCTTGGCCTCTGGCGCAACGGCCGTCACCCTGCGGTTGCTGTTGTCCAGCATCACTGTGGTGACAATCTCCGTCACCATCTGCTTCAGTTCGTCCAAGAACTGCCGTGCCTCATATTTATGTTGCTCAATCTCACGGAGTTTCTTCTCCCAGATGCCCG
>CAMUYT010000042.1 GCA_947164955.1 uncultured Bacteroidales bacterium | reverse complement strand
GACCTCGACAAGATGACGGTCGACATGATCGAGACCTTGAAGAAGAAGTTGCTGTAATAGCTTTTTTCTTTGAAAAGTACGAATAGCGGGGTATATTAAACTCCGCTATTCGTTTATATATAGGAGGTCTCTGCAAAATCCATTCAGATTCCCCTTTTATGATTTGTTTTATGAGAATCTGATTTGGTGGAAAACCTTTATCTTTGCATTGTCAACAACACCTTATTATATATGCTCTCCAACCTAAAGAAATACCATATCATCCTCGCCTCCAAGTCGCCGCGAAGACAAGAACTGCTGCGCGGCATGGGCGTCGGTTTTGAGATTATGACCAAGGAAACGCCAGAGGATTATCCGGTGGAGTTGCCTTTGGATGAAGTGCCGAAATACCTTAGCCTACAAAAGTCGTTGGCATTCAAGGATAACGAATTGCCAGCTGATTATCTGTTGATTACGTCGGATACGGTCGTGATTTGCGAAGGCGAGATTTTGGGCAAGCCAAAGGATAGGGATGACGCTGAAAGGATGTTACGGATGCTTTCGGGCAAGACGCATCATGTTGTCACAGGCGTTACGGTGCGCTCGGCAGAAAAGACGGAATCATTCGCAGTGCGCTCCAATGTGACCTTTGCAGAATTGGAACAGGACGAAATCGACTATTACATCGAGCATTGCCAGCCCTTCGACAAGGCGGGCGCCTACGGCATCCAGGAGTGGATTGGCTATGTGGGCATCAGCGGTCTGGAAGGCTCTTTTTATAATGTGATGGGCCTCCCGACGCGAAAATTGTATCAATGCTTGAAAACGTTTTGACTTTTTTTCTAATTTTGCGCAATAATGTTGTAAAATGGAGAAAAAACGTCCCCAAATACTGATTACCAACGACGATGGCTTTGCTGCCAAAGGCCTGCGCAAATTGGTCACCCTGATGCGCACCCTTGGTGATGTGACGCTCGTCTCCACCGATGAGGTCATGTCGGCTAAAAGCCATTCGTGCACCATACGCGACCGACTGTATGTCCACCAAATCCAGAAAGAAGAAGGCTTTGTGGAGTTCCGCTGCAATGGCACGCCTGTCGATTGCGTGAAGCTGGGCTACCAAAAGCTGATGCCCGAACCTCCTGATTTGGTGGTCTCCGGCATCAATCATGGCATGAACGCTGCTTCGACGGTGGTCTATTCCGGCACCATCGGCGCGGTCATCGAGGCTTGCATGAACGGCCTGACGGCTATCGGCTTCAGTCTCTTCAGCCTCGACCCTGATGCGGACTTCGACCATCTCGACACGGCCATTCTTGAAATTACAAGGAAAGTGCTGAAAGAGGGCTTGCCCAAGGGCGTTTGCCTCAACGTCAACTTCCCGAAACGAAGTGAAGAAACGCTGAAAGGCATCAAAGTGTGCCGGCAAGCGGCCTGCCGTTGGGTGGAGCTGTTCAAGGACCAGTATGACGAAAATGGACAGCAGTTCTACGACCTCGAAGGTGCATTCGAGAGCGACGACATCACGCCCGACACCGACCTTTGGGCCTTGAACCACAATTTTGCCTCGCTTGTGCCCACCTGCTTCGACTGGACGGCACATGCCCAAATCGAACCGATGAAGAATTATGAATCATTAAGTATAAAACCATGAAAATCAAGGATAACTTTTGGCTTGGATTGTTGGCTGGCGCGGCCAGTTTCGGACTGTTTTACCTGCTGCTAAGCCTTGTCAATTGGGAAAAGTTGGGTGCTTTCTCAGTCCGTGCGCCATTTCTGCTTGCCTTTATCCCCGGTATCATCTTGTTCAGAATGATGCTTGTGAAGTGGGATCTCGACAAGATGGGACGTGGGGTGCTGGCGGTCACTATTGTGGGAATGTTGCTGGTTTTCTTTCTTGTATAAATAAATTGAAATCCAATGAAATACTACATCATAGCAGGAGAGGCTTCTGGCGATTTGCATGCATCCAATCTCGTCGCCGAGATCAAGAAGAAGGACAAGAAGGCAGAGTTCCGTGGTTGCGGAGGCGACAAGATGAAAGCCGAGGGCGTGGAATTGTTGAAACATTACCGCACGATGGCCTATATGGGTTTCGTGGAAGTGGCGGTTAACCTTCGAAAGGTGCTCCTCAACATTTCTCAGGTCAAGAAGGACATTGTTGAATACCAACCTGATGCACTTGTTCTTGTGGATTATCCGGGATTTAACTTGCGAATTGCCAAGTTTGCCCATGAGAGAGGATTAAAGGTTTTTTACTACATATCGCCACAAGTTTGGGCTTGGAAGCACCGTCGCGTTCGCAAAATCAAGGCTTCGGTCGACAAAATGTTGGTTATCTTACCCTTCGAAGAGGAGTTCTACAAACGCTATGGCGTGGATGTGACCTATGTTGGCAATCCTTTGCTTGACGAAATGGCCAAGTTCGGTACGGCTAACCGTTCGATTTTCTTGCGTCGCAACAGCATAGGCGAGAAGCGCGAAATCATCGCTTTACTGCCAGGTAGCCGTAAGCAAGAAGTGAAACGTATGCTCCCAATCATGTTGAAAGCTGTTACGCATTTTCCTGAATATCAGTTTGTCGTGGCAGCTGTCCCCTCTTTGGACAAGGAATTGTACAAGGCAATCATGGGCAATACGGATGCGTTTTTGGTCGAGAACCAAACGTATGAGCTGTTGCAAAACTCAAGCGCCGCTTTGGTGACATCAGGCACGGCCACGCTCGAGACGGCCTTGTTCACCGTGCCTGAAGTAGTGTGCTACAAGTCAACGGGTTTGTCCTATCGTCTCGCCAAGTCCATGATTAAGGTGAAGTTTATCTCTTTGGTTAATTTGGTGATGGATAAGGAGGTCGTCAAAGAGTTGATCCAGCGTGACTTAAATGAAGAGCAACTTGTCAAGGAACTCGACTTGCTGCTTCACAACGGCAAACGCCAGCGTCAGTTGCTTGAAGATTATGATGAATTGAAAGACCGTTTGGGTAATGCCGGCGCTTCAGAGATCGCTGCAACTACAATTTGTGATGCTGTCAAGTTAAAACATTGATATTCAATATGAATAGGTTCTTAGGCTAGACGTATGAACGACTGGAGCAAATTCCCCTTTGTCAGAGTGCTATTGCCTTTTGCTGTGGGCATTTGGTGCTGCGCGTGTTTGCCCTTCATCGGTCTTGAACCTGTCGATCTCGTATTAATAGCCGTAGGTCTACTTGCCTTGTCTGCCATAGCCTCCAATTCGGTAAAACGGCAAAGGTACAGTTGGCTTTTCGGAATGGTGATGAGTTGCTATCTTTTTATGGCTGGCTATGCTCTCGTGCGTGTCTATGACGTGGAGTTGCAGAGAGACTATTTTCAAAATTACCCTCACGAATCATCGACTTTTTATGTGGCAAGGGTTTATGACGACCCTGTCGAACGCGAAAGGAATTATCGCGCCGTGTTGCAGTTGGAGTACCAGTTTGGCGACAGTTTGCCTTCTCGTCCTGTCTCTGGTAAAGTGATGGCGTATTTCCCAAAATCGGATTCGGCTTTTTCATTGCGCTATGGCGACTTGATTGCTTTTACGACGCCTATTCGCGAGGTGAGTGGACCGAAAAATCCTGAGGAGTTCGACTATCGGGCTTATCTCATGCGAAAAGGCATCACAGGACAGGTGTTCCTGCGCGATGAAGATTATATTGACTTGCAGGTTAATAATGCGAACCCTATTTATGCATTTTCCTACCATTTCCGCGACGTCCTTTTGACATCGTTGCAACGCAATGGATTGAACAATAATGAGTTTGGCGTTGCTGCCGCCATTTTATTGGGTTATGACGACAAACTTGCCGACGAGGTGAGAAAGAATTACGTGGCGGCTGGATCGATGCATATTCTCTGTGTCTCGGGTATGCATGTGGGTATCATTTATTTGTTGGCAAGCTTCCTTTTGGGTTTCCTCAACCGTAAGAAATGGCATAAGACATTGAAGCAGACGCTTTTGTTGATTCTGATTTGGCTTTATGCACTCATCGCTGGCCTCTCACCCTCCATCTTGCGCTCGGCCATGATGATCTCTTTTGTTATTGTAGGTGAGATGATTCGACGAAAAGGATTCATAATCAATTCGATAGCCGCTTCAGCTTTCGTCTTGCTATGCATCAATCCATATCATCTGTTCGAAATTGGTTTCTTATTGTCTTATTCCGCGGTTATCGGAATTGTCGTTTTGCAGCGGCCGCTTTATAATCTGTTCTATATCAAGAACAAACTTATCGACAAAGCTTGGGAAATCACGGCTGTGGCGCTGGCTGCTCAGGTCGCTACGATACCGTACACCTTGTTCTATTTCAACCAGTTCACCACTTATTTCTGGCTCAGCAACTTGTTGATGACACCTATCTCGTTTGTCGTTGTTGTCAGTGGCATGGTGCTGCTCCTGGTCTCGTGGATTCCTTATGTCAACACATTGGTGGGGTACTTGGTTTGGGGTGCGGTTTACGTGATGAATTTGGTTGTGTCCACAATCGAAAGTCTACCTTTTTCAATCGTGAAAGGGTTGTATATCAGCGATTTTGAGTTCGCGATGCTGCTTTTGGCTTTTGTCCTGCTTTTGCTGATGGTTTCGCTACGCAAACGCCGTTTTCTCATGGCCGTGTTGTCGTCGCTATTGTTGTTTATGGTGTCGCTTACGGTCCGATTCTATCAATCTGATAGCCAAAATGCTATTGTCGTTTACAGCCTCCGCAACCATACTGCCGTTGATTTTGTCAGTGGTGGGCAACATGCGCTTTTGGCCGATTCCACTTTGATGGCCGACGAATCGACGCTCGATTATAGCGTGAAGGGGAATTGGGCAAAGCGTCATCTTTCGCAGCATCCACAAGTGATTGGTTTTGAGGAGGATTTTGAAAATGCTTATCTTCGCAAGAAATCGAATCTGGCTTCCTTTGACGGAAAGCTGTTGGCTTTGTGGAATGACGAGCGTTTCACCGATACCTTGTCTTATCGTTTGCCTGTCGATTATCTCTTGGTGATGGGTAGGCAAAATCCTGATGTCCAATCGGTTGTTAACGGCTATAATGCCAAGTTGTTGCTCATTGATGGCTCAGTGCCGCGTCATTTGGCCGCAAAGTGGCAGTTGCAGGCCGAATCCCTTAACCTTCCGGTTTACGATTTGTCGGCTGGGGCTTTTGTGGCCGGTTTTGACGAGTAGGCTGTGATGATGACGGCAGAGAGAATCAAGGCGATGCCGATGGCGAGTCGGGTGCCAAAGCTTTCGCCAAAGACGAAAATGCCGATGAGCACTGCAGTCAGGGGTTCAAGTGCCCCCAATATGGCGGTGGAGGTGGCTCCCACGTATTTTGAGGCATAGACCATCAATACCAACGATAGGGTGGCGGGCACTACGGCAAGCCACAGTGAATAGAACCAGCTGGTAGCATTGTGGGGCAGTTGCAGCGGAGCGCCTGTGATCCAGGCGAAGGCCACCATGCCGATGGTACAATACCCCACAACATAGAAGTTGATTTTGAACGACGACATTTCCAATGGGCAGCGGTTTACCACGATGATGTAGATGGCGTAGGTGAGCGCCGAGACCAGGACGAGCACGACGCCGGTGGTGTTTAAGGTGCCGCCTGCATCGCTCCAATATAATAATAGGACGCCAATCAGTGAAAGCACAATGGCGGCAATGGTTTTCATCGTGACTTTTTCCTTGAATAGCAGGGCCATGATGACAGCGGTCATAATCGGGTAGGTGAAGAGTAGGGTGGAGGCCACACCTGCTGCTATGTATTTGAAACTGAAATACAAAGTCATCGAAGAGGCAGTGAAGAGCAGCCCAAGGGCGGTGAGGGTCGCAAATTCACGCTTGTTGATTTTGAGGTTTTCTTTTCTGAAAATCAAGATGATGGAGATGATGATCCATGCCATCCCGAAGCGGCAAAACAGCACCGAGTTGGTATTCATGCCTTCGGCATACAGCTTGAGTGCACCGAGCGGGTTGGTGCCATAGAAAACAGCGGCCAAGATGCCGCATAGGGTGCCGAAGACTTTCTTGTTGCTTTTAATGTTATTCATAAAATAAAGAATATCAAATTGTTATGTAAAAGGTGAAATGGTTCCAAAAACGGCGCAAAAGTAGTCAATTATTCAATAGATTGGTGAGGATTGGTTATGAGGAAAAACCAATAAAAAGTGCAATTTGTAAATATTTAATAATCAAATTGATATAGTTTTTTATTGAAAAAAGTTGAAAAAAATCTCGAAAAATGCTTGCCAGTTCAGAAAAAGGTTGTACTTTTGCACCCGCAAAGCAAAGCAATAGAGTTCTTTTTCAGGCTGGTCCGGTAGTTCAGCTTGGTTAGAATGCCTGCCTGTCACGCAGGAGGTCGCGAGTTCGAGTCTCGTCCGGACCGCTCACAGAGCAACCCCAAAAAGGTTGCTTTTTTTATTGTCATCACGAAAAACAGAGACCATGTCATTCCTTGATGAAATCAACCGTAGGCGTACCTTCGCCATCGTCAGCCACCCCGATGCGGGTAAGACCACTCTGACCGAGAAACTGCTGCTTTACGGCGGCGCCATCCAAGTGGCCGGTGCCGTAAAGTCGAACAAGATCAAGAAAACCGCCACGTCCGACTGGATGGAAATCGAACGCCAGCGCGGTATCTCGGTGGCTACCTCTGTGATGGGTTTTGATTATAAGAATATCAAAATCAATATTTTGGATACACCTGGCCATAAAGACTTTGCCGAAGACACCTTCCGCACTTTGACGGCGGTCGACAGCGTCATCGTGGTCATTGATGCGGCTAAGGGCGTCGAGTCGCAGACGGAGAAATTGGTCGAGGTGTGCCGCATGCGCAACACCCCTATTATTGTTTTCATCAACAAGATGGACCGTCCTGGCATGGACCCGTTTGAGCTTTTGGACGAGATTGAGCAGAAACTGAACCTAAAGCTCACACCGTTGAGCTGGCCCATCAATAGTGGACCGAAATTCAAGGGCGTTTACAGCATCTATGACAAGAGCCTTTATCTGTTCAATTCCGACAAACAGCACATCACCGAGGGCATCGCTTTCGACGACCTCGCGAATCCCGACCTCGACAAGATGATTGGCGAAGATGCCGAGACTTTGCGCAATGAGACGGAACTGGTGCAAGGCGTTTACGACAGCTTCTCGCGCGACGCGTATTTAAAAGGTGACATCTGCCCCGTGTTTTTCGGCTCGGCTTTGAACAATTTCGGCGTGAAGGAACTGCTGGACTGCTTCATCGAGATTGCGCCTACGCCCATCGGTCGCGATACAGTGGAACGCCGCATCGAGCCGACGGAAGAGAAGTTTACGGGCTTCGTCTTCAAGATCCACGCCAATATGGATCCCAATCACCGTGACCGCATCGCTTTTGTGCGCGTGGTGTCGGGTCGCTTCGAGCGCAACAAGAACTATTTCCACGTGCGCCAACGTCGCGAGCTGAAGTTCTCGAACCCTACGGCATTCATGGCACAGAAGAAATCTGTCCTTGACGAAGCCTATCCCGGCGACATCGTGGGCCTTTACGATGCCGGCAATTTCAAGATTGGCGACACGCTGACCGAAGGCGAAATCTTGAACTATAAAGGCATCCCGAGCTTCTCGCCCGAACAGTTCCGTTATGTGGAGAACGCAGACCCGATGAAATCGAAGCAGTTGGCCAAGGGCTTGGAACAACTGACCGACGAGGGCGTGGCCCAGCTATTTACTGGTAAGATGACTGGTAGGAAAATCATCGGCACAGTGGGCGAGTTGCAGTTTGAAGTGATCCAATACCGTCTGTTGCATGAGTACAATGCTTCGTGTCGCTACCAGCCCATTTCGCTCTACAAGACCGCATGGATTACCAGCGAAAACCAAGAGCAACTTGCTGATTTCAAGATGCGTAAGGGGCTGAACCTTGCCGAAGACAAGGATGGCCGCGACGTGTTCTTGGCCGAGTCGCCCTACGCTTTGCAGATGGCGATGGAGAAATATCCCGACATCGAGTTCTATTTCACTTCGGAATTTTGAGTTTTTTTCTCACGGAGATCGCAGGTTTTTCCTACGCTGCTCGTGTTGACTCGCGTTTCTTTATGCTGACGCATGGCGTGTTTTATTTGGCAGGGGTTTCTGCCCTTGCGGACTGCACTTCTGCTTAATGTCGGCCGTCGCTCCGCGACTGTTGTAGCGGACACTCCGGAACCCTGAAAAGGTGATGAGATGTTATCGGGCGATTTCAATCCCCGCATGAGTGAGGTGGTATGAATCCCTGACGAAAAAAGAAAACGACAAAAAATCATGGGAATTTGTGTTGGGGAAATGAAATTATTCCCTAACTTTGCACCAGTCTTATGTTTTAATGTCAAATCTTAAATCAATTACGCTTATGGGTAAATTTATGCAAGAATTCAAGGAGTTTGCCATGAAAGGCAACGTCATGGACATGGCTGTCGGTGTCGTCATCGGCGGCGCGTTCGGAAAAATCGTCAGCTCTTTGGTGTCTGACATCATCATGCCGCTCATCGGTGCCATCACTGGTGGCCTCAACTTCACTGACTGGAAGTGGGTCATTCGCGAGGCTGTCATGGAAGGCGAAACTGTCGTGAAGCCCGAACTGTGCATGACTTGGGGTAATTTCCTCCAAGTGATCTTCGACTTCATCATCATTGCACTGTCGATCTTCCTGGTCATCAAAGGCATCAACAAGCTGAAGAGAGAAGAGCCCAAGCCGGAAGAGCCCGCTGCTCCTGCTGGTCCCACTCAAGAGGAACTCCTCGCCGAAATCCGCGATCTGCTGAAGAACAAGTGATTGTTTCGGTAACGTATGAAATGAAGCACCTGCAATTGTGTAGGTGCTTTTTTCGCTTCATAAACAAAAAATCACTACATTTGCACTCTCAATGACAATGGGTCTATGAAGCGTAAACTGTTGCTTATATTAGCTCTCCTTCTCTGTTTCGCCTTCACTGCGAGGGCGACGCACCAGCGTGCCGCCGAAATTACGTATACTTGGATTGGCGGTAATGCCTATGAGTTTACGCTCACCACCTATAATGTGCCCAATGCAGCCTGGGAACAACGCGACTCCTTGTTCGTCAGTTGGGGCGATGGCAGCGAGAACTACATCCCTCGCGTCGATTGGGAGAACATCGGCAACGATTGTGTAGTGAATCATTACAAAGCAGTCCACAATTTCCCTACCTCAGGGAACTATACCATCAGTATGGAGGACGCCAACCGTAATTTTGGTGTTGTCAACGTGCCCAATTCGGTGATGGTGCCCATGCATATCGAGACCGAATTGGTCATCAATCCGTTTTTGGGCTACAACAACTCGCCCCAGTTGCTCAATCCGCCACTCGATAGGGGTTGTGTGGGCAAACTCTATCTCCACAATCCCTCGGCCTACGACCCCGATGGCGACAGTCTGAGTTATCGGTTGGTTACTTGTAAAGGACAAGACGGTATGGATATTGCTGGCTATACTTTGCCGCAAGCATCGCATGCTTTTGAAATAGATGCGATTACAGGAGAATTGAAATGGGATGCTCCAGTGCTTCAAGGCGAGTATAATGTGGCCATTATGGTGGAGGAGTGGCGTCATGGCGTGAAGATCGGTTCGGTGGTTCGCGATATGCAGATTTTGATTTCCGTTTGCGACAACGACATGCCTGAAATCCAATGCGACGATGAATACTGCATTGTGGCAGGCCAGCAGCTCAACTTCATCATCTCGGCCTCGGATCCCGATGGTAACAACGTTACGCTGACAGCTTCAGGGGCGCCTTTCGAAGTGTCGGTCAATCCGGCCATACTCAACCCAGAGTCCGATTTTGGCTTGCAGCCTCAGCTTGAGTTCTTGTGGAACACCAATTACGCCCATATCCGCAATACACCTTATCAAGTGGTGATTCATGCCAAAGACGATGATTCGCCCGTTAGTTTGACCAATCTCAAGACGGTAACCATCAAGGTGATGGCTCCCAAAGTGGAACAATTTGACGGCGAGGTTCAGGGGCACGATGTGGCCTTGTCGTGGTCGGCCTATCCTTGTCACAATGCGGTAGCTTTGCTCATCTATCGCAAGGCGGGCTGCGACGGCTACGAGCCCGATGCGTGCGAAACGGGCATTCGGGACGGTTACCAACTTATCGCCGCCTTGAACGACGTTTCGTCAACGTCCTTTGTTGACTATGACCTTCCACAAGGTGTGGCCTATGAATATCGTATTGTGGCACGTTTCCCTGATGGGGCAATGAGCAGCGTCAGCGACGCGGTTTGTATGGAACTGAAAAACGACAGCCCGCTGATGACCCATGTCACCAACGACAGCATTGACCTCGTTTCGGGTCACGTGATTTCGTGTTGGACCGAACCCAGGGAAATCGATAGCCAATACACAGCACCTTACAGCTATAGCTTGACACGCATCCTTGAGGGTGAGTCTTCGATCGTTTACGAAGGCCCCGACACGAGTTTCTTGGATGCCGATGTCGACTTGGCAGAAACACGCACCTTATTATATAAAGTGGAAATGCGTGATGCAACTGGCCAGTTGATGGGGACAAGCGCCACGGCTTCGGCCATTTTGCTTACGGCTACGAGCACCTATGAGTCAGCCTGTCTTTCGTGGACTGAGGCAGTGCCTTGGCTTGTGGATAGCACGCAGGTGTTCAAGGAGATTGGGAGTCATTTTGAGAGGATCGCCACGGTGAATGCGTTTGAGTTCTCTGATGGCGAAGTGGAGAGCGATGCCGTTTACCGTTATTATGTGCGCACCTTTGGACATTATACCTTGGAAGGCATTATGCAGCCGTTAATCAACTATTCCGCTATCATTAGTGTGCGCATCGGACAAGAAACACCGACGGAGGAGTTCTCTTACACGTTACCTAATGTCATCACGCCCAATGGCGACGGCTTCAATGATGTTTTTGAACCAAAAGTAACGGGCTTGGATTTGATTACGGGAGCCAAAACGGTCATCTTCAACCGTTGGGGCAACATCCTTTGGGATACAGATAATCCGCTCATCCAGTGGGACGGCAAGAGCAAGGTGACCAAAATGGACTGCCCGCCAGGCACCTATTTCTATATCACCGACATCACCTATATCGGCGAGTCAGGGGAGGAGAAACTGCATTTGCAAGGTTCCATCACCATAGTTAAATGAAAAACGGTCGGCATTGCCGACCGTTTTTCATTGAATTCAATACTTCATCATCTCGATGAGGTCGACCATGCGGTTGGAATAACCCCATTCGTTGTCGTACCACGACATGATCTTGACCATCTTACCCATCACCATCGTGCTTTGGGCATCGAAGATGCTGCTGTGTGGGTTGTGGATGACGTCGCAGCTCACGATCGGGTCTTCGGTGTATTCGAGCACACCCTTCATCGGGCCTTCGGCGGCTTCCTTCATGGCGGCGTTGATCTCTTCCTTGGTGGCTTCGGTCTTCAGCGTGCAGACGAGGTCGACGAGCGAACCCGTAGGCGTGGGAACGCGGACGGCGATGCCGTCGAGCTTGCCGTTCAGTTCGGGGATGACGATGCCCACGGCCTTGGCGGCGCCAGTGGTGGTCGGGATTTGCGACATGGCGGCTGAGCGGGCGCGGCGCAGGTCGCTGTGCGGACCGTCGAGGATCACCTGGTCGTTGGTGTAGCTGTGGATGGTGGTGATGTAGCCTTGTTCGATGCCGAAACGGTCGTTCAACACTTTGGCCACGGGAGCCAAGCAGTTGGTGGTGCAGGAGGCATTGCTCACGCATTCGATGTCGTCGGTCAGGTCGTTGTTGTTCACGCCAACCACGATGGTAGCGTCGATGGCGTCCTTCGAGGGAGCCGAGAGGATGACCTTCTTGGCACCGTTCTTCAGGTGGTCGCCATAACCGCCCTTGCTGCTTTCCTTGGAGCGGAAAACGCCAGTGGATTCAACCACTACATCGGGAGTCTTGCCCCATTTGATGTTCAGCGGTGAGCGTTCAGCCGTGACGGGGATGCGCACACCGTTGACGATAAGGGCCGTTTCGTCATATTCCACCGTGCCGGGGAACTTGCCCTGGGTGGAGTCGTATTTCAACAGGTGGGCCAGCACCTTGGTGCTCGTCAGGTCGTTGACGCCCACGATTTCGAGATTCGGACGTTCGCAGATGATGCGGAACACGTTGCGGCCTATGCGGCCGAAACCATTGATACCTACTTTAATCTTTTCCATCTTTGTAAATTTATGATTTTTAATCAATTACGTTCAATTTAGGTTGTAAAAAACCATGCAAAGTTAGTCATTTTTGAGTTGTCCGCGTATTTCTTCCATCAAAAAGGTGTAAATGTAGGCCGGACTTTGCAAATACAAACCTGTTTTTATGTATCTGATGACTTCCATTTGATTTTTTTGCAAAATTACGATTTCTTTGCGAAATAAGATGCTTTATTGCAAAATTTCCTGTTTTTTCATTCCGATTTGTTTTTTTTCGTAATTTTGCAGCATCAAAATAGAGGAAAAGGAATGAAAAACCTTTGTAATATATTGAATATCAATAAGTTAAGAAAAAATTCGAGGAGGGGTAAATCTCCTTTCCGAGTTTTCGCATACCCTTAGTCCAATACAGGCCGAAATGGCTTGCCTTGGATTTTTTTGTGCCTGGCGGGTCTTCGGAAACCCCCTGGCCCCCTTAAAAGGGGGAAGCGCAAAGCGACGCAGGAGTTGGCGAGAAAGTTGGCGAAGAACTGGCGAAGAAATTGGCACGAAAATTGCAGCCGGCAGGCTCGCGTCCGGTAGGTGTCCCCCTTTTAAGGGGGTCGGGGGTTTCAAAAAACAACCCCAACCTTTGAAATTTGAATCTTTAAATTTTAAATACCTTATCTTTAAATTCTAAAATTCTAACTAAATGAAAAAAATTAAATCATTGAAAACCATCACGCTTTCGTTTGGGCTGGCAGCCCTGATGTTTCAGGCTGTGACAGTGGATGCCCAAGTCATCAACCGTGGGCTGCTGCAAAACCCCTACAAGGAGCAGGGCAAGCAAAACGGTGCGCTGATGCGAAATGGCACCGGCACCGGCACTGGCTTCAACATCTCGACCGGACAGTTCGGCGGCAACGGCGGCCAAGCAGGCGGCGACTACGGGATTAGCATCGGAACGTTCGGACAAGATCCTTCTCAGCCTGCACCGCTCGGCAGCGGACTCTTCATCATGGCTGCGGCTGGCGCGGCCTACGCATTTTCAAAAAAACGCAAAAAACAAGAAGTGAGAAGATGAGCAAGTTTTGACTGGACGCAGGGCGGGGTCTTGAAACCACCTGGCCCTCTTGGGCTGGTTCTTGAAACCCTCAGGCTCTCTTGGGCGGGGTCTTGAAACCCCCTAGCCCCCTTTACTCCCCCAGCCCCCTCAGAAGGGGGAAAGGGGGAAGGCGCAAAGCGACGAGGAACTAAGCGAAGAGCTTGTCGAAGAACTTGCAGCCGGTAGGTGTCCCCCTCTTGAGGGGGTGCCTGAAAGGCGGGGGAGTAAAAAAACAACCCAAACTAGTCCAACATCGAAAACTTGTAGTTTAATTGCGAACAATCACTTAGAAACCAACAAGGAAAAACATCAAAAACACGACAAAAAAATGAAAAAACTTAGCACAATCATCATGGCTTTGGCTCTCGTGCTTGGAATGAGCCAATGCAAGAAACAAGAAACTCCCACCAATGGCAATGGCGGAGAAAAGGTTCACATCACCTTGAACGTAAGCAACGGCGAAAGCCTCGCTGTGAACGTGAACGACAACGGCGGCAGACACGCAGTGGCCCCGAGCCTCGGCGTGATCCAATTCCGCGATGACGACACCCTCCATGTAGGCTACAACGGCCATTATATCGGCTATTTGACTTACGAAAACGGTGCTTTCGACGGTGATCTCGATGCCCCAGAAAACGGCGTTGATGATCAGCTGCACTTCTACTTCTTGGGCGGCAAAGGACCTAAGGTTAATACCATTGAAGACGACGCAGAGAGCTTCACCATCAGCATTGCCGACCAAAGCCAGAACCTGCCCGTGCTCTGCTACGGTGCTTCGACCCAGATTTATGGGAAAAGCAGCAATTACACTGCCGTTTTGGAGTACAAGTGTGCCTTGGTGAAGTTTAACCTCAAAAAGGCAACAGATTATAAATGCACCTTGTTGAACATGCCGACGGAGGCCACCATCAACTTTGCCAATAATGCCATTACGCCAACCGCCACCACTGACACCATCGACCTTTACAGAGAGGAAGGCAACACGGGCGTGAGATGGGCCATCCTGCTGCCTGGCACCAATCTTTCAGCCGACGGCAATGTGAGCGGGGCACCCTCTGGAACACTTAATGCAAACCAGTTTATCAACTCCGGAATAACGCTTAAAAATCCTGTATTTGCAGCACCTGGTGCAGACTATGCTGTCAAGACAAGTGATGGCGTATTGAAACAATTCTCGGTGAGTTCTACGCAGAAGGTCTATTTCTCGAGGGCCAACCTGATGTGTAACGCGGCCAACCCCGACCAACCTGTGTGGGGCTTCCACGAAAACCAGATTGACGAGTGCCCTGGTTTTTATGCCATAAC
>CAMUYT010000041.1 GCA_947164955.1 uncultured Bacteroidales bacterium | reverse complement strand
GTCAATGCCTTGGAATTGTTTGAGCAACACGTTGTGCCACAGGATAATGGCAACCGCAGCGACACCCGCTGGATGACTTTGAAAAGTGACAAAAGCGACGTCGAATTGTTTGTCACGATGCGCGAACCGTTCAATTTCAGCATTTACAATTACGATGATGACAACCTTACTGCCGCTCGCCGCATCAACCAGCTGGAACCCAAGGATTTCCTCACGGTAAACATCGACTATAAAGTGGCTCCCATCGGCACGGCCACTTGTGGCCCGGGCGTGGATGAGAAGTATGTGCTTAAGAATCAGGTGTATGAATATTCAGTTCTGTTTAGGGCATTCGATAGAAAGGAGGAAAATCCTTTCGTTTTAAGCCGTTTCCAGGTGCCGGATGCTACCGCTTTGATGGTTCCGATGCCCGAAATCAAGGCATTGATGGCCGGGAAGGAGGACTTCCGCATGTTTAACCGTCCGCTGACCATTTCGATGACTTGCGCTGACCCTGATGCAGAAATCCATTATACTACCGACGGCAGCGAGCCTACGATGAAGTCGCCTGTCTACAGCAAGTCGTTCATCATTCTCAAGACGACTACCATCAAGGCAAAAGCCTTTAAGAAAGGTGGTATACCTTCATTTGTCACTTTGCGACAGTTCAACCGTTTGAACATCAAGACTACGACCTTTGTCAACCCGCCTGCGGAACGCTATGGCAAGGAAGCCGACATCGCCTTGATGGACGGCAAGAAAGGTGCTCCTCGCGATTATCAGAATGACTGGTTGGGCTTTGAAGGTGTCGATATGGATGCCACCATCGAGTTGGCCGTCCCGACTGACATTAGCCTCGTGAAGGTCGGCATTTGCCATGAGCCTAACGACTGGGTCGTGTGGCCCAAATCCGTGTGGGTGAGTTTCTCGAAAGACGGCAAGGAGTTCACCGACTGGCAGCTCGCCGAGTTACCCGTTTTCGACCGTCCCGACAAGATGCACGGTTTCGGTAGGGTAGAGGCTCGCGCCCGCGTCAACGAGAAACAAGCCAAGTTCGTCCGCGTGAAAGTCGAAAACTATGGCACGTTGCCTGAATGGCATCCCTATGCCGGCAAGAAGGCCTGGATTATGGTGGATGAGGTGACGATAGAATAAAAAAAGGCGCTCAAACGAGCGCCTTTATTTTTGTTATGTTGTTTACCAGTCGACAGCCATTCGCTGCACTGGCATGGTCATGCAGCGGGCGCCGCCGCCGCCACGCGAGAGTTCGTTGCCCTCGAAGGCGATGATGCACTTCTTGATGTTGTTTAGGTTGACCTTGTTGTTGACCACATCGGCTGCCGTAATTACATTAAAGCCCGCTTTGTTTAAGGCTTGCAAGGTGTGCTGGTTGCGTCCGTATCCAATGAACTTACCGGGCTCGATGCAGAAGAAATTGCATCCACTGTGCCATTGTTCGCGCGGACCATAGTCGATATTGCCACCTCCACAATAAACGGGCTCCAGGTCGATGCCCAATTCCTTCAAGCCTGCAAGCAGGTCGGGCACTTCGTTGCCGACAGCCTTTTGTCCATCAATAGTGATGTGGAAGGTCTTAAAGGCACTGTTCATGATAACGGGCTCGTATACCATGCACTTATCCACATCAAGCATGGTGAACACCATGTCAAGATGAATAAAGGATTCAGGTGTTAAAGGCAACTCTTGGAATATCAAGTGCTTGACACCAGGTTTGGTCTTGAGATGTTCCACCAAGGCTTCTACACCGTGCATATTGGTGCGCGAGCCAAGTCCACAAATCACCACGTCGTCGCGGATGATTTGCACATCGCCGCCTTCAACGGTTCCCAAACCATGTGTGTCGTAATTCAGCACTGGGTTAATGACCTTTGTGTCGAAAAGTGGGTGAAGGTTATAAATGCTGTTAAGGATGATGCATTCGCGGGCACGCACCGTGGTGGCCATGTTGCTGATCATGATATTGTCGAACATCGTGAACGAAGCGTCGCGCATGAAAAAGAGGTTGGGCAACGGTGCCAAAGCGAAACGCTCTTTGTTGATGTATGTGATGTCGTCAAGCTGAACACCTTCAATGAGTTGACGCGAAAGCTCTTCGGCAGGAAGCGCTTTCAAGTAAGAGGCTATAAATCCTCTGTTTTCCGCCTTGCAAATGCGGTCGACAAGTCCAGACTTGACATTGTCCGACTTCAAGATGTCGGTCAGTAAATCGCTAATCTCGTGGACTTGCGTGACTTTTTGAAGCACCTTCTTAAAATAGCCATATTCTTTTTGGGCAACTTGCATGTTCAAGATGTCGCTGAATAGGAAATTGTGTGCGTTTTCGGGGGTAACTTTTTCCAGCTCAAGGCCGGGGGTATGTATCAGAACGTGTTGGAGCTTTCCAATTTCTGAATTAACACTGACGTTGATTCCTTGTGAATCCATAAAAACCATTTTGGTGAAACAATAAGAGCAAGCTATTTCATTGCTCCGAATTGGGTGCAAAGATACAATATTTCTTTGAATGTGTAACGAAAAAAAAGAAAAAGCGCAGAAAACGGTGACGCTTCTCCTAAGTTATTGTCATTCATCAAACAGGGCGACGTCTTCGTCCATGTTGTAGGATCTGAACTTCAGTTTTTCGGGCTGGTGGATGTTGAGATAGAGCTTTTCCAGGTCGTCCATCCCCCAGTTTCCAACCAATGAGGCTTCACGCGTCAGAACCTTGAGTTCGTCCAGAAATTCGGATCTCGGTATGGTGTAGGCGCCTAGACTCATCAGGTGGTTTGTTTCTTGTTGGCAATCAATTAGTTTAAATCCATGCTCTTGCAAGAATTGATGCAATTGGTAAAAGGCCACTTTGGAGGCATCGGTGACGGTGTGAAACATCGACTCACCGAAGAATACCTGTCCGATGGCGATACCGTAGAGTCCGCCTACCAACTCGCCATCGAGATAAGTCTCAAACGAATGGGCAATGCCGAGTTCATGAAGGTGCGAATAGGCTTCCACCATCTCGTCTTGAATCCATGTGCCATCTTGGTCCTTACGCGGCGTTTCGGCACAATGTAGCATGACGGAACGGAAATCGGTGTCGATCCTGTTGTCGAACTTTCCCGACTTGAGGGTACGTTTCAACGACTTGCTGACTTTCATCTCACCTGGGCGTATGATAAGACGCGGGTCGAGCGACCACCAAAGCAACGGCTCGTCTTCGCTGTACCATGGGAAAATGCCGTTGGCATAAGCGACGATGAGCCGCTGCGGCGAAAGATCACCGCCAAAAGCCAGTAGACCGTCCTCATTGGCACGGTCGGCCGGTGGGAAAAAACAATCATCGTCGTTGAGTTGGTACAAAATGTTCATGACCTTATCGAAATGGAGCGCAAAATTACATATTTTTGCGGCTCAATAGAATATGATGCAACGATATTTTATTCATATGGCTTATAACGGCAGTCGGTACTACGGCTACCAGATTCAGCCTAACGCCCCTAGCATTCAAGCTACGCTGGAACAATGCCTGAGCCTCAAGCTAGGACAAAAGGTGGAGATCACAGGGTGCGGACGTACCGATGCGGGTGTACACGCAAGGAATTATTATGCGCATTTCGACTTTGACAAGGAAATCCCTGATGTAGAGAAGCTTGCCAACCAGATGAATGCATTTTTGCCTGAGGATATTGTGATCTACCGCATTATGCCTGTTGCGAACGATCTTCATGCTCGTTTCGACGCCGTAGCGCGTACCTATCATTATTATATCACACGAACGAAAAACCCGTTTCACACGCACGATGCCTATTTCCTTTACGGTGATTTGGATGTGAAGAGAATGCAAGAAGCGGCAAATCTACTTTTTGAGTATGTGGATTTTACAAGCTTCTCTAAAGTCCATACTCAGGTGAAGACCAACAATTGCAAAATCATGGAAGCCCGATGGTTCGAACGAGATGGCTTGCTGGTGTTTCGCATTAAAGCTGATCGTTTCTTGCGTAATATGGTACGGGCCATCGTCGGCACTATGTTGGAAGTGGGGAAGGGGCGCATGACCGTTGACGACTTTCGGGCAGTTATCGAAAGGAAAGACCGTTGTGAGGCCGGCACATCAGTTCCAGCGCATGCTTTGTTCCTGGAAGAAGTTGAATATGATACCGACCCCAAATTTTAAATCTTTAAATTCATGAATATTAAATCTTTGAATTTTAAATCTTAAATCAATATGTTTCAAAAGCTTATCCGTTTTTGCGTCAAACTCGTACAGAAATATCTGCCAGAACCTTTCATATTTGCCGTCATCCTTACTTTGGTGGCCTTCATTATCGCCATGCCGATTTGTCATCAGACGCCTGTCGAGGTGGTCGAGCATTGGGGAAACGGCGTCTGGTCGTTGCTGGCCTTCGCCATGCAAATGGCTTTGGTATTGGTGAGCGGTTCGGCCTTGGCTGCAGCGCCCTCCATCAAGCGAGGCATCAGCGCTTTGGCTGGTTTGCCAAAGACGCCGGCCGGTGCCATTGCGTTGGTGACTGGCATCTCGGCAATGGCTTGCTGGCTCAACTGGGGCTTTGGCCTCATTGTGGGCGTTATTTTCGCCAAAGAAATCGCGAAGAAACTGAAAGGTGTAGACTATCGTTTGCTTATTGCCTCGGCCTATAGCGGCTTTGTCGTATGGCACGCTGGGCTTTCGGGCTCTATCCCGCTAACGATGGCGACGCCTGGCTCCAACCTTGAAACGGTAACACAAGGTGCCCTCACCCAACCTGTCCCGATAAGCCAAACGATTTTGGCTCCTCAAAACCTCATCATGGTGGCCGTCACTATCATGGCCATTGTTGCGGTCAACGCACTGATGCATCCGAAGAAAGAACATGTGGTTGCCATCGAGCCGTCATTGTTGTATGAAGAGGAACCACTTCCTGTGTCCAAGGCCACCACGCCGGCCGAAAAGCTTGAAAACAGTCGCGTCCTCTCATGGATTATCGCCTTGCTAGGCCTGTCATACTTGGTCATCCACCTCTTTTTCAAAGGGGGCACTTTCGACCTTGGATCGGTCATTATGCTGTTCTTGTTTTTGGGCGTAATTTTGCATGGCACGCCTCTGGCTTATGTCAAAGCATTTGGGAAGTCGGTGAGTGGCGCAGCGGGTATATTGCTCCAGTTCCCATTCTATGCAGGCATCATGGGTATCATCACGGGTGTGGGTGAGTCAGGCATATGCTTGGGCGAAGTGGTCAGCAATGCTTGTGTGGCCATCTCCACGCCAAAAACCTATCCTTTGTTTACCTTCTTCTGCGCTGCCATCCTCAATATGTTTGTGCCATCAGGCGGAGGGCACTGGGCCATCCAAGCGCCTATCATGTTCACCGCGGGCGCGGCCTTGGGAGTTGATGCCGGACTGACAGGCATGGCAATCTCGTGGGGCGATGCATGGACTAACCTCATCCAGCCGTTCTGGGCCTTGCCCGCACTTGCCATCGCTAAGTTGAATGCCAAGGATATTATGGGCTTTTGTATCATCGACCTCTTTGTCACAGGACTCATCATTTGCTCAGGCTTGTTGCTTTGGGCATAGCCGAAACAGGCTGGATGTGAGCAAAACAAGGGCCTTTTTAGCGTTTTAACATCGTATTTTTGACTTTTTATCCAAGAAATTTGGTGTGTATCAATTCTTTTTGTATTTTTGTGGCAAATTCAGGCAACCATGAAGATCATCACATTAGGCAAAACCAACTTGAAAGTGAACAAGAATGGTTTCGGTGCCCTCCCAATCCAAAGAATCAGTGAGAAAGAAGCCGTATATTTGTTGCACAAGGCATACGACAATGGTATTAATTTCTACGACACAGCGAGGTTTTATACCGATAGTGAAGAGAAGATAGGTTCGGCTTTTGCCGATCGCCGCAACAAGGTGATTATCGCGTCCAAGACAGCCGCCACTACCATTGAGGACTTTTGGAAAGAACTTCATACCACATTAAGGAATTTGAAGACCGATTACCTTGATTTGTACCAATTCCACAATCCGGATTATTGTCCGCGGCCGGGCGACAAACAAGGCCTTTATGATGCCATGAAAGTGGCCAAACGTCAGGGTAAGATCCGCTTCATTGGCATCAGCAACCACCGACAGAATGTGGCTATGGAGGCCATCGAACGTGACTGCTACGACACGCTCCAATATCCTTTCTCATATCTCTCTTCGGAGGAAGACCAAAAGATTGTTGAGGCCTGCCACAAGCACAACATGGGCTTCATTTGCATGAAAGCCATGGCGGGTGGCCTCATCACTGACTCGGCTTTGGCCTACGCCTTCCTCAACCAGTTCGACCATGCGCTACCAATTTGGGGCATCCAACGGGAGAGCGAATTGGACGAGTTCATCTCTTACCAAGACCATGAGCCGGAGCTCAACTCGGCCTCATGGCGCAAGATCGAGAAGGAACGCGAGGAGCTTTCGGGCGAGTTCTGCCGTGGCTGCGGCTATTGCATGCCCTGTCCCATGGACATTGAAATCAACAACTGCGCCCGCATGAGCCTCTTCTTGAGACGCGCCCCGCTGAGCGTCTACCTCACCGAGGAATGGAACGAGAAGATGAAACAGATCGAGAAATGCAAACACTGCAACGCTTGCCACTCCAAATGCCCTTACGGCTTGAACACACCCGAACTGCTCCAGAAGAACTACGCTGACTTCAAGGAGTTTTGGGCCAAGAAGCAGGCTGGAGAGCTTTGAGCTATTTTGAGTTTTTATGGAATCTTAACTAAAATACAATCATATGAAAAAACTTTTCATTTCATTAGTTGTCTTGTTCGTTGTTGGCCTTTCATGTTCGTATGCTCAGTCTGAACAATACGCCATTGGAATCGAAAAGGCGGCGGGGATAGGTCATAAGTTTTATCATCAAAATGGAACGTTCATCAATTCGGTCAGCCAGATGAAAGCTTCCGTGGGTAGTGATAAAGAGGCACTTCGCCAGTTGCGTTGGGCAAGCTTCGACACAGGTGCCAGTTATTTCTTCAGCTTTGCAGGCGGCTTTGCATTGGGCTGGGAAATTGCGGACTTGATTATGGGTAAAGGTATTAATGCACCCGTGCTGATCGGTGGAGCAGCTTCAATAGGAGTCGGTTTCCTATTTACCTACTTGGCAGATCAAAGGATGGTAAAAGGAGCGACGATTTATAACGAACACTTGGGCGTGACTTCGTATGGCTCGCCCGTCGAGCTCGATTTTGGTCTGGTGCCAGGAGGCGTTGGACTGACGTTGAGTTTCTGATCCATCCCACAGTAAATCAAAAAGCTCCGTTTCCAATAGGGAACGGAGCTTTTTGATTATTGAAGCTTGCCGAGGATTACTTCAGCGGGCTGGGCGTGTGGTATTCACGGGCGCCGAGTTCCTTGTCAAGCATGATCATTCCACCGATGTGGTCGCCAATCATCGTGGCTTGGCGCACCAGGTCGCGGGCGTTTTCTTCCTCTTCCACCTGCTCGTCGATGAACCAGGCGAGGAAATTGGCGGCGGCGCGGTCTTTGTCGTCGTCGGCGATGTCGCACAGGTTGTTGATCATGGCGGTCACCTTCTTCTCGTGTTCGAGGGTGTCTTCAAAGGCAGCCAACACGCTCTTCCATTCGGTTTGCACCTTGGCGATGGGAGCGAGGATGACGCGCTCGTCCTGGCTGTGCAGATAGTTGATCATAATGGCTGCATGGGCTTGTTCTTCAAGGAATTGCACCTTGTACCAATGGGCAATGCCATGGAAGCCTTTGGCGTAGATGTCTTGCGACATGCTCAGATAAAGATAAGCCGACCACATCTCAGCATTGATCTGATCGTTGATGGCTTTGGCTAATTTCTTGCTAATCATAGTGCTTTAAAATTTGTTGTTTCTAATAGAAATGTTGAATATGAACGCAAAAATAGGCTTTTTTATTGTGTCAACAGCAGAGTAGAGAAAAAAATTGCTACCTTTGCAAATCATTTCCAAAGGAAGAGTATCATTATGCTTAATCGAAGATTTTTGAGAGTCAAGGCGTTGCAGGAGATATACGCCTACCACCAGTCAGAAAGTTCCAATTTATCCCAGGCTGAGCGTCATTTGCTTGAGGGGGTCGAAGACCTCTACAAGTTGTTCATCTATCAACTGTCTTTCTGGGTCGAGGTGAAGAAATTCGCCGAACGTCGCATCGAGGAAAACAAGAACAAGCATTTTCCTACGGAGGAAGACCTGCACCCGAATATGAAGTTCGTCAACAACCGTATTCTCAACGTGTTGGACGACAATAGGCATTTGCTTTCTTTGGAGGAGAAATACAAGATCAATTGGGCCGATGCCAGAGAGGATTTCATACGCTCATCCTATAATAGATTAGTTGAATATCCTGAATATCAGGAGTATATGAACAATGGAAAGGATTGCTTTTCCGATGACAAGCGTTTTTTGGTTGAAGTGATAGATAACCATATGGCCGGTGACAGCTTGCTTTTTGATTATTACTCCGACCGCGACCTCCCATTCAACAGCGATTATCCGATTGCCATCTACTTGTTGTGGAAGTTCATCAACGAGCTGCCGGCGTCGTTCAACACAGCTTCAAAACTGCCCCCGATCTACAAGAACGAGGACGAAGACAAGGAATTTGTGATGAAGTTGTTTGAAAAGACCATTCTTCATGCTGACGACTATATGGATTTGGTGAAAGCCAATATCTCAAACTGGGATTACGATCGTTTGGCACTGATGGATAAGATCTTGATTTATATGGCAATAACAGAATTCTGCGAGTTCCATGCCATTCCCGTAAAGGTGACCATCAACGAATATATCGAAATATCCAAGTTCTACAGTACCCCTGAAAGCCGGCGTTTTGTCAACGGCATGCTCGACCGACTTTCAACCGTTCTGAAAGAGGAGGGCAAGCTTGTGAAGACTGGCCTGGGCTTGGTGGAGAAATAAATACGCTTTTTCACAATAATATAATAAGGTGTCCGTTATCTAAAAAATGTCGAAATATGAATCGAAAAATCTATATGATCGGGGCTTTGCTGTTGTCTTTCATAGCATTGCAATGCCATGCCCAAGTGACTAACGGTTTGTATCGTGCCTTGACGGATGCCAACTCGGCCCGTGTGGTGGCATTAGGCGGACTGCCTTTGCCCGTCCACGACGGCGACTTGCAGACGGTTGTCTTCAATCCGTCGGCCATCTCGCCCGAGATGAATAACCAGATGACGTTGTCTTATGTCGGCGACTTTAATATCGGGACGAATTTCGCCACTGCCCAATATAGCCATACCTTCGAGAAGTTGGGCAGTTTTGCCGCTTCTGTCCAGTATTACAATTATGGTTCAATGCAATATGCCTCAGAGAGCGGTTATGTCGATGGCAGCACTTTCAATGTATCCGACTATGCTGTTACCCTTGGTTGGGGTCGTGAGCTGACCGACAAATGGAGTATCGGCGCCAACTTGAAATATGCGGGCGTACAATACGAAAGCGGTCGTGCCGGAGCCATCGGTGTCGATGTGGCTGCCACATATTGGTCATACAACAACTGGGCTTTCACGCTTGCCGCGCGCAACATTGGGCGCCAGGTTTTCTGCCGCGATCTGAATGTGGAGAACAAGTGGCTTCCCTTCTCCGTTGATTTCATGGCCTCGAAGAAACTCGACCACCTTCCCTTGACCATCATCATGGGCTATAAGGACATCCAGCACTGGAACAAACTTTACACCGATCCACTAGATTTGGCAGGCTATTACGACCCCATTACGGGCCAATACAACGAGCCTTCCAAAGCGGCCAAGTTCTTCACTAATTTGGGTTGTCACTTAGTGATTGGCGGTGAATTGGCCATTGGCAAGAACCTCTTCCTGAGAGCCTCTTACAACTACGAGACACATCGCAACATGGGTGTGCCTGAAATGCGTAACTTGGTAGGGTTCTCTGCTGGCTTCGGCGTGCGAATCAAAGCCTTCCAAATCGACTATGCACGTTCGAGAAATAATATCGTTGGATCGCCCAACTTCCTGACGCTCCGTGTGGACTTGAGTAAGTTTTAATTGACACGAGACTGCGAGATGCGAGTCTTTGTCCCGTGTCCCGAAGTCCTGCGTCCCGAAGCCAACAAAACATGTATCTCCACGAACTTAAACTGACGAACTTCAAGAACTGCGAATCGGCCGACTTGCTGTTTTCGGAGAATGTCAATTGTTTTGTGGGCCTCAATGGGGCAGGGAAAACCAACATTCTCGACTCGATTTATTATCTCTCGTTTTGCAAGAGCTTTTTTGCCGCTACCGATAAGCAGAACATTCGTCATGAACAGGATTTCTTTGCCATCCATGGCGTGTATTCTCACGACGGAAAGGACGATGAACTCGTTTCATGCGTGCAGAAACGTGACGCCAAGAAGTCATTTCGTTTCAACAAGAAGGAGTACGACCGACTGAGCAATCACATTGGGAAGTTTCCTTTGGTGATGATTTCACCTTATGATAGCGATCTTATTAACGATGGCAGCGACCTTCGTCGCAAGTTCATCGATGGGGTAATTTCGCAATTTGACCCGCTGTATCTCAATGCTTTGATGAAGTATAACCGAGCTTTATTACAGCGTAATATTCAACTCAAGCAATTTGCAGAGAGCCGCACTTTCGACCGCGACCTGCTTCGTCTTTGGGAAGACCAATTGGCTCAGTTTGCCAGCGACATCCACGCCAAGCGCCACCAATTTCTGGTTGAGTTTTTGCCCATTTTCCAGCATTATTACGAAATCGTTTCAGGCGGCAAAGAGAAAGTCAATGTGGCGTATCAATCGCGTTTGGACGAAAAACCTCTCAACGAGTTGCTTGAAGAAAGCCTGATGCACGACCGTTATTCGGGCTACACCAACGTAGGCATCCATAAGGACGATTTGGAGTTTGCCCTCGACGGCCACCCCGTAAAGCGTTTCGGCTCGCAGGGCCAGCAGAAGTCGTTTGTGGTCTCCATTCGGTTGGCGCAGTTCGATTTCAACTATCAGAAAATCGGTTACAAACCCATCTTACTTTTGGATGACATTTTCGACAAGCTCGACGACCAGCGTGTGATGAAGCTTGTGCGCTTGGTCGGTGACGAGCATTTCGGTCAGGTGTTCATTACAGATACGCAGCAACAGCGTGTCGAGAAACTTTTTGAGGATTCGGGTATCGACCATAAGATTTTCGAGGTAACCCAAGGCCATGTCAAAGAAATAGGAGGTAACGATGATCTACTATGACGTGAAACCTCTTGGCGAACTCATCAAAGCGTTCTATGAAGAACGTCGTGGCTCAGAATACATGGATGAAATGAAGGCAGTAAGTCTATGGCCCCAGGTTGTCGGGTCATTCATCGCATCGCATACCATCGATGTCTCCATCAAGAACGGTGTGCTGTATGTCAGAGTCGATTCAGATGCTTTGCGTAACGAATTGAGCTACACGAGGTCGTCACTGATGAAGGATTTGAACAACCTGGTGGGGAAGGCTGTCGTCCAAGAGATTGTGCTGACTTGAGCTATCGCTTGCAAATCAACTTAAAGTCACAATAACTGCATTTCTTGCTGTCTTCAACTTGCTTGAAAGGCACATTTATATCAAGCATCTCGGACACCACGGCCTTGAGCATGGCTTCCATATCGCTGATGAAGTTGCTGTTATCCAAAAAGTTGGCAACAGCATTGCTGTCTTCTTTCTTTGGCTGCACTTTGTTCAATTTGAATTCAATGCTGTTGGCGTGCCTCAGTCCATGGATGGATCCTTCCACCTGTTCGGGCGAAATGCCGGCGTTTTCCTTCAGATACATGTATTTGTACAATAAGAGTTGCAACGCCTTCTCTGGAATCTGCCTCAGATAGTCCAAGTCGCTTTCGTCATGGTGACGCACGGGAAGCCTGAGGTTGGAAGCTTCTACGTGGCCTGTCTTGTAGTCAATTACACGAACTACGCCTCCGAAACGGTCGATGCGGTCGGCACGACCTGAAATACGGCATTTTCCAAAAGGTGTCGCATGCAATTCGCCTTCAGTCTTAAGTATGATCAAATCTGCGTTTTTCAGCTGTTCGGAAGTATAGTTCAGGTAGTTTTCCAACTGTTGTTCGATGGTGATTCGGTTTAAGTAATTGAAACCTACGTCTGGGAAGCCGTTAGGCATAGATTTTTCAACGGCTAAGGCAAGTTTTTCCTTCCACAGCGGCTTGATTTTCAGGTCGAACAACGTCTTGTTGATCGTCAAAAGCGTTCCGTCTTTGGGAAGATAGTCGGCGAAAAGGAACTCCAAGGTGTCGTGGATGATGGTACCGATATTGTTGCTACCCACCTCTTCGTCGGTGCTATTATCTTTGATTTGGACGATGTACTTCAAATAAAACTGAAGCGGACAGTTGAGATAGGTCGATAAAGAAGACGGTGAGAGCCCTTTGGCCTCGCCTTCTATTAGGTAGTGGAGACGGTCCATGGTCGCCTGGTCTTTTTGGGCCTTGAGTTCTTTGACCTCAATGGAAGGACTGGTGTTGCTGCTGAATTGCTTCTCCTCAATATGGATGTTGGCAAGCTTAGACAGTTCATACTTGATTTGTAAAATGAAACGACTGGCTTCGCCACCCGAAGATTCGCCTAAATTATTGTAGTAGAGGTAGATGTTCTTGCCATTTTGCAGTAGGCGATAGAAATGGTAGGCTACCACGGCTTGGCTTTCGGTATAACTGGGCAGTCCATATTCACGGCGGATGAAATGGGGAATGAAACTGCCTTGCGACTTGTCGGGAGGCAAGATGCCTTCATTGACGCTAAGCAAGTGAACCTCATCAAAACTGAGGTTGCGAGTCTCCAACAAACCCATGATTTGCAAGCCCTCGGTGCTGCTACTACTTAATTTCAGACTTGCCCCAGCGGTGAGCAATCGGTATAGTATTTCTATGCTTTGTGTGTCATTGACATATTTCGAATTGCGCGTGATGATTTGCTGTAGTCGGTTGACAATTTTCCCTATTTCGCTGATTTGGTTCAGTAGAAACGACGCCTTTTTCTCAGTATCTCTCTCTAATGTCAGTTTGGCGAGGAAAGCCAAAATGTCATAGATGGAATGTAACACGACGGAGGGCGACCTCGGGTTCTCTTTCGGAAGTACAAGCTTAAGAAACGCCTGGATGTTTGGCATGTGCTTTAGTTCTTCGATGTCTGTGTCCTCAAAGATGAATTTGCTGTTGCCGACCATCTTGATTCTCCATCGGCTGAAAGCGGCAATCTCTTCTTTAGGAAACACAATTTTCACAATTTCGAGTTCCATGAGACGAAGGATGGGCCAGAGGTACCAACCTTCGATGGTGTGTTCAATGCCGTCAATGGTGCGGGTACGTTTGATTCGAGTGAGACGACAGAGCGCAAAATATTCCTTGATGAGATGATTGACGGGGGTCATACCGATGGGGTAGCCCATGGAGACACTGAAATCTTTGTATTCCTCCACATCAGGTATAGCGTTCAATGTCGGGATCAACAAACGCTGGTCGGCTAAGACAACGGCTTGTTTCTTGTTTTGTATTGTTTGTAAATTTGCCTGTAGTGCTTTGGTTTGCAATGCATTGCCATTAATGCTGATAATGTTGATGTGTTTCTCTTCTGTTTGTAAAGCACTCGAAACACCATCTTTAAGCCAGTCGGGATGGATTTTCTTGAATCTTCTGGCGAAGTATCCCGCTTCGTTAAGGAACCCTTCATGATTGTAATCATCCAAATAATAGCTGTCGTAGTCGAACAGGATCTCGGCCTTACCATTCTTAATTAGCGTATCGACAACCTGCTCTTCCGTCTTGGTCATGGCGTTGAAACCTGCAAATATCACCTTCCCGTCGCCCAGTCGCTTGAGCAATTCGTCCTCTTTCAGCTCGGCCAAATAGCGCGTTATCATCCCGTAATAACCTTTACCTTGCTTCGCGAGTCGTTCGCGTAGACAGCGGTAATAATGATAGAGCGAATGGAAGAATTGAAGGTATTTCAGCTCTTTCTCCTTGGCTTTGTTTTCGTCCAGGTTCCAATACTCAAGCTTTTTGTTTTCAACGACATAGTTGAATATGTGTTCAGCATCAACGCCATATTGGTCGATTTCGTCAAAGTCCTTGGCCATCTGGGCGGCTTGGCTACCGAAGATGTTGAGGTCGTCATTCTGCGCTTCGTGCAACTGCGCATCAATGTCGATGAGTTCGAAAAGGAGATCGATGCTGTCGGCAAGCCCGATGCCGCTCCATTGGGTGACGGCTTCCTCGATGGAAAGCATCTGGGGCAGCCAAAGTGTTTGCTTTCCTTTTTCCTTGATTTCGTTGCGCAAGTAGTAGGCAGCGCGTTTGTTGGGGAAGACGACCGTATGATCTTGTTTCGAAAGGTCGTACTGGTTAAGAATATGATCGGCGAGCTTATTGAGGAAGCTTTCTTTATTCATTTGGATGCTGTTTTAAGGTAGTTTTCTGCGATTGTTAATTGTTCGGGCTTGCCTAGGTCAAACCAAAAAGCGGGCTGGATGGGCTTGGAGATGATTCGGTTTGACTTGGCTAAAGTGAGATATAAGTCAATAACACTCTGTGGCTTCAATTCAAAACCAGAGAAAAGATCACTGCGGAAAATGTGCATCCCGCTGAAGGCCATTTCCTTGTACGCGCCGAAACTGTCGTAGACCCACTTGAAGTTGCCGTCGGCTTTGTTGCGCCAGCCGATGAGTTGGTCGTCTTCGCGGAAAAGCAGCTTGCGATTGGTCTCGCGGTCTTGGGTGAATAGCCAAGCATCATCCTTTGAATCAACGAATTGATCGCTTAATTGCTTGAGGTTTACGTCGCTGATGATGTCGACATTATGCACTAAAACCGCTTTTGCGCCTTTGAAAAACGGTGTGGCTTTGATGATGCCACCTCCAGTGTCCATCAGCAGTTCGCGCTCGTCGGAAATCTGGATGTAGGCATCAAAACGCTGGTGCATCACGAAATCAATAATTTGTTCGCCGAAATGGTGCACGTTGATGACGATGCGGCGGAAGCCTTGCGTAACCAGGTTTTCGATGCAATGCTGCAATAGTGGCTTGCCGTTCAGCTCGACCAAGGCTTTGGGTTTGTCATGGGTCAAGTCTTTGAGGCGGGTGCCGAGTCCGGCGGCCAAAATCATGGCTACAATATCGTTGTTCATACGTTGCGTTCCTCCGT
>CAMUYT010000040.1 GCA_947164955.1 uncultured Bacteroidales bacterium | reverse complement strand
CTGAAGGAGTGCCCCGAGTGCCACAGCCACAACATCGACTACCTGACCCGCATCATCGGTTACCTGAAGCGCGTCAGCAATTTCAGCGAGCCGCGCCAAGAGGAAGCCGGCCGCCGTTACTATGGAAAAATGGAGATGGACAGATGCTAAAATACGCCAATTTTGATGTCGTCTTTCAGGAAGTCCCTGACGAGGTGACGCTCGCCATCAATATTTCCAACTGTCCCAACCAATGCCCAGGTTGCCACAGCAAGTATTTGTGGAAAGACGAAGGTAAGCCTTTGGACAACAATGAATTGAACCGTCTTGTGGAGCAATACAAGTCGGGCATCACCTGCGTGTGCTTCATGGGCGGCGACAACGAACCTGAGTCGGTAGCGCGATTGGCCAACCAAGTGAAAAAGGACTTTGGGGTCAAAGTGGCCTGGTATTCGGGCAAGAACGACCTGCCGCAAAACGTCTCGACCGACCATTTCGACTACATCAAGTTGGGGCGTTACATCGCCGAGCTGGGGCCTTTGGACAGCGCGACCACCAACCAACACATGATGAAACGCCTGGCCGACGGCCGCGTGAAGGACATCACCGAATGGTTCCGACGAAACAAACACGTCGAAACCGTAGAGACAGAAAAAAATCCAGCAGTTTGAGGCTGCTGGATTTTTTTTCATTGTAGGGCTGTCGTACTACGGCAGCCGCTGTAATTGTTCGCAATCAGCGGCTGCCACGGTGTGACAGCCCTACAAACATTAATCCTCAGGCGTCAAAGCCGCAATCATCGCATTGATCTTGGCCTTCACCTCGTCGACGAAATTGTCAGGACTGAGATCTTCCTTGAAGCTCTTGTCGCGGGCGGCAAACTCAAGCACGTTGCGCTCCAAGGTCTTCGGGCTGATGACGATGCGCAGCGGCACACCCAGCAGATCGGCATCGGAGAACATCACACCGGCGCTGATGTTGCGGTCGTCGTAAATGACCTCCACACCAGCCTTCTTCAGGTCTTCGTATACCTTGTCGGCCACGCGACGCACGTTCTCGTCGGCCACGCGAAGGGCGCACACCTGCACCTGCCATGGGGCGATGGTGATGGGCCAAATCGGGCCATAGTCGTCGTGACACACCTCGCAGACCGAAGCCATCAAACGACCTACGCCGATGCCGTAGCAGCCCATGATGGGGTATTTCAGCGTGTTGTCGCTGTCTAAGTACTGCATTCCCATCGAGACGGTGTATTTCGTGCCGAGCTGGAAGATGTTGCCCACCTCGATGCCACGGCTGATGGTGATGCTGTGCTTGCCGCACACGGGGCAGATGCCTCCGGCGGTGGCCTTGGCCACGCTGTCGTACTTCACCTCGCCAAGGTCGCGGGCCATGTTCATGCCCTTGTAGTGGTAGTTCACCTTGTTGGCACCCGCCACGAAGCTGTTCAGGGTCTTCAACGACTCGTCGTAAAACACAGTGATGCCCTCGGGCAAGCCCTTGGGACCGATGAAGCCGGGGCAGACACCCATCTCAGGCGTGACCGTGGCCGCATGGACCTCGGCACCCAGCAGGTTGCGGAGCTTGGTCTCGTTCACTTCAAGGTCGCCACGCAGGAAGACAATGACCAGCGAATCGTCCATGTTGCGCTGATAAAGCACGGCCTTGCACGACTGCAAGGGCGACTTGTGCAGGAAGTTGCACACGTCTTCTATGGTTTTCTGGTCGGGGGTGAAGACCTCCTCCAACGGCTCGATGGGGTATTCCTCGTTGTGGACGATACAGTCGGCGGCTTCGCTGTTGGAACGGTAGCCGCATTCGGGGCAGATGACGATGGTGTCCTCGCCAATGTCGGTGAGCAGCATAAACTCGTGCGACACGCGGCCACCCATCATGCCCGAGTCAGACTTGACGGCCACGACTTGCGGCACGCCGGCGCGGGCAAAAATACGCTCGTAGGCGCGATAGGCCTTGGCATAGTATTGCTCCAAGTCCTCCTGCGAGGTGTGGAAGCTGTAGGCGTCCTTCATCGTGAACTCGCGGGTACGGATGAGGCCGGCACGCGAGCGGGGTTCATCGCGGAACTTGGTCTGAATTTGGTAAATCATGAAGGGATACTGCGTGTAGCTCTTCGCGGCGTCGCGGGCGAGCTGCACAGCGGCCTCCTCGTGGGTCATGCCCAACACCATGTCGATGCCGTTACGATCCTTGAAACGAAGCAGTTCCGACCCGATGCTGGTGTAGCGTCCCGACTCCTGCCAAAGCGAACCTGGCATGACGACGGGAAACAGCACCTCTTGGCCGTCGATGCGGTCCATCTCCTCGCGAATGATGTTCTCAATCTTTTTGGCAATGCGTTTTGCGGGCATGAAGAAAGAGAACAAGCCTGTGCCCACCGACTTGATGTAGCCGCCACGCACCATCAGGGCCTGGCTGTCGACGACGCAATCGGCCGGCGCCTTCTTGAATCTCTCACCTAATAAGTTTGCAACTTTCATATCTGGTATTTCGTGTATTTAATTGATTAACCGATGATTTGACACGTGACTTCGGGACACGATTTTTATCGCTCGTGTCTCGAAGTCTCGCGTCCTTCAAAGCGGCTGCAAAGGTACGGAAATTTAGTTTTGAATCATCACTTTTCTCGTGACCACCTTGCCGCCGATGATGTGGACGAAATACATGCCCGAAGGCAGGTCGCTCACGTCGATGGTGGCCGAGCCTTTCACGCTGAAGCCTTTTACCTTGGCACCCATGGAATTGATGATGACGACGCTGGCACTGCCCTTGTCGTAGTCCGTGGTGATGGTCATCTGGCCTTTTGCCGGATTGGGCGTGATGCTCACCTGGAACGGCTCTGCATCCACGTCGGGCAGTTCGGGGACTTCGGTCAGGATGTCGGTGTTGTGGCTGTAGGTCACCACTTTGGCGGAGACCCTCAGGAACGGGTTGCTCGAGTTGTTGCAATCGGGGCAGCTGTTTTGTCCGCTCACGCAGTCGGGATAGTTGGGGTGGCATTGGTCAACATAGGTCGGGTCGAACTCATAAAGCACATCGACATCGCCTTTGTCAAGGTAGTCATCCAAGCTGTAGTCCCACACCATGGCCATGCTGCCTGGGCACCAACCGGCGCGGCTGTATGTCCATGTGCCGTTTTGGGGTTGGCATCCGGCGGGATTAGGCGTGCAGGTGCGCCACAGGTGTTGCGTGTAAGTGGTGGCTCCGTCCAATTTGATGTTGTGTGTGGCCTCGTAGAACTCGGCGGCGTTGCCCGTGTTGTAGGCACCGTTGCCCGTGTCGCTCCAGTTGTGGCCCGAAGTGGTGAGTTGCAGTTTGGCTTTCTCTACGCAAGGGTCAAATTGCACGTTGCGCATCGGGATGGGGCAAAGGTTTTCGTAGTCGCCGAAGGAATAGTTGCCGTACCAAATCTCTTGCATATCGACGTAAGGATACTCAGGCATGCCCTTGGTGTATTCAAAGACAGCAGTGGGGTTGTAGCCGTCGCCTGTGGCATAGTTCTCGCAGTAATATTCAAACTCGACCAGGCCTTGCAGGATGCTGGTGAAATCAGTCACATCGAGGTCGTCGATGCATTCCACGCCGAAGGGGGTGACGTAGCGGCAGAGTTCAACCCATTCGCCACGGTAGTTCTTCACGCGCACATGGCTGGCATGGTCGTAGGTGTTGCAGTTGCCGTTCACGCAGTTGTGCAGATAATGCAAGTTGATGGCGTTAAAGGCGTTGACGTGCGTCGGGAAGGGGAATTCTCCGTAGGCGGTGAAGTTCTGGTTGTCGACTATCACCTCGCCGTTGAGTGCCGTGACCACCATGTCGTCATAATCGGTCGTCACCTCAAAGGTATTGGAAGCCGTTGTCACCTTGCCGCCCGTCTGGGTGATGCTGACGGTCATGTTGTAGGAACCTTCGCCCGAAGGCGTCCAGGTGGTGTACCAATAGCCGTTGTTGGGGTTGTCGGGATAGTCGGTCTTCAAGGTCAGTTCCTGTCCGTCGACGTTGCATTTCACCTGTTCAAACTTGATGGCGTTGGCGTGCTCTACATAGGCGCTCAAAACGATCATCACGGGGTTTTCGAAGTCGGGCATATACACCTTGGTGCCTTCGTAGGGGCGACGGATGGTGATTTCGGGAGTGTAATTGTCGGGATCCACCACATAGAACGTGCGCGTCACAGTAGGAGCGGGTTGCCATTGCGTGCCGTCGCCGGCTTGGATGGCGCGAACCCTCACGGTGCCTTCCTCGCCTGTGAGCGTGAGGATGTTGCCGTCCAAGGTGACAGGGCCTTCGGCGACCTCGAAGGTCACGGGGAGACCCGAAGTGGCCGTGGCTTGCAGGGTGATAGGTTCGTTATAGACCAGCTGGTCGGGGATTTCGGCGAAGTCGATGAACTGGGCCGCCAGGCCGCCAGGAGTGTGGTGTATCGTCAAGTTGTCGAAGCCGCACCAGCCGCTGTTGAGCATGAAGATGTAGGTCCACATGGCGGGGTCTTTCTTGTCGCCACTGCCGGGAGTGAGACCCGCGTTGACGCCTTGGCATTCGGGCACGGCTTCCCATTCGCCGTGGAGGATGTCGTATTTCACGTAGAGCGTGACGGCGCCGGCACCGTCGTTGGCGTCAAGGTCGATGGAGACCTTCCAGCGGATCCAGGTGTTGTCGGGAACCGAAGGGTTGATGTCGCAAGTCGGGGTGTTGTCGGGCAAGACCACACCGCAGAAGAAATCCGTGTCGTCGGTGTTGCCGGTGGTCAGCATGTAGATACCGCCATCGGGCGACGTGCTGGTTGCATCGGGCCAGATGGGTTCGTAGAGTGCGCTGTGGTTGGGAGCCTTGCGGACGGGGGGAAGCACCGAGCCGTCGCCGTTGCCGTCGTAGCCGATGCCGAAGAGCGTGCCCCACCATTGGCGCAACACGTCGCATTCGATCTCGATGATGCCGCCCTCCGAGAAGTCAAAGCCATATTGGGTGATGTCGTGGGTGGCGATGTCGCCAAAGCCCGTGCCCGAGGCGTGCGAGAACACGCCCAAGGTTTCGTCGGCAGTGGGCGTCACGGGGGTGTTGCCCCAGTAGTGGCCCATGTAGTCGGTATACATGGGGCCCATGGTGCTTCCGCCGTTGCCGGCGCTGTGTGCACGGACATACCAACCGTCTTGTCCGTTCAGCGGAGGATAGGGTTGGCCACTTCCAACCTGATAATCGTTGAAGTCGAAGGTCTTTTCGACTTGGGCTGTCAGCCCGATGCTGATGAGCATCATTCCAAGGAATAACAATCTCTTTTTCATTTTCATAAGGTCGATTAGAATTTCGGTGCAAAGTTAATGAAAAAGCGTTCGATAGCCATTGGATACCGTGTTTTTTTTCTTGAACCCTCAGATAATCTCATCATTCCATAACGCCTTGAAGAAGTCGGTCACGTAATACAAATCGATTTCCCCGCTTCGTCGGCTAACCCTGTCGCGTGACACAAGAATCTGCTTCACATCCGGATGCTCCTTGGCAAATTCGACAAGGCCTTTCTTATGGTTGGTTTGAATCGAGTCGGCGGATTTGATTTCGATGGCCACCCGAGCATCGCCGACGACAGCATCCACTTCTATATCATCGTAGGTGTGCCAATAAGTCAACTTCTCTTCGCTGTCCTTATAGCCAAGATAAGCCACAATTTCCTGCATTACAAGATGCTCGAAGGCATGTCCGTATTCTGGTGTCTTGGGGGCAAGATGATGGCGTCCTGTCAAATAGTTGGCGATGCCCACGTCGAAAAAATAGAAACGGGAAGCCTTGGTGAGTTTCCGCTTGATGACTTTCCTAAAAGCGGGCACTTCAAAGCCCAACAGCGTATCGCAAAGGATCTTGTAATAGGCCTTCACCGTGTTGGCCGAGACGCCACAATCCGTGGCCACGTTTTCGTAATTCAGCATTTCGCCGTCGGAGATGGCAGCAACTTCCAAGAAACGAATAAAACCATCCACTTTTTGCACGGCGGCTTCCTCGATGATTTCTTCCCTAAGATATAAATCAATATAAGATTTGAGTCGGTTGCGTGCGTTGGCGACCATGTAATGCCGAGGGATCATGCCGTTTTGTATGGCACGGTCAAGGTCGAAATCCGGAATCTCTGCACTGACCAAGGGAAACAGCGTTTCTGGAATGGCTCGCCCGCCAAGGTTGTTGGCGCCGTTCTTTTTCAATTTACGAGCGCTGGAACCGCTAAGGATAAAGAAAAGACCTTTGTTCACCATCAGCCAGTGGACTTCGTCCAACAGGTCGGGCACTTTCTGGATTTCGTCCACAATGACAAGTGTTTCAGGAGGAAAGCGGAACAAACTCTCCCGAAACTCCTCAGGGTGGTGCTGAAAACGGTTTCTCAGTTCAGACTGCAAAAGATCGATGTAAACGGCATTGGGGAAACGCTCCCTCAAGAGTGTAGATTTGCCCACCTGACGGCCACCAAACAAGAACATGGCCTCATCCAACCGGTTCTCTATGTCAAATATTCTATGATACATAACAAGACAATTTTCCTTCAAAAGACTGCGAAAACTCTCACAATATCCGCAAAGTGATTGCGGATATTCTATGAAAATCCGCAAAGTAATTTCGGATATTTTTGAAAAATCCGCAACGACGATGCAAAAATAGTAAAGTTTATTTGAACAATAACAAACGATAAGGAAAAAATGGTTCTTTTCCGACGTTTTCAAGTAAGATCTTGAAATGTCCGTAACAGAAGGTAGTGTTTCAACCAGTGTGTCTGAAGTCTGCTGACTTCAGGGATGCGGTGCAAAGTTAGACAATTATTTTCATTTTAAGCATCATTGTGGATTTATCCGTAATTTTGCCATGCGGCTGGACGAGGAAATGGGCTCTGCTGGGGAGCAACCTGTCAACAATCGGTTGGCCAATGTCCTCCAAGCCGCCATTGCCGATAGCCGAAGCGAGACGCTCCGTGCCGGCAAAGTAGTTTTTGGTGTAGCCCGTGGCGATAAATGTCTCAGGGTCCATAAACTCTAAACCTTTTATTTTTAATAATTTGATAAATATACACTTTGTCCGTCATTATCGTATCAAATATTGGCACTAAAGGCGTCCTTTTGTCATAATAGAGACCGTCTTTGCTTTTAGTTAAGTACGGGGAATAGCTCAATGATTTCAATTCCTTTTGGTAAGTTATGATATAATCATATTTCTCAAAATCAAGTGTTTTAGCAAGATTTTCTACAAAAGTTGAATCGTACCTATATCCTAGAGGATAAAATGGCTCATAATGCTCCACCAACCAATATAATAATCTATCTTTACTATCAGCATATTCAAAACCCATAAAATGAGAATTGTCAAATTCATCATGTGGTTTTGGGATTTCTTTTGCCAACTCAAAAGAAACTGTGCGCGGACAATAGTAATACAAAACACAAAATCCGACGACAAACATAAGCGTTGTAACGACATATAACAATTTCTTTTTCATTATTTATTTAATGATTCATCACATTTTATAGTATCACTAATAATGATGGAATCAGTTGAACTATGGAAACATTCTTTGTCGAATGGAATATGACTCGAATATGAAATGGTTAAATTGGTCGAATCAACTTTGCTAAAACCCACAAATTGTTCTTCACAATCTTCTTCGCCCTTTGCTTTTCCCAACAAACTATCTAACCTAGGATTTGGACACGCGCTTCCGTCAAGTTCCTCGATCCTTTTTTTGTAATAATTTGCTTTTTCTATGTCTTTGCACACATATTTTCCATTCAAATAAAAATCATATAGCTTATATAAACAAGACTTCCTTCCTAAATTTGCGCCCTTATTTAGATAGGACAATACAAAGTCGATTGTTTGTGAATCCCACTCAAGGTTATATGAATCATACAATTCTTTTATGAGATTGTAAATCTCTTCGCAAGCATACGCGTTGTTGTACCTATTGGCAAGGACTAAAACATAAGGTATTTCTAGTTCATATCTGTTCTTGGTTCCATCAGCAAATTTTGGATATTCATTATCATTTGTGCAGGAGAGCCAAAACCATGAATCCATATCTCCTTTTAGGACAATGCTATCTTTAAAAGATTGTGTCTCTAACCGTGAATATCTCGGCGTAGTTACAATCGTTTGGCATATTACTTTATGCTGGATAAGCATAAATAATAAAACGATGGAACCACATGTAAGTTTATTTAGTGTGCGAAATAATATCTTGGTACCTTTTTTCATATTTTTCTATGGTTTTCTGCGGGTCTTTAAAAATTGGCTTTGTATGGCCATCAAAAGAATCCACTTGAACGCCTTTATAATATATTTTCCAGGCGCCTCTTTTGCCAGCTTTTAGTTTTCCTTCTTCGTTCTTATAGACACGATTTACGCCTATTTCACATGAGAACTCTTGTGGTGTATTTATTTTTGACGGGACTTCTAATTATACTTGATTTTCTTGGTTTTGAGTTGTCTGGATGCCGAAGTCCCGTTAGGGCAATCCCTTCAACCCGCTGTAAATTTATGTGTTTCTGTTCTATTTGACAAACTTTTTGTTCTTTTTTCGAGAGTTTGTTCGTAGTCGTTCTTATACAACAGCTCCGCAATCAGCAGCTGGGTGTAATGGTTGTTGTATTCCGTTGTTGTAGAGACGGTGCATGCACCGTCTCTACTGTTCATCTAAAGTCCATCCACCACACCTTGGTCTGGCGCGTGTCGCCGTGCGACATGCGGGCCAGCTGCGCCGTGTAGTTGTCATAGTTGTATTCGATCTCCTTTTGGGGATACTCCATGCGGAAAGAAGTCAGCTTGGCATGGTCGGTGATGGTGGGCGTCGCCATGGTGCGGCGTGCCAAGGCCCATGCCTCCCACGGCTGGCGGAAGAGGTTGAGCCAACGCTGCTGGTAGATCATCTTCAGGTAGAACTCCTGGCTGCCATCGTATTCGGGATTCATCCACACGGCATAGTTCATCACGTTGGCCGCCATATTGTTGCAATACGACCAAATATCCAAGCTACCGATATAATTGGTATATTGTGGATAGAAATAGGTCCAGCGGCTGGTCTGCTGTGGGATGTGGGTCCAGAAGAGGAACGATTGGTAGACCCCCGAGCGGATGGACTCGTCGGCATTGAGCGGGGGCGTGATACCGCCGATGTTCCGCACCTCGATTTCAGCCTTCATGAAGAGCACATCGGCGTAGGTCACGAAGATCTGGGGGACATACTTCTCGTCTCTCGTCAGATAATAGTTGAAGGGCGAATAGAGGCACGAGGGGCCTTTGAAGGTGTAGTTGCCGTCGCGGCTTTGGGCATAGGGTGAGCCGCCTTCGGTGGGCGTCTCGGCAGTGCGAATCTGTGGATAGGGCTTCCATGCGCCGTCGGGGAAGCTGTCGGTCTTGTGACTCGTGTCGAAGAAGAGATAGGCACGATAGTCGAAGATGCCGCTGCCGTCCATGTCGTCGGTCGACGAGAGGCAGCTCCACACCGTTTCGCCCATGCGCAGGTTCTTGTGCTCACGGAACGACCAGTTGATGTCCCAGTTCGTTCCTAACACACTAGGCCACAAGCAGATGCCGCCACCCGTGGCCACGCCACCTGAAGCGTTCATTTTCGAGTAGATGAAGTTGTAGGCTTCAACCAGCAAAGGTGTGGCAAATTCAGGGTCCTTGTCATACATGCGAAGGCCGTGGCGCAGGATGAGCGAGTTGGCAAACTCAGCCCAAAGCGTATAATCGTTGTTGAGCAGCACGTCGTAAGGCAGCTTGTAGTACTCGTTGCCGCTGGCGGTGGTGGCTGAATCGGCGTGAAGCACGTCGCACGACCACTCCAGCTCTTCCAGCAGCGACTTGTAGATGCTCTCCTGGGTGTCCCATTCGGGTTTCATCGTGGCCTGCGACGAGGCGTTTTCCCAGATGCGGCCCGCCTGAGAGTAAGGCATGTCGCCGAAGACATCCGTGACCTTGAAGGTCTGGTAAGCCTTCAAGATGTTAAGTTGGGCGCGTACCTTGTCGCACACGGCAGCGTCGCCTTGCTCCTCGCCGTAGGCATCGAAACGTTTTTCAAGCTCGCGGATGTTGGACAGCATGAGGTAGTAGTCCGTCCAGAGTTGCGATGTCCCGATCTGTGAGTTGCCCCAGGCTTCTGAGGTCAGGGCGCCGAGTTCCGTTTCGGGATACCAGATCTCGTTTTGCAGGTAGAACTGTTCGTTCATGCTCTGCTGCAAGGAGCTTACCACGCCGTTGAACAAGGCCTCGATGGTGGTACCCGTCGGCGAGAACGGGTCTTGGTTCATCTCTTCGAAGTTCTTGGTGCAGGAGGCTAAAGCTATTGTTGCTGCACAAATGATGAGAATATATCTTTTCATGATGTTTCGATTTTATAGATTGACTTTAAGTGTGACCATAAACGACCGCGTGCCAGGATAGGAGGCATACTCGAGGCCTTGGGCGTTGCCCGAGCCTTGGGTGCCTTCGGGGTTGATGTTGTCGGGCAGGGTCTTGTAGATGTAGAACAGGTCGCGACCCACCAACGAGATGGAGGCCTGCTTGAAGAGGTTCTGCTTGTCGAGCCACTTGCGCGGGAAGTCGTAGGTGAGCGAAAGCTCGCGCAGCTTGACCCATGTGTTGTTGACGATGCCGGGCGTGGTGAGCACCGGACCCCATCCGCCGAAGTTGGGCAGATATTTATAAAGGTAGTGGACCACGTTCTCGTTCTCGTGGGCCTCGCCCGTCTCCGTGTTGACGCAATAGCCAGGCAGGATGATGCCGTAGTTGCCTACGAAGTTGCCGTTGGCATCGTAGTAGGGCAAGCCGTTGCCGTCGCGTTCATACAGCGTCTCTAAGCTTTGACCGGTCTGCATGGCCACCACGTAGGAGGCGCAATAGATCTGACCACCCAACTTGGCATCGACCAAGGCGTAGAGCGACCAGTTTTTGTAAGAAGCCCTAAGGTTGATACCACCCGTCACCAAGGGGGCGCAGTTGCCCACTGGCACACGGTTGTCGGTCTTCAGGTAGGTGGTTCCCGTCTCGTTGAGCAAGGGCAGCGGTTTGCCGTTGGCATCGTAGAAAGGTCCTACGGTGGTGCCGTCTGCAGTGGTGTATTCATAGACGTAGTCCCAGCCATAGATGGTGCCGTATTCCTCGCCTTCTTCCACGGCGACGGCGGGACCGTTGGAACCCCAAATCTCGGAAAGCATATACATGTTGGCGCCGCCCAAATCGACGATCTTGTTCTTGTTGCGGGCCAGGTTCAAGCCGACTTGAACACCGTAGTCCTTGCCTTGGGCTACATCGTAGGTCATGATGGCCTCGATACCTTTGTTGGTCACGATACCCGTGTTGATGGTCACGTTGTTGGAGCCCGACGAAGGCGCAACCGGCGACGAAAGGATTTGGTCCCAGCTGTAGATGTCGTAATAGGTGAAGTCCATGTTGAAGCGGGCGCCGAGGCCGAGGTCGAAGCCGAGTTCATAGCTACGCTGGCGCTGAGGCTTCAGCTCCAAAGGCGGCACCACCGAAGGCAAGGTGGCCGACAGTTGGTGGCCAAACGAGCCCGTGCTGTAGGTATACGTGAGCTGGTAGGGCTCGGTGTCGCTGGCGGTCTGTGCCCACGATCCTCTCAGTTTCAAGTAGTTGACAGGGCCCCAATTCCAATTCTTGAAGGCCGAAGTGGGGACAAAGCTCAAGGTGGCCGAAGGATAGAAATAGGAGTTGTTGGTGATGGGCAAAGTCGACGACCAGTCGTTGCGGCCTGTCACGTCCAAGAACAGCCAGTCGCTGTAGCTCAAGTTGAAGAAGGCATACAACGAGTTGACTTGCTTCTCCCACCTCGATTCGCCGAAGACGCGCTCGGTGGCAGCGGAGTAGTTGTAGATGGTGTAAAGATTGGCATAGGCCCAAGTGCCCGAGGTGCCGT
Organism: uncultured Bacteroidales bacterium; assembly: GCA_947164955.1. Lineage (GTDB taxonomy): Bacteria > Bacteroidota > Bacteroidia > Bacteroidales > F082 > Limimorpha. Next base: position 3,573 of record CAMUYT010000040.1, on the reverse strand, counting down.
TCATGCCGTCGCGATAGCCATAGTATTGCTCGCCGCCGGCCGAGAGGCGCACGTTGAACTTCGAGCCAAAGATCTTGTCCTTATAGGCCGTGAGCAAAAAGTCCATGTCGCGGGTGAGCGAAGTGGATTTGTTCTTCGAGTAATAGCCGCCTGCCATGCCGTCGATGGTGGTGGGCTTGTGCTTGGTGGTATAGTTGTCGGCGGTCCAGTCGAGGGCGACTTTGGCCGTGGCGGTGAGCCATGGCGTTACGTCGTAGAGCAAGCGCACCGAGCCGTACATCTTGTCGCGGTCGAGTGTCGTGTTGTTGTTGTAGAACGTCCAGAAGGTGCTGCTGTAGATGTATTGGTAAGGATAGCCGTCAAACTGGTTCATCGTGCCGTCCTCGTTCTCGTAGGTCGTGGTCTCTATGCCTTGCCAGCTACGGGGCCAGCTGTAGAGCAAGCCCTTGTTGAAGTTGCTGTTCGACTCACCGATTTCAGGCGAGTTGAGGCGGAAGTAGTCCAAATAGTTGAACGCCACATCGACCTTGATTTTATCTGACACATTAATCAAGCTACCCACATTGACTGTGGTCTGACGCAGGTTGGTATTGTCGATGATGGCGTCGGTGCGCGAGTCGGTGAACGAGACGCGGATGCTACCGAAGTCGCCGGCGTTTTGCAACGCGATGTTGTGGTTCATCGTGTGACCGTTCTTGAAGAGCATCTTGAGGTTGTCGGGTTGGGGGCTGTATTTGCGGATTTTGCCGTCCCACCACAGCACGCTCTCGCCGTTCATCTCGGGGCCCCAGCTTTGGGCGCCGCCATAGTAGCCGAAGGTAGTGTTGGTGGGCTCGCCCGCTGGACCGTCGTCGACGCTATAGATGCCTGGATATTCATAGACTTGGTTGCCTTCTTCGTCAAACATGCCTTCGATGGGCGTCAAGGTCGGCGTGTCGAAAGAGATGGGGCCGCGGGCGCCGTATTTGTTCTGCACCGAGCGATACAGATAAGGCGTAGTGAGCTTGAAACCAGCAGTATAGCTGATGCCGAGACCGCGTTGCTTCGAGCCTTTCTTGGTGGTGATGAGCACCACACCGTTGCCGCCACGCGAGCCGTAAAGGGCTGCCGCCGTGGGGCCTTTCAGGATGTCGAGGCTCTCGATGTCCTCCTGGTTGATGTTGTTCAAGGCCGTACCCCAGTCGCGACCACCGCTCCACGAGGTGAGGCCGCCTTCGTTGGTCATCGGCACGCCGTCGACCACGATGAGCGGCTGGTTGTCGCCAAAGATGCTGTTGTTGCCACGGATGGTGATGCGCGACGAGCCACCGTCGACACCATTCGGGTTGACGATTTGCACACCCGCCGAGCGACCGCTCAAGGCGCTGATGACGCTGCCCGAGCCCGACTTGGCGATAAGCTCGCCGCCGATTTCCTCGGTGGCATAACCCAACTCACGCTTCTGGCGTTTGATGCCGAGAGCGGTGACCACCACGTCGTCGAGGGTCTGCGAGTCAAGCTCAAGGGTGACGTTGATTTTGTTTTTGCCTTTGACGGCCACTTCTTTTGACTTGTAGCCGACGAAGCTGAATACCAGCACGTCTTGTCCATCGGCTTTCAAGGAATAGTTGCCGTCAATGTCGGTCACGGTGCCCGTCGAGGTGCCTTTCACCTGGATGGTGACGCCCGGCAGACCGTAGCCGTCGTCGCTCGAAACGACCTTACCCGTCACCGCGATGCTTTGTGCAAGGGCGGCCAATGGCGAAACCATCAGGGCAAGAAGGAAAAAAAGTAAAGACTTCTTGTTCATAAAGATGATGTGTTAGAATTTGTGCAAAGATAATGTTTTTCTGAAAATCCTTGATTATTTTTATAACATATCCTATTTTTGCATTCGAAATAGCTTCAAAAATATGACCGAAGACAACAACAAATGGCTGGTCATCGTCAACCCGATGGCTTCTATCGGGAAAGCGGGAAAAGATTGGCCACAAATAAAGCAAATACTTGTTAATGAAGGAATTGAATTCGATTTTCTCATCACCAAACACCCTCGTCATGCCATAGAATTGGTGCGTGACAACATCACCGAAAAAGGGTACAAGAAAATCATCTCTGTGGGTGGTGATGGCACCAATAACGAAGTCATCAATGGCATTTTCACCCAAAAACGCTTCCCCACCGTGGACATCACGATGGGCATAATGCCCATGGGCACAGGCAACGATTGGCGCCGCACTTTTGGCTTTGACATTGATTACCAAAAGAATGTAAAAATCATCAAGGCCGGAAACACTTTCAAGCACGACATCGGCAAGGTAACTTATTACAACCACGGCGACCCGCAGGTGCGCTACTTCCTCAACGCCGCCGGCACAGGGCTTGACGAGGCCGTCTGCCAGTCGACCAACGCCATGAAACAACAAGGCAAAGGTGGTGCGGCTCGCTATATGATCAGCGTGGCGAAATGCCTCTTCGACTACGACTGCATCCACGTTCAACTCGAAGTGGACGACAAATTGGTTTTCGACGACGAAATCCTCAGCCTCTCGGTGGGCAACTGCCGCTTCAACGGCGGCGGCATGATGATGATGCCCGAAGCCATCCCCAACGACGGGCTTTTCGACATCACCGCCATCAGAAAAGTGGGCCTGCCCAAGTTTGCCGCCAACATCAACAAAATCTACGACGGCACCTTCGTCAAGAAAATGAAGGAAGTCAGCACCTATCGAGGCCGGAAAATCAGGATCACCTCCATCCCAGCCCACTCCATCAACCTTGAGACAGAAGGCGAAACGCTCACCAACTCGCCCTTCGACTTCGAAATGCTGCAACAGTCTATCAATATGGTAGTCCCTGAAAAACATATTTTTAAAAATGGCTGATAGCCATAAGCACTTAGCCTCTGGCACACTTGCTAATGCCTAATAAGTAACAGCCTAAATATTAAATCTTGAATCTTTAAATCTTAAATAAATAATACCATGGTAAACATCGATCAAATCAACTTCCAAAACAAGCGCGTGGTCATCCGCGTCGACTTCAACGTCCCATTGGACGATAACTTCAACATCACCGACGACACCCGTATGCGTGCCGCTTTGCCTACTATTAATAAGGTCTTGAACGACAAAGGTATGGTCGTGCTGATGTCGCACCTGGGCCGCCCGAAGAAAAACCCCGACCCGAAGTTCTCCATCAAGCCCATCATCAAGCACTTGGAAGAGCTGCTGGGCCGTCCCGTCCAGTTTGCCGACGACTGCATGAAGGCTGCCGAACAAGTGAACGCCCTGAAACCCGGTGAGGTGCTCGTGCTTGAAAACCTCCGTTTCTATGCCGAAGAGGAAGGCAAGCCGCGTGGCATCGAGAAGGGCGAAGAAGGCTACGACGAAGCCAAGAAAGCCATCAAGGCCTCGCAAAAGGAGTTCACCAAGACGCTTGCCAGCTATGGCGAATACTACATCAACGACGCCTTCGGCACCGCCCACCGCGCCCATGCCTCAACGGCTTTGATTGCCGACTACTTCGATGCCGACCACAAGATGTTCGGCTACCTGATGGGCAAGGAAGTGGCCGCCGTCAACAAGGTGATGA
>CAMUYT010000039.1 GCA_947164955.1 uncultured Bacteroidales bacterium | reverse complement strand
TTTGTTGCTCAGGCACTTATAAATAATGTTAAACTATAGTGTTGCGGAATTAAGGATAATACAAATGAAAACGGAAACCAAAGTAGCAGCGTATAAATCACTTTCGAAATTTGCAGAGAGCCAAAACAACGATTCTCTGGCGTTATTCTATAGGAAACAATATGAAGGATGGCTCAACAAGATCAGAGATGAAAGGGAACACAACAAAGTCTACGAAATCCAGCAAAAATACGACTATGGTGTCTTACAGAACATAATGAGCAAAAAAATCATACGAAGACAGAGCCTTGCTATTTTCTTGAGCATTGCAGTCGCATTAGCATTGATGGCGTTTGTCATTTCCCAAATCCGACTAGCCAAAATCCGCAAACAAGAAGCCGAAATTAAATCCAGCCTTCTTCGTTTCATGCAACAGAACGAGGAACTGACCATGCAAAGTGAGGCAGCAAATAAAGCGCACCATGATTTGGAACAAAAGTATCAGGAAAAGGAAGAAGCTTTTCAAACCCTTGCATACAAAGCCGAAGAATACAAAAACGCTCTTGAAGTCAGCGACAAAAAACTCTCAAAAGCCCTATTGAAAGAACAACAAACCATGCAAAAGATGGCAGTTTATCTTGGCAACAAAAAGGAAACCTCTCTTTTCGAAGCATTAAGGTACAGCGTATTGGGAAACCAAGAGTATTGGGATGCCATGACAAAGATTTTCGACGAGCAATTCCCAGGAATGAGAAAAGAACTGACCAAGCAACACCCTGATTTGACAGAAACAGAACAGAAAATACTCCTTTTGTCATACGTGGATGCTTCGAGGGAAGACACCGCCTTGTTGCTTGACATCAGCATATTCATGGTAGACAAATTGCGCACCAGCGTAAAGAAAAAAATGGCGGCAAAGACTACAAATGACATTGCTAAAGCCTAAAAAAACCACCCTTTTCTTATATAAATCACTTTTTGGTTTTAAAAAATTCGGAATAATTGAGAAATTAGTTCAGAACTAGATTGGTTTTACTCCTTTAATTACCAATGTTTTGCAATTTAGCAAAACAGAAAAAGTTCGGAATGAGGTTCGTAACGCCCGTTCAGCATCGTAATTTTGCACTCATAAGCACGACATGCAAATATTACGTATCACTAAAAAAATAAAAGTAATGAAAAACAAAGTTTTTATCTTAGCAGGCCTTTGTGCCTTATGCCTTTGCACTTGGAATGTACAGGCAGACATCCTTCAACCAATTCATATTAATGGAGTTGAAGCAGACAACCACATTCCTACCACCGCAGAAGCCATCGAATTACTTGGCAAATTAAACTACAACGCGGGTCCCGACGACATTGAAGCTGGTGTCACAGACAACGCTGTCTACATTTGTTTCAACCAAGACTTCGGTAACGTCAGCATTACCATCTACAACGGTGCCGGCCTTGTGGTCTACAGCGCCGTGGCGAACACTTCCGTGCAGCAAACCTACATCATCCCCATCACAACGGCGGCCAGCGGAACCTACACCGTGGTGCTCGACAGCGCCAACGGCTACGCCGAGGGAGACTTCGAAAGGAATTAATCAACAGCAAACACACTAAATCGTTAAACATTAAAACCTTATCACAATGAAAAAAAGGAATCTTACCCTTGCCATCCTCGTGATGGTAGTCGCGACCCTTGTTTCGGTCGCCATCGTGTCCTGCAAGAAAGAGGACACCGTAGCCCCGACTGGGCAGCATGCCGCAAAAGCTGCCTTCACCCCGCCTCAGGTCGACGACATGAACGCCTACCTGAAGGACTTCAAGCAGAGGATGCAGTCCGCCGCCAAGGGCGACGGACAAACATTGTCGCTCGACGAAGCCGCCTGGCACCTCGCCAGCATGGCAAACTTTGAGTTCGCTAATGCGAACGTGAAGTGTGACGATATTCGTTTCGACACGCTTTATACACATATTAATGTCAGCAATGGGGGCATTTTAATGAGCGATTTAAGCTTGGCATACGAAAAAATAAGCACAAACATCGAAAAATTCTTTGACGGTCTTACGCTATACAACAAGCATTTCCGTTTCATCAATGCCTTTATCTTTGAAGACGGGAGAGTTGTTATCCCACTATTGACGACCTTTAGCCGTGACTCCAAAAATCTTAATGATAACTGCTGGTTTTTTGAAGACGAATGGTTGGCCAATGACACGTGTTATAAATACTTCAATGACGATTTGCCTTATCCCGCATCAACAGTAGGGAGGGTGAAGCTTGAGACAGCCCTTAATCTGTTTGAAAGCCATCAGACCGTCACTACTCCTTCGCACGATGTGATATACTATACACCCACAAGCGACACCACACTCTACTACCGTTATAATATTGATCCTTATGGTTCACCCTGCTATCTGAATTCAAGGTTGTTTGCAAATAACACATATTTGAACATGAATATTAAGAGTATCATTTGTTATCTTTTTGATTCGGCATTGGGAAAAGGTTATGAGCTTTGCCCAAGCGGAGAAAATGTGGTTAGTTGGGGAATAGAATATTTAATTGAGGAACCATTTCAACAATATCATGAAAAACTCTGGAAAGAGCATTATCAACTCACTATTTATTATGGCTTAAAACATGGTGGCTCACTACCTGGTTCAAACGACGAATAAAAGGATAACAATGGACGTGCTTAAACAATTATACCATGAAAAAGACAACACTAATCTTTATCAACTTGCTGATTGCCAGTTGTGTTGCACGTGCCCAGGACTACACGTGTGACTCGCTTTTGACTCGCATTGTCTCTCCCAATGACGAAGTAAACATCAACTTCAGCAATTCATTCAGTATGAACATGCGCGACGGAAACATCCTGACTTGCATCCCGACAAAGGCGCTAATCAACCATCAATACGTCGACTATGGCGATTGGTTCTACAAGACCGATCCCCAAACTCTTAGTGTCATCGACTCAACCTTTATAGAAGCGGATCTGGATTTTGGCGAAGACAACCAACATGTCTTGTTGACAACAACTCCAGTAGGTGACGGATATATCATCGCGAAACTCGTATATAGCGACAAGTTTTCCCCTGACTGCAAGACTTGGCTGCGCATCAATCATTTCGATGACGCGCTGAACGTACAGGCGCACGAAGATGCTGTCATGGTGCCTTTGGACAGCACCATCATACCAAACTTGAACAGCATTTGGTATGAGAACGGGAATATCATGCTTATGTATGCCAAGGATTATTGGTATACACCAATCATCGCACGCATAAGTCTGGATGGGACCATACTAGACAGAAACGAATTCGACTCCCTGTTTGCAGGTGAGCGGTGGCATGGCATGGGTGTTTATAATGACACACCTCGAGAATATGCTATATACGATTGGGCAGTCACCGAGAACGACACTTGCATTGTACTTCACGTGCTCGACTCATTGCTGAACCTAACAGAGACCTTAACGCTGAATAGCCATGAAGGAGATGTCTTTATGGTTCAGCCAGGTGAAAACCCGTTTATGATCAAACAACCCTTTGACATCTTACCTTTGGACGATGATTCTTTCATTGAAAGTTTCCGATACAAGAGGCATAATCTAACCAGAAATGGAACTTGCTTGATGAAAGTGGACAAAAACACCCATGAATGCTTGGCCTTAGTCGAGTTTGAGTCCTTCCCCGTCTATACAAACCCAAGCCGAATGGGCTACCCGATAGGGATAAGGAGGGCCGACGACGGGAATATCTATTTTGCCTACCGCACCAACAATAATGACAACAGCACTGTTGGATGGATTGGGATAGCGAAACTTGATTCCGATTTAAACATTCTTTGGCAACGGTATTGTTTCGGGTCTTGGGCTGCAGCTACTGGATATTACCACTGTTATTGCAGTATGGGTCTAACAGAAAAAGGGTTTATGATAGGCGGTAAAATGCAGAAAAGTGGTGTACCCTACAACTATTTCCAATTCTTCGTCAACGACAACGGCATTGAATCCACGCCTGAAACGGGAGGTGTCGTCCGCCCCTACGCCTTCTACCCCAACCCCGCCCAAGACCAACTCCAGCTGCAATACTCGCCCGACGTGAAGCCTGCGCAAATCGAGCTCTACGACCTGCAAGGCCGCCTCGTGCGCAGCCAAGGCTCGGGCCTCGAGCGCCTCAACCTGCAAGGCCTCGCCCCAGGGCAATACGTGATGAAGGTCAGCATGACGGATGGGACGACGTTCTCGGACAAGGTGGTGAAGGAATAAGGCATTCCCCATCGCAGTTTATGAAAGTTTTCCTATATTTGCGCTCTGATTATTAACCCTTAAAGCAAAAACGATGAGACGACTCGCCCTCCTGCTTCTCGCCATGGCCAGTATTTTGGTTTCGTGCTCGACCGACATCGACCTATACGCCGACTACAAGCAAGTGCCCATCATTTACGGGCTTCTTGATGCCAACGCCGACACCAACTTCATCAAGATCACACGAGCATTCTACGTGGAAGGCGACGCCTACCAAGCCGCCCTCAACCCCGACTCGAGCAACTACCCTGGCAAGCTTGACGTCCGCCTCATCGAGTTCCAAAACGGCGACAGCATCCGCGAGATCGTCCTCGACACCATCACGCTCCACAACAAGCAACCTGGTGTGTTTTACCATCCCGACCAAAAGCTCTACTACACTACCGAACGGCTCAAGGCCAACACCACAAGAAACCATTATACTTATCGCCTCAAGGTCGTCCTCCCCGACCGCATCCTCAACACCAAAGCCGACATGGTGGGCAACAGCGGGTTCGACATCCAGAGCCTTGGCGTGAATTTCTCAAAGGAATACTTTGGGATGGTGCCTCGCAGGTTCAACTTCTTCCCCGCCATCAACGGGGCAATCTACCAAGTCAGCATGTCGTTCACCTTCCTCGAACAACGCACACCCGACGACGACTCGGTGCCACGCACCATGTCGTGGAACATCGGGACTTTCACCGACGACCTCTTCACCTCGCACATGGACGGCGACGCCTATGTCTTCCACTACCAGCCCGAGGACTTCTACTCGAACTTGATTGACTTTCTTGGCGCCGACACAGCCATTCCTGGACTACAACGCTTCATCGGCGACTACCCCGTGGAAATCAGCATCAGCGCTGGCGGCGAAAAACTGCGACAATACGTCTACAACAACGACCTCTCCAATGGCTTCACGGCGGGCGACAACGAGTTCACGCTCATCGACCACGGCTACGGCGTGTTCTCGTCGCGTATGACGATCAAGCGCAACGTCAGGCTGGCAGGCGAAACGGTGCCCGAGTTGGTGGCCAACCGCTATTGGGGATTCAAATTCATCGGAGGACGATGAAAAAGACAAAGCCACCCTTTTCGGGTGGCTTTTTCGTATGTGGTCCCACTAGGGCTTGAACCTAGGACCTACTGATTATGAGTCAGTTGCTCTAACCAACTGCGCTATGGGACCGCAAAAAAGAACAAGGAAAGCGAAGATTTACGCCTTTTTTCTTGCTTTTTGCGCTGCAAATTTACAATTTTGCACCGAAATAAGACCTAAAATTTCTCAAAAATGAGTGCAAAAATCAAAAACATCATCTTCGACCTTGGCGGTGTCGTCCTTGATATTGATGAAACCATCGTCTACCGTGAACTCGAAAAAATGGGCGTTGACATCCATAAACTTCCTCATTCAAAGGAGTTTATCGACATCATGAGCAAATTCGACACAGGCATCTACACCGCCCCCACCTTCCGCAAACGGATGAAATCCCTCCTCGGCCAAGAACGCATGACCGACCAGAAGTTCGACGCCATCTGGAACGCCATGCTCCTCGACATCCCCCGCGAACGCATCGAGGCTCTCGAAAAGGTGAAGAAACACTACAAGATCTTCTTGATGAGCAACACCAACGTGATTCACTACGAGCTATACATCCGGGATTTGCAACTACGTTTCGGTTACAACGAGTTCGACGACCTGTTCAACAAATCGTATTTCTCGTTTGCAGAGCACTTGGAGAAACCCGACCCGCGCTTCTTCGAGCTCATCCTTGACCACGAAGGCCTGGTGCCCGAAGAGACACTCTTCATCGACGATACGGAAGTCAACATCCGCACGGCACAGTCGCTCGGCATCCGCACCTATCATATCCGTCGCGACGAGCTGGTCAGGAACTTGTTTGAAAATGGGGTTTTGAAGGAGGGGGTTATTTGACTATGGCTTATGACTATGGCTTATGGCCAGTGGCCACAGGATGATAGGGCTTTGTCTCTTTTTCTTTTGGCTATTCAGGACGAACGGTATTGATTAAACTGGTCAATCTCTTTTCAATGGATTGAACTTCTGTAATAATGTCCTCAAACTGTTCTTCTTTCACGTATTTCAATCTGCGAGCAATTTCCATCTGTGTTTCCACTTCATAGGATGACCCTAAAGAGATTTCGAGAAAGTGTGCAAATTCGTTTTGCGACCTTCTTGAGCAACCTTCGGCAATATTAGATGGTATTGATACAGAAGCCCTTTGAAGTTGATCACAAAGTGCATACAATTCTTTTCTCGGAAATTTTTCTGTTAATTCATAAACATGAACGGAGAAGTCCACTCCAGCATTCCAAACATCATAATTTCTAAAGTTTCTCATAATTAGTTATATTTTAAAAGTTTACAACAAAGACATGCATAATATAAGCCCAAAATCCATAAACCTATTGACCCGTGGCCATAAGCCATGGTCATAGGCAATAGTAACTAACAATATCATCCAAAATCTCCAAAACCTCTCCAACCGACAACGTCTCCATCAACCGCATCTTGAACGGCTTGAAATTCGGCAGTCCCTTGAAATACGAGGCCCAGTGCTTGCGAATTTCAAATAGCGCGATGCGCTCGCCTTTCCATTCCACTGAACGCTCCAACTGTATCTTGCTCACGCGCACCCGTTCCGCCACATCGGGCACAGGCAGCGTCTCACCCGTCTCAAAATAATGCCGTATCTGACTGAAAATCCACGGGTTGCCATAAGTAGCCCGACCTATCATCAGTCCATCGACGCCAAAAGTGTCCTTATAATATTTCGCAGAAGGGCCATCCACCACGTCGCCGTTGCCGATAATAGGGATGCGCATCCTCGGGTTGTTTTTCACTGCACCGATAAGCGTCCAGTCGGCGGGCTCACTGTATTTGGTGGTGCGCAGGCGGCCGTGGATGGTAAGCGCAGCGATACCCACATCTTGCAGTCGCTCGGCGATGTCGACGATGTCGCGGTGCTCGTTGTCGTATCCCAAGCGGGTCTTCACAGTCACAGGGGTGTTCACCGCCTCCACCACGGCTTTTGTGATGGCCACCATCTTGGGGATGTCGTTCATGATGCCCGAGCCGGCACCCTTCGAGGCCACCTTCTTCACCGGACAGCCGAAGTTGATGTCGATGATGTCGGGATGGGCGGTCTCGGCATAACGTGCCGCCTCCACCATGGGTTCCACGGCATTGCCGAAGATTTGGATACCTACAGGTCGTTCAAACTCTTCGAAATCAAGCTTTTTGATACTTTTCACCGAGTCGCGTATGAGTCCGTCGGCGGAGATGAACTCCGAGTAGACCACATCGGCGCCAAAGAGCTTGCAGACGTAGCGGAACGGTGGGTCGGACACGTCCTCCATCGGGGCGAGGAGGAGCGGGTAATGGTCGAATTTGAGGTGAGCAAGTGTAAACATGACGCTGCAAAATTACAAAAAGTGTATCTTTGCGGCAAAATCTAATGCCTTATGCGTGACAATTTGTTTATCGACAACCTGAAACAATCCACAGGGATGCGTATTTTCATCTTCTTGGTCATCCTTTTCATCAGCAGCTTGGTAGGTGCAGCTGTCTCCGCTGCCTTCATGTTTGCTGGCGATTTGGGGATGAAAATCGCTCAAGGACTTTCATCCATCATGATGTTCGTCGTGCCGCCCATCGTTTATTACCTCATTACAAGAAAAGAGCGTGCCATGCCGGCCTTGGGCTTCCGTGCCGTCAATAAGCCATGGCTGTACAATATTCTGATTGGTGCCGCATTGATGTTCGTTTCATTGCCCGTCACCAACCAACTCACCGCATGGAACGAAGCCATGGATTTCGGCACGGTGTTCGAGAAACTGGAGGAATACCTAAAATCATTGGAAGAGGCAGCGCAAGCCGCCACCGAAAAGATGCTCAAAGCCGACCATTTAGGCGGCTTGCTGTTCAATCTGCTCATCATCGCCTTGATTCCCGCCGTTGGCGAGGAGTTGACTTTCCGTGGCGTGCTGCAACAAGGGCTTTCGCGCCGCATGAACCCGCATGTGGCCATCATTCTCGCGGCAGCCATCTTCTCGTTCATCCACTTCCAGTTCTACGGTTTCTTGCCACGCATGTTCTTAGGCATCCTATTGGGCTACATGTTCTACGTCAGTGGCTCGCTTTGGACGAGCATCTTGATGCATTTCGTCAACAACGGCACTGCCGTGGTGCTCTATTACCTCAACGACAAAGGCATCATCAACGTCGACGTCGACCACTTTGGGGCCATGCCACCCACGATGGTCGTCATCAGCGCCGCAGTGACCATTGCGCTCATCGTCGCATGCTGGCGGAAATCAAAGGAACTTATCCAAAAAGATGAATGGCATCAATGACTCGATGCCTTCGAAGACCATAATGGGGCCTTCCTGCCCCTGACACAGCACGCGCAGCGGCTGTTTCGACAGCTGCTCCACCTCCACCATCACTTGACGGCAAGCCCCGCAAGGGGCGACAGGCTCGGCCACCAACTTCGTTTGCGAATGCGCCGTCACCGCCAATGCCTCAAAAGCCACGCCTGGAAATTTTGCCATTGCGCTAAACATAGCCACACGCTCCGCACAAAGACCACTGGGATAGGCCGCATTCTCAATGTTGTTGCCCGTGACGATCTCGCCGTTGGCCAAACGCACCGCCGCTCCCACATTGAACTTGGAATAAGGCGCATAGGCACGCTGCGTGGCCTCATGGGCCTGACGCATCAACTCAGCATCCTGCGGGTCCATTTCATCGAGATGGTCGTAAACAGTGTAAGGACAGATAAAACGCTCTTTTTTCATATCATCTATTTTTTAGTTTCATTATCAACGGGATAGGCAAAAAGCAGCAAGGCTTCGAAGAAAGCGAACAGCGAGGCCCCCGCCTGGGTCTCCAAGGTATCCTCGGCCAACATCGAGAGCATCATGATGACGAGGAAGACCGTATATAAATAGGTGCGACGCTTGCGACAGGCGCACCACGGATAGAGCAAAACAAAAAGGAAAAACGCCAACCCCACAAGGCCAAAGGCCACGGCAATGGCGAGATACTGGTTGTGGGCCCTGAAGCGATGCTCGTCGCTGAGCGGAGACTTCAGCTCATCGTAAGCGCGGTTGAAAGCCTGAGGCACATCGCCCGTGCCGACGCCCAACCAAGGATGCTGACCGATGAGATGGAACGAAGCCCGCGTGAACTCGATGCGTTGCGAGAGCGAGCCTCCGTTGGGATTGTTGAAACGCCGGTAGAGGTTATACTCAAACAAGGTAGCCGAAAGTCGCGCCCTCAAGCCTGGGCTCTTCCAATTGTTGTAGTTGGCCACGCCCTGCTCAATGTTGCGGATGTCCTCTTCCGTGAGCGCCATCACGCCTTCGGCATCCTTGCGCAAGTCCTTTGAAGTCAAGTAACGGGCCAAGGTCGCCTCCAGGTTTTCGCCGTTCGTCGTCTCTCCGTCAAAGGGCATCGTGCTTCGCTCGGACCATGCCTCCTGCATCTCCGTCCTACAATAATACAGTCCCACAAACTTGCCGTCCTCAACTGGATAGTGTAACGTGTCGTGCCAATAGGCATTACCTTGGATTGTCTGTTTCTCCAACATGCTGAAATCCACAGGCTCCAACTTCAGCAAGGGCCTCATGGCTCGTTGCAGAACGATGACGCCCGACAACACGGCCACCACCGCCAACACACCTATTGCGATGGCCCAGACCTTGCCTTTTCGCCAACGTAACAAGGCATAAACGAGCGTGACCATGGCGACAACCGCCAAAATCACATAGCCCGACAGCGACTCGAAGATGTAGATTTGGTATAGGAACCACAATACCAATAAAAACTGCAGGACACGGTTTATGATGTCCTTGGATTTTCCGATATACCAGCAGATGATGGCAATGCAAAAAACGATGTTCAGGCAGAAGCGAATATGGCTGATGAAACGAGAAATCTCACGGATGTCTTCATAGTCGTGCCTCCAATAGGAGATGCTGCTGAACAGCGTAGCCACGAAGACCGATAGCACATAGAGCAACATCACAAAGTCGAAGCGTTTGCGGTCGAGAGGCTCCATGCTCGAAAGGACGAACGGTAGCACCAAGATGGGCAACTTCACGCGCAGGTCTTTCATGGCATAATGGAAATCGGAAGTCCATAACAGGCCAACGACGTGCATCAGGTAGAAAGCTACCAGAAGCACTGCGGCTCTATTGTGCCAAAAACGGGAGAGTTTGGACTTAAATCCCCTGCCCTTAGGAGATTGCGGGTCAAGACCGTAATGACGGGCGGGGATGAGCGCGTCAACGAGCCATACGAGGACGAGCCAGAAGTTCGCCATGCCCATCAAGAAGGGCGAGAGGGTCAGGCCAACCGCCATCATCATCAAGCCCAAGAGGTAGGCTTGGTTCAGATAGGGTTGTATGGAAGCCTGGCGGGTCATCACTTGGCGCTCAAGATGCTGTGGTATTCGTCTTTGCCGTTGGTGTCAAGCAATATCTCGAAAGCGCGTTTCAGGTCGGGGTCGTTCTGGAGCCCCGCCACGATGCGGCCTTTCTGATAGTAGTAGCGCCCCACAATCTCAGCGCGCAGCAGTTCCTCGATGTCCTTGCGATTGTTGAGCAGGTCGTTGTCTTTCTCAGCGGTCAGGTTCTTCTCCAAAAGGTCGAGCTGCGGCTTGATCTTGTCGAGATAACCTTCGTCCTTGGCGGCCTGTTTCATCTTTTCGATGGATTTCTCTGTCTCGGTGGTATAAGTGAAGTTCTTGTCTTTCACGAACTTCATGAAATCCTGGTAGGTAGCTTCATCGATTTTGAATTGGTCGGCAGGGGCGATGCTTTTATGTTCGCTATAAAACTTGTTGGCATAGTCGAAGATGAAGTTCTTACCATAGAGGTAGGCCGTCACCGTCGAGTAGGTCTCGCGGTCAACCTTCACATCGGGCATGATGCCATGGCCTTCGTAAACGGTGCGTCCGCCCATGGTCTTGAAAGGCTTGCCCAACGTGTCGTTTTTCGTCGAAGTCGTATCTTTCTTATGCGAATAGTCGATTTCCTGGATGCAACGGCCGCTGGGGATGTAGTAATGCGCCACTGTGACCTTCATCTGCGTGTTGTAGCTCAATGGCAGGATATTCTGCACCAACCCTTTACCGAAGGTACGATGGCCTATGATGACGCCGCGGTCGTAGTCTTGGATGGCGCCTGCCACAATCTCACTCGCCGAAGCGCTGTTGCCATCGACGAGGATGGCCAAAGGGATCTCCAGGTCGACAGGCTCGTTGGTGGTGGGATGGATGCTATTGGCAGTAGCCGCCTTGCCTTTCATCGAAACCACGGCTTTGTTTTTGGGGATGAACAAGTTGACGATGTCGACGGCCTCGTTCATCAAGCCACCGCCGTTGCCTCGCAGGTCGAGAACGAAGCCTTTCAGTTTGTGGCTTTTCTTCATCTCGAGGAGTTTTTCTTTCATCTCCTTGGCGGCATCACGGGTAAAGCCACTCAGTGAGAGGTAGGCCACGTCGTTGTCGAATACGGTGTAATAAGGTATGTTGTCGATTTTCACCTTTTCGCGCTTCAGCGTGATGTCAACCGGCTTCTCCTGCCCATAGCGTTTCAATTTCAGTTTCACCTCGGTGCCAGGCTGCCCTTTCAGCAGGTTGCTGACCTCCTGTGTGTTTTTCTTCTTACAGTCGACGCCATTCACCTCCAGGATGGCATCGCCAGCGATGATGCCTGCCTTCTGTGCCGGCCAGCCTTCGTAGGGGTCGGAAATGCGGGTGAACTCACCGTCGTATTGGATGAGGGCACCGATGCCGCCATATTCGCCCGTTGTCATGAACTTGGCGTTCTCGATGTCCGACTCGGGGATGAAAACGGTGTAGGGGTCAAGGCCGCTGAGCATGGCGTTGATGGCCGACTCGTTGAGTTCGCCCGGGTTGATTTCGTCGACATAGTTGAGATTCAGTTCGCGCATCAAGCTGTTGTAAATGTCGAGGCTTTTGGCGATCTCGAAGTTGTTCTGCTTCTCTTGGGCGACGAGGCCCAGCGGAAGAAGCAGGGCGAGAATTAAGGTGTGTATGTTTTTCATCTTTTGTGTGTTGTTTCTTGTTTTTAAGGCACAGGATCATAGCCACTACCGCCCCATGGGTTGCACGAAAGGATGCGTTTGAAGGTGAGCCAGCCCCCCTTGAAGAAGCCGTATTTCTCAATGGCTTCGATGCCATAATTGGAGCAAGTGGGCGTGTAGCGGCAACTCTTGCCAAGATACGGAGAAAGTGTCACCTGATAGATCCGAATCAGCAGAATCAGGAACTTAGCGGGCAGTTTTGTTATGCTTTTCATAGTTCTTGGCAATCTCTTTTACGGCTTTCTTCGTCTTCGCGAGCATTTCCTCATAGCTATGGATGACCGTGGCCGTATAGACTAACGCGACATCGAGCGAAATATTATCCCTTTGGCAGATTTCGTAGAGTGGCGCCTTGTTGCATCGCCACGACTCGCGCATCAGACGCTTCACGCGGTTGCGCTTGAAGGCATGGTGGAAGCGTTTCTTGGATACCGAGACCAGCAAACGCACCGTGAGCGGCCGACTTTCGTCGTGCCTGAAGAGGAAAATGACACGATAGGGATACACGCTGACGCCCTCGCCCTTGTCGAAAAGCAGCTGGATGTCGTTCTCCTTACAGATTCGCTCATATTTGGGGAAATCCTCCTTGGTCATCATAAGGCATAACTCTTTGGATGACAAAGGGTTCACTTCTTTCTGCTCTTCTTGTATTCGGCAGCCAAGACCTCTTCAATGGCCATGGTCATGGAAGGAGCCGTTTGGGTAGGGGCACGGAAGTTGAGTTCGAATCCTGCGTCGATGATGGCCTGGCATGTAGCCTCGCCGAAACCGCCGATGGCGACTTCCTTCTGTTCGAAATCGGGGAAGTTCTCTTTCAACGAGTGAATACCCGCAGGGCTAAAGAACACCAGCATATCATAGTCCTGGATCTTGATCACGTCCTTAAGGTCGGCAGAAACCGTACGGAACATGACCGCTTTGGTGAAGTTGAGTTTAGCGGCCGTCAACAGCTCGATGGTCGAATCGGAACTGATATCGGAGCAGCAATAGAGGTATTTCTCGTCCTTGTGCTTTTTCATGATGTCGACAAGGTCGTTGAGGGTCTGGTTGCCATAAAACACCTTGCGTTTGCGATACTGCACATAACGTTGCAGATAGAAGGCTGTCGACTCGTTGATGCAGAAATACTTCAAAGTCTCGGGAACGGCATAACGCATCTCCTTGGCCACACGGAAGAAATGGTCGATGGCATTGCGGCTGGTGAGTATGATGGCCGTATATTCCGGAAGCTTGATATGTTCTTGACGAAGTTCGCTAGCCGTGACGTCATCGAGTTTGATAAACTTCTCGAAAGTGAAGTTCACTCCATACTTCTTCATCATTTCAGCAAAAGGCGTCTTCGAAATGTCGGCAGGCTTAGGCTGTGACACCAAAATTGACTTAATCTTCATCTTTTTTTCCTAAATTTAAGAACGTCTTAATAGTCGATTTTTCCTGCATCCAAGCCGTACAACTCGCTAAAACACAGCGCCTTTAGCAAAATACCTCCAACCTGCGGTCACGAGCATGGCAACGGGTGCGATTTCGAGGGCGCAAAGATACGAAAAAATATAAAATGTGGATATTTTTGTTGAAACTCGAGTCTCAATGGCTTCCAAAACCAACCTGAAAACGGCCGCCACGCCAAGCACAGCAATGCCAATCCACACAAAATATTTTGTGGGGTTATAAAGCAAAAGGAGCACGATGGGCACCATGACAATCAGTGTGAAGATGGAGATGGAAAACTGAACGGTCATCTGCCGATCGAAGGTGTCGTGAAGATCAAAGAGCCAGTTGACAAAATGCAACACGAAATAACGAAGCAACACCCATGCCGTTGTGCAAGCGCAAATGGTCCAAAAAACAGACCAATTGTTGAATCGCTCCACATCGCGCGAAAGCACCACGCAACTCTTTTGTACAAAGAGCGAGAGGAGCAGGATATAACCCACGGTGAACGAGACGCAAAGGAAACTGCGAATGGGGTTCCACTCCCTCAACAACTGGTTGGTGTGCGACACGCCCCCAGGGACCGAGAGCACCTGTCGAAACTGGCGGGGATAGAGTTGCTTGTTGAGCACGACCAGCAGCAGCATCAGGCCCAAGAGCGCCAGATTCCATCCTTGCAGAATCTCATACGACATGCGCGGCAAGGGAATCATGTTGCCATGAAAGCCCGAAGTGATGAAACTCGGCACCACGCTGTCGCAAGGCAGACTATCGACAACCTGCACCGTATCAACGGGTTGGACCACTTCTTGGAAGGGATTCTTATAAAAGATATCGAACGCTTGAGGCATGAATGACCATATTTTCCGCTGCAAAAATAATGGATTATTTGCAAACCAAGGCAAAAACTTACTAACTTTGCAGGTCTATTTCTGAAATCAACAATCAAACAATAATCTATCAACAATTAAACACCTGAACATGGATTTAATGCAAGAAATCATTGCCAATGCGCAAGCCAACATGCAGCGCATTGTGCTCCCCGAGGGCGATGAGCCCCGCACCCTGAAAGCCGCCGACCGCCTTTTGGCTGATGGCGTTGCCGACATCATCCTCATCGGTCCCGCCGAGAAAATCAAGGAGATGACCGCCGAGTTCGGCCTCCAAAACATCGGCAAGGCCCGCATCGTCGACCCGAAAAACAACCCCGACAAACAGAAATATGCCGACCTGCTCTATGAACTGCGCAAAGCCAAAGGCATGACGCCCGAGCAAGCCGACGAACTGGCCCAGAACTTCATGTACCTCGGCATCCTGATGGTGAAAGCAGGCGAAGCCGACGGTCTCGTCAGCGGTGCCCGCAGCACCACGGGCGACATGCTCCGTCCCGCCCTGCAAATCATCAAGACGGTGCCTGGCGTGAGTTGCGTCAGCGGCGCCTTCACGATGTTCCTGCCCGAAGGTTGCCCCTACGGCACCAACGGTCGCATGGTCTTCGCCGACTGTGCCGTCACGCCCATGCCGACGGCTGAACAGCTGGCCGAAATCGCCATCTGCACTGCTGATACCGCCAAGGCCATCGCCAAAATCGACCCCGTAACCGCCATCCTGAGCTTCTCCACCAAGGGCAGCGCCAAGCACGAGGTGGTCGACAAGGTCATCGAGGCCACACGCATCGCCAAGGAGCGCCGCCCCGACCTCGTCCTCGACGGCGAACTGCAAGCCGACGCCGCCATCGTGCCTTCGGTGGGCGCCAGCAAAGCCCCGGGCAGCCCTGTGGCTGGCAAGGCCAACACTCTCGTGTTCCCCTGCCTCGAAGTCGGCAACATCGCTTACAAACTGGTGCAGCGTCTGGCCGGTGCCGAAGCCGTCGGCCCCGTGCTGCAAGGCCTCGCCA
>CAMUYT010000038.1 GCA_947164955.1 uncultured Bacteroidales bacterium | reverse complement strand
TTGGAGTACACACACTTTCCAGGCGTGCTCCTTAAACCACTCGGACATCTCTCCAAATGTCATCCAAAGCCCCTCTACCCTATCTGAAATCGTTGCCAAAAGTACGCATTTTTTCAATTGGTAAACGAAAATATTTGATTTTTTATTGCAACAAATTTTCAAATGCTTGAATTATAGCATCAAACGGTCATCTCTCCGCGGATTGAATTTTGCAGTATTTCGAGAATTCTAGTCTTCGTCAGGCCTTCTCCCATAAGATACATAAGTTTTGCGACTGCAGCTTCGGTGGTCATATCGTGTCCGCTGATGACACCGATACGGGCCATGTCGAGGCTGGTTTCATAGCGCCCCATCTCCACAGAACCAGCCTTGCACTGGGTAATATTGAGGATGATGAGTCCGGCATCGATGGCTTCCTTCAAGGCGTCAAGGAACCACTGGTCGGTTGTGGCGTTACCCGATCCGAAAGTCTCCAAGACGAGGGCTTTCAGCCCAGGGGTCTTCAATGAATGGCGCACAAAGTCCTGCGAAATACCAGGAAAGAGCTTGAGGATGCCGACATGACGGTCCATCTTGGTGTGCACCTTCAATTTCTTGAAATTGGGCTTCAAGATACGCTCCTTATTATATTTAATGTGTACGCCAACGTCGGCCAAGTTAGGATAGTTGGTCGAAGCGAAGGCGTTGAAGTTCTCGGCATTGAACTTGGTGGCGCGGTTGCCACGTAGCAGTTGGTCTTGGAAGAAGATGCACACTTCGGGAACGACTGGGGTGTCGTCGTCTTTGGCGGCGGCGATCTCAATAGCAGCAAGGAAGTTCTCGCGTCCATCAGTGCGCACCACACCCATAGGCAGCTGCGAGCCAGTGAGCACCACGGGCTTGTTGAGATTCTCGAGCATGAAGCTCAAGGCAGAGGCGGTGTAGGCCATCGTGTCGGAGCCATGGAGCACCACAAAGCCATCGTAGTGTTCGTACTCCTCACCTATCTTGGTCGCCAGACGGACCCAGAAGTCGGGCGACATGTTGGACGAATCGATGAGTGGGTCGAAGCTGTAGAAGTCGATCTGATAACCGAAGTTTTTCAGCACGGGCAAGTGGGCATAGATGTTGTCGAAATCAAACGGCACCAATGCGCCT
The DNA here is from genome assembly GCA_947164955.1 of uncultured Bacteroidales bacterium. Lineage (GTDB taxonomy): Bacteria > Bacteroidota > Bacteroidia > Bacteroidales > F082 > Limimorpha. The sequence continues at coordinate 15,133 of CAMUYT010000038.1, read as the reverse complement.
GTCTTAGGATCTTGCATCATGCCGATGGTGCCGCCAGTGTATAGCACCAAGATAGAAATCTCTTCCTTAGTTTGCATCACTTCTCAGATTTGAATTGGGCTGCAAAAGTAATGCTTTTTTCGGCTTGTTGGACAAAAAAGTGCTACCTTTGCACGCATGAAAGCCATCGCCCACATCCACACCGACTTCCCAACCAAGTTTGGCATCCCGCGACAGAGTGGCATCATTGCCTCGCTGCAGGGCAAAATCGTGTTTGAGCCCGAATACCGCATTCCTGAAGCCGTTCGCGGCTTGGAGGGTTTCTCTCACATCTGGCTGTTGTGGGAGTTCTCGGAGGCGGTGCGCGACAAGTGGTCACCCACGGTACGACCACCACGCTTGGGCGGCAACGTGCGCAAAGGTGTGTTTGCCACACGCTCGCCGTTCAGGCCCAACCCTATTGGATTGTCGTCGGTCAGGCTGGAACACATCGACATCGACCCCAACCTTGGCCCCGTGCTTTACGTCTCTGGTGCCGACCTCATGGATGGCACGCCTATCTATGACATCAAGCCCTATATAGCCTACACCGACAGTCATCCCGATGCCGTCAGCGGCTTTGCCTCAACGCCTGCCGACTTTCTGTTGGAAGTCATTTTCCCTAAGGATTTATTGGACAAGGTGCCAGCCGACCATCGCAAAAGCCTTATCGAAGTGTTAGCCCATGACCCGCGACCGCAATATCAAGCCGATCCTAAGCGCATCTATGGCATGGCTTTCGGAGGAATGGAGGTAAAGTTTAAGGTGGAGGAGATACAACTTACCGTTGTTGAGGTTCTCCCTTGACTCCAGGCTTTAGGTAGGCCGGACGGAAAGAAACATCCATATCCTTCAGCTGAACGGCGTCGTCGGAAGGATTATAGACAAAGATCTTGACTTGTAGCGCATTCCGCATAATGGGGTCGACGGACAAGTCGAAAGTGGCAAAATCCCATTCGCCAATCTTCTGGATCTGCGGTTTCACGTCAATATAGGAAACGAGGACATTGTCATGCGCAACAAGCGATTCCACAGCGAGTTTCGCATTATGCAAGGTATCGGCCTGCCGCATCATAAAGGCAACGTTCACGCGTTCCCAATCTGTGCGGAGGCTGTCGGCGGGCAAAGTCAAGGTCGGGCCATAAGGCTGGTTTTTGTCCAAAGTTTGCACCGCATCGCCGAAATAATAATGCCCCGCATCGCGTTTCCAGTCAACGTTTCGGTATTCTTCGGGATAATACGCCTTCAACGCCTTGGCCACGTTGCCGGCAATGATACGACGGCCATCCTCATAATAGTGTTCGGTGGTCCAGTCCTGGTCGATGAAGTCGACATCGCGCACCAAATTGAGGTTGTCGACCACGGTCACGCCATCAAGATGACCGTAACGGTCCAACAAATAGTCGTGGTTCTGTTTCATCAAATACATCAGTTCCTTACCCACGAGGCCGTTGGCCTTGTCGACATTTTCCGCCATCAGGTTGAAGACGAGGTTCCAGCCCCGCTTGCGGCTCAAGGCGACGATGTCGTCGAAGTCCTTCAGGCGCGGGTTGTCGTCCCTGATCTGAAAACCGTAGCTCTTGATATAATGGCAGACCAACTCCGTCCATTTTGGATCGTACTCTCCCTCATAGTTATGACGTCCCTGCCAAGCCGTGGCCGAGTCCCACTGATACACATTGTCCCATTCGAAATCAAACGGAAACACAAGCGGGTCTTCGCGCCAATGCCGTCGCGTCAGCGAGTCCAGCTCCTCCTCGCTCCTGATGGGATAAGCCTTCAGCGCAAGCAGCAGACGGTTCACGAACGGCGGATAGTCTTCCATCAGCACCAGTTGTTTCCGAAGCGGAGTCTCAAGATTGGAATAGATCCAGCGGGCATCAAACGAACGGAGGTTCATCGTCACCACCACGGTTTCCACCGTCGACTTTTTGGGAATGTTTTTCAACAGGTAATAATAAGTCTGCGCATGAGAAGCCTCTTTGGTCATGTCGCCCGTCTTTACGTTGGGGAAGTATTCAGCAAGATAGGCGCTGATTTTCCTTTTGTCGGTTTCCTGTGCACCACAAGTGACGTTCGACGACTCGCCAAGATAGACGATTCGACAACTGTCGGCCTCCACCTGCCACACCAATTCAAGGATGTCGGAATGCTCCGCCACGTCCTTTTTGAAGAACCACTTGGTGTAGATCCAGTTAAGGACGAAAAGCAGCGCGGCGGCCATCAATATGCGTATCAGGAACTTCTTCATGGTCAGAACTGGAAATAGATGAAGGGGAAACTATTGACACTCGAGCAGACCACCGTCATGAAGATGAGCAGGCCATAGATGAACCACCGAAGTAGGATGGGCTTATTGTCGCACCATTGGTCGAAACGACTGTTGAAGAGCAACAGGTCGGAAAGGATGAAGAGACCGAGATAGAGCCACATTTCGGGCTTCACGCCAAGGCTGTCGCCGCCGCCAAAGTTGGTGACCGCCGACACAAACATGTCTTTCATATTGGCGAAATCCGAGGCACGGAACATCACCCAAAACAGCGTAACCAGCACGAAGGTCTTGGCGATACGCAAGGCATCGAGACCGTAGCCTATCCATTTGGACTTCGGCTCTTTTTCGGGGAAACGGTTGCGCAAAGCCTTCTCGATGATATGCAGCAGGCCATGGGCAAAGCCCCAAAACAGGAACGTCCACGCCGCACCATGCCAGATGCCGCTGAGCACAAAGACCACCATGATATTGAAAGCCCAGCGCCCGAACTTCACGCGACTGCCGCCGAGAGGGATATAGACATAGTCGCGAAACCAGGTGGAAAGCGAGATGTGCCAACGATGCCAGAACTCGGCGATGCTCTTGGCCAGATAAGGCGTGCGGAAATTGTCGCTGATATCGAAGCCCATCAGCTTGGCACTGCCCAAGGCGATGGTGGAATAGCCGAAAAAGTCGCAATAGATTTGGAAGCTATAGAACGCCATGGCCAGCATCACGCTCCATGAGTTGTAGCTCGACGGGGCGGAATAGACTTTGTCGACATAGGCTCCCAAATTGTCGGCTACCACCATCTTGATGAAGAAGCCATAGATAATCAGCCTCATGCCTTTTGAGATGTTCTCGTAATGAAGTTCCTTTTTCTCATGCAGTTGGCGCAAAAGGTTACCCGGCCTCTCGATGGGACCCGTGACCAGTTGCGGGAAAAACATCACATAAAGCGAATAGTAGCCGAAGTGACGCTCCGCCTTTTGATGGCCGCGATACACCTCGATGACGTAGCTCATGCTCTGGAAAGTGTGGAACGACAGGCCGATGGGCAGGATGATGTGGGTCACCCAACGTTTCTCAATACCCATTTGGGCGAGCAGCAACGAAAGGTTTTCCGTGAGGAAATTCAAATACTCGAAGACCATCAGCACCGCGAGCGTGCTCACGATGCTGATGATCAGGAAAGTTTTTTTCAGCTTGGGACGGTCGGCATAATTCTCCATGAGGATGCCTGCCGAAAAGTCGATGATGATGGTGACGAGCAGGATAAGGATATACTTGGGCACAAACCACATGTAGAACACGCAGCTGGCCGCTAGCAGCATCACCCACCGCAGCTTTTGTGGCAGCAGATAGAACAACGCCACCACAATGGGCAGGAATATAAGGAACTCTATGGAGTTGAAAACCATAGGCCGATCCCTCGAATTACTTGACTTTCTTCATCGCCGTCTGCAAGATCTTGCCATTAGCGCCAGAAACATAAGCTAAGACATAGCACTCATCGGCATTGAAATCAGGGCTGAGGGTGCCAGTACAGCTGCAAGAGAGCTCAGCTTGAGGAGCAAGGTCGCCGTCACTCACCATTTCGCCATTGGCGCCGTTAAGCGTGCCACGGAACACGTTGCGGAACACATATTCCCGATTGATTCCCTCGGGGGTGATTTGCCAACCGATGATGTTGTCTTCAACCAAACAAACCGTGACGTTGAATTGTCCCGACTGCTGAACGAGCGAAACAAGGCTGACGTTCACCGTCAAGTCGCGCGACGTTTCGTCGAAAGCAACCGTAGGCTCAATCTCGAACGACTGCTCTTCGGTGAGGGCAGCGGCAACGGGTGCGTCGATTTGGTCGACATACAATGTGTTGCCATCGGTCAGCGATACGTTATCAACCGAGAACAAAGGATTGGAATCGTGATTGTTGTACCACGCAGTCCCCTCCTCTGTGAGGAAATCCGGAAACTGACCCGCAGGTTGGGCCAGACCACCGGCGTGGACACTCATTACAAACACGCGATCTTCACCCAACTGGTGCTGGAGTGCATGGGCTGTTTCGGCGGCAGCAGGACAATTGACGCAACGCGCGCCCGTGAAGTCCTTAATGAGTACCGTTTTGTTACCACCCTCAACGTCACCGCCACCAGTGGGATTGACAGGTTTAAGGGTATTGTCGGGATCGATTTTGTCGCAACCCACCAAGGCTATCAGCAGGGCTGCCATTATAGTGATAATCGATGTTTTTTTCATTGTCGTCAAATTTTAGAATGCTGTTGAAACCGTTAATGTTACGCCCGACGAAGCCGGCACAGTGCGGCACACGCCACCAACGCAAACCACGCCTTCGCTTTGGCGGCCAGCGCTCAGCATGATACGCGTGGCATCATGGATATAGCTGATGGTGCCCGTGAAATAATGATCGCGATATTCCTCGACGGGGTTGCCGTAATTCCATTTGTCGGCAATGGAGAACGACCAATGCGGGTTGATGGAATACTCCAACAAGGCAAAGGCCCAATCACCGCGCTTTTGGAAGTCCTTCTTTTCGCTTTCGTCAACCTCGTAGCCTTTGTGAACTTCATTTTCCCACAAGCCTTGCAGCTCGAGTCGCAGGCTCTGACGTTTGTTAATCTTATAGGTCACATCCAAAAAGCCAATGTTGGCTTTCACAGCAGGAGCACCAGCATGGCCTTCGATGGTCTCGATGTCGTAATAAAGGTTGATGTATTGCGCCGTCAGGTGCCAGTCTTTGTTGATTTTCTTGTCGATTTCGAAGTTGATGTCGCGGAAGAAACGGTGGTCGCTGATGGCAAAGAACTTAGAAATATAACCCAAAGAGCCCGGAGTATTGAGCGCCATCTGGTCGCCAAACTGCACCGAGTCGCGCACAATGTCGTTCACTTGGCTCATGTTGAAGGCCAACTTGGTGCCATATTTTCCACCGAGTGCCGTACCCTTGGGGATGGTATAGTTGACTTGCAGCTGGGCAGCCATCTCGCCATTAGGCTGGGTCGAATAAGTGTACATCGACGGCAGGCTGTGGGTGTGCGTATAATTAATAGGTGGGATAAAGTTGATGTCGAGGTCGTTCTGCTTGCCTGTGTACATCGACTTGAAGCTCATGTTGTCGACGCGCTTCACTTGTAGGACGGCGCCGAAGCCTTTTTGCGAATAACTCAGCGATGACATCAAAGCGCGGCCTTCCTTATAAATGAAGTTGTTGATGGCCGACGGGTCGTTAATCTTATAAGCATACTCGGTGCTGAAGGCCCAATTGCCATAGCCCAAATTGACACGTCCAGCAGCAGCGCCCACATTCTCAGGGATATAGTAGAACAAACTTTGGTCGTACTGCTTCTTGCTAACGAAACTACCTCCGATCGACATCCTGAACTTGGATTCGTTCATCGACGCAATACTTTGGTTGAGATCCCATTCGGCATCAGCGCCGCGTACGATACCACGATAGTCGTCGGAAGAAAAGTCGCGTTCAAGATAAGGTGCCCAGTAGAAACGCTGGCGACCATACAAGCCCTTGATGGTCACGCCTTTGGTGGGACGCAATACCACACGCACGCCACGCAGAGCGTTGTCCATACCCAACGACCATTCCTCGTAGGTACGGAACACAAAGCCACAGCCAAACTGGTCGTAGATGTCGCCAACGGTAACACCGATGAAGTCATTGTTGTAGGAGGCAAAGAAATTAGCCAAACCCACACCATTCAGCTCACTCCGAAAACCATTCATCTCGGGTAAGAAAGCCTCGAACCGCATTCCAGCAGAGAAATTGCCATTGGTATAACCGATTTTTCCGAAGCCGTTGATGCCCAACTGCTTACCCTTCAAATCATTGATATCAATGCCTTTGTCGAGCATGTAATATTGGGCATCGGTCTGAAAACTACCGTTCACCTGGCTGTTTTCCAAAAACGACTGAGCACTCGCCCTGAGGCTAAACGCCAGAGCGAGTGCGGTCAACGCAAATATGTGTTTACGCATAACTCCCTGATTTACTTTTTCTTCTTAGCAATTTTCAGAATCTCTTCGTAGAGATCTTCTTCACCACCCTCGATGTAACCCGTGTGTTGGTAAACAATCTTGCCGTTGCCATCAATGAGGAAGGTGTGAGGCGGATTGCTCACGTTCATGGCACGTTTGAGGTCGCTATTGACATCAAGGAGGATCTCAAAATCCCAGCCCTTGCCTTCGACAACGGGTTTCACCTTGGCGGTGCTGCGTGAGTCGTCGATGGAGACCGAATAAATCTTCACGCCCGTTTCGTCTTGCCAGTCTTGGTATACGTCATTCAACGCGTTGTGTTCCTTGATGCAAGGACCGCACCAAGTGGCCCAGAACGTGATGACAATAGGGTTGCCGTTGTTCGACAGCTTGGCGATGTTCACGTCCTTGCCGTCCAAATTTTTCAAAGTGACATTCGGAAGTTCCGATTTCGATTGAGCATAAAGGCCCGTAACCATGAGAGCCATCAGCAAAAGTGTTGTCAGTCTTTTCATATTGATTTGATATTTAAAGATTTAAAATTTAAAGATTTAGGATTCAAATTCATTTTCTTCGAGTTGACAATAGATTTCGAGCAACTTGCAATACTGTTCTGCCCTGATGACCACCTTCTTGATGACATTGGGTATCAGGACACACTCTCCTGCTTTTACAAATATCGGGCCATTTTCCCAATTCAGTGAAAAAAATCCTTCCAAAGGCATCAAAATAACGAAAGAATCGAGGTTGGAATAGTCTTTTTCCATCTCGCCTTGCAGCTGCAGGAGGTTCGTCACGAAATATTGGCAATCCACGACGGGAACGGTCTTATTCATCACCTTAGGCACCTCTATCTTGTAGTTTTCTGGCATTGAACCATCGATGGCTTCGACCGACTGCGGGATGTGCAACTCGCGACGCATACCAGCCACATCGATACGATCCCAGTCGTAGATGCGGTAGGTCGTGTCGCTCGTCTGCTGAATCTCAGCCACCACAATGCCAGGTCCCAGCGCGTGAACCCGACCTGCAGGAATAAAGAATACGTCGTCCTTTTCGACCCATTCGTGATTTAAGACAGATTGCAGTTGGTTGTCTTTCAAAACATTGGCATAGTCCATTCGCGTCATTGGGCGGTTGAAGCCCATCACGAGGTCGGCATCTTTGTCGGCCTGCATCACGTACCACATCTCCGTTTTGCCGTTGCCCAAGCCGCGTTTCTCGGCCAGCTCATCGTCGGGATGCACCTGCACCGAAAGCCAGTCATTGGCATCAATGATCTTGAGCAGGAGCGGGAACTGCTCGCCGTATTTGTCGAAGACCGACTCGCCCACGAGGTCGCCCATGAAGGTCTCCACAAGGTCGTTGATTTCGTCACCTTCGAAGTCGCCATTGGCAATCTCGCTCTGCTCGTCCCACAGGCCCGAAAGCAGCCACACCTCGCCACAGTTGGGCAGCGGACCATAGTCCATGCCCAACATTTCCTTGATTTTGCGCCCGCCCCAAATCTTGTCTTTGAAGATGGGCTTGAATTTCAGTGGATAGAGTACGGTTTGCATTGCATCAATAAATTTGGGCGCAAAGATAGGACATTTTTTCAGAAAAGCCGTACCTTTGCATTAAAATCTAAACCGATGCAAAACCTTATCGAACTTCGACATATCCTTCACGCCCATCCTGAGCTTTCGGGGCACGAGGCACTGACCAACAAGATTTTGAACGAATGGGTACGTCAAACCCAACCCGACCAACTCATCGAAAAAATCGGTGGTTATGGGTTGGCCGCCATCTATAAAGGAGCCAAGCCCGGCAAACGCATCCTCATCCGCGGCGACATCGACGCGCTACACATCCCCGAGCCCAACGACCTCCCCTATCGCTCACAAAACCAAGGCGTTTCACACAAATGCGGGCATGATGGTCATGCCACCATCCTCTGCGGGTTGGCCCAATGGCTCGGCGAGCAACGCCCCGACCAAGGCGAAGTGGTTCTCTTGTTCCAGCCCGCCGAAGAAACTGGTCAAGGCGCAAAGGCCATCCTCAACGACGCACAATTTGAGCAAATCAAACCCGACGTGGCCTACGGGCTGCACAACCTGCCAGGCTTCGAGAAAGGCAAAGTGATGGTGAAGGAAGGTTGTTTTGCCGCCGCCTCGTTTGGACTAAAGATGACCTTCGATGGGCGCACGGCACACGCCTCGCAGCCCGAAACGGGACACAGCCCTTCGGAACTTTTGGCCGTGCTCATCCACAACTTAGAGAAAAAACGCGAGCAGCTGAAGGCCGTCAAGCCGTTGACCACCTTTGTCATCACGCACGCCATTTTGGGCGAAGAAACATTTGGCGTGGCTCCCGGCCATGCCGAGATTTGGCTCACCCTGCGCAGCTTCGACGACCGCAACCTCGAAGTGATGGCCTCGCAAATCGTCGAGCTATGTCGAGCCAAAGTCAAGGACTACCTTTTCGACTTCAACTTCTCGGAACACGAAGCCTTTGCCGCCACCAATAGCACCCCTTCTTGCGTAAAAACCATCGAACAAGCCGCCACAAACCTTGAATTGGAACACGGCCGTTTGGAAGAGCCATTCCGTTGGTCTGAGGACTTCGGACGATTCGGAAGTATCTGTCCGATAGGTTTTTTCGGCATTGGTTCAGGTGTTGACCAACCTGCACTTCACGATGCGATGTTCGACTTTCCCGACGACATTCTGGAAATCGGGATGGGGATGTTTTGGGAGATCATCCGGTTGGAGTTGGAAGGTAGGAAGTAGGAGGTTTTGAGGTAGGAAGTGTAGGGCTGTCACACCGCGACAGTCGAACTACACCAACCTCACAATCTCCCTTACAATCGCCCGCGAATAAGCATTCGCCACCTCAACGATGAACTTGCCGAAGTCGATGCGAGCATTGTGGTCGGCGGTGTCGCTGATAGTGCGGATGACGGTGAAAGGCGTCCCAAACTCGAGGCAGACCTGCGCCACGGCTGCGCCTTCCATCTCAACGCATTGGATGTTGGGCAGGAGGTTGAGAATCTCGTTGCGCTTCTCGTCGCTATTGATGAACTGGTCGCCACTGGCGATGTCGCCGAAATAGAGTTTCGGATTGAGATTGAAATCACGCACGGCCTCCTCGCCCACCATATTCTCGACACCATTATTAATAAGGTTGCTTACGGCGCGACCTGCCAACTCAGTCAATTCAGGGTCGCTGTCGACGTAGATGCGGTTGAGCAAAGGCAACTCAAAACGATGAATCATCGGGCGGGCGTCAAGGTCGTGTTGCACCAATCGTTTACTGATGACAATGTCGCCTACCTTAAGTCCGTCGGCCAAAGCCCCAGCCGTACCGATGAAAAAGAGGTCGGTGACACCAAACTCTTGTATTAATAAGGTAGCTGTAATGGTGGCGGCCACCTTGCCCCACTTTGAAAAAGCTACTACGCAACGTACGTTGCCGATTTTGCCCACCACGAACTCGCGGTTGGCGATTTTTACCGTTGTCTTGTCAGTCAACAAGGCTTTCACCTCGTCGATTTCCTGCGCCATAGCGCCAAGGATACCTATGTTTCTAGTCATAAGTCTACATCTTTAGGGTCGGCGTTTCGACAGGCTCAACGACCTTTGGTCCCTGAGCTTGTCGAAGGGCCGTTATTATTTTTCTGGTTGCAAAGATAAAAAATCTTACCTTTGCAAAAATTTACCGAATGAAGAAGATTTGTATTTTTTGCGGCAGCAGCATGGGCTTCGACCCGATTTACCGTCAAAAGGCGGCTGAATTGGGCCACGTTTTGGCCGACAACGACTGTGAGCTGCTTTACGGTGGGGGCAACGTAGGCCTGATGAACGTCATCGCCGAAGTGATGAAACAACGCGGCTGCCGCATCGTGGGCACCATCACGCAGCACCTCTTGGACATGCGCGTTGGCCGCCCCGACATTGACGAGCTGATTGTAGTCGACACGATGGCCGAGCGCAAGAAAATCCTTGAAGACATGGCCGATGCCTTCATCGCCATGCCGGGCGGCGTTGGCACCATGGACGAGCTGTTCGAAGTGATGGTACTCACACAGTTGCGCGTCTTCGACAAACCTGTCGCGCTCTTCAACGTCAACGGCTACTACGACGACATCGTGCGATTCATTGACCGTGCCGCTCGTGAGGGTTTCATGCATCGCGAACACGCCGACAACCTCATTGTCAGCGACGATCCGAAAGCCCTCTTGGAAGGCATCGCCAATTTCAAGCCCATCGAGCTGACAAAGTGGGTGAGTGAGATTAAGGAACAAAAATAATAAACTGGATTGCTTCGCTTCGCTTAATCCCCCTACCCCCTTAGAAGGGGGAGACGCGAAGCGAGTCAAACAAAGTCCTGAAAGGACGACAAAATAACAACGGGAGATTTCAATCCCCGCAAAACAAAGTACGACCAAACACGCAAGTCCCGTAGGGACGACAGAACATAACGGGCGACGTAAGTCCCCGGTCTAAAGCATAAAACTATGATCATCATCGGAATCACAGGCACCCTGGGTGCGGGCAAAGGCACCATCGTAGATTACTTAGTCAAGGAGAAAGGTTTCGTGCACTACTCGGTGCGAGCCTACATCACCGAAGAATGCCAACGTCGCGGATTGGAAGTGAACCGCGACACGCTGACCCTCGTGGGCAACGACCTGCGCGCCAAGCACTGTCCGAGCTACATCACCGACCAGCTCTTCGAACGTGCCAAGGCCGAAGGTAAGAACGCCGTCATCGAGAGTGTGCGCACGCCAGGCGAAATCCATTCATTGCGCGAGAAAGGCGAGTTCTACCTCTTCGCCGTCGACGCCGACCGCAAAATCAGGTACGACCGCATCTACCTGCGCGGCTCGGAGACCGACCACATCGACTTCGAGACCTTCGTAGCCAACGAAGAACGTGAGATGACTGCCACCGACCCCAACAAGCAGAACCTCGGCGCCTGCATCAAGGAAGCCGACTTCGTGTTGACCAACGACGGCAGCATCCCCGAGCTTCACGAGCAAGTGGAAAAGGCTTTGCGCCAACTCCATGTGCGCCCTTCGTGGGACGACTATTTCCTGAACTTGGCCGACACCGTCAGCGAACGCGCCACCTGCAACCGTGGCCGTAGCGGCTGTGTCATCGTGAAAGACAAACAAATTTTGGTGACGGGCTATGTGGGCTCGCCCAAGGGGCTCCCCCACTGCGACGACGTTGGACACCTGTTCCGCAAGACCATCCACGAGGACGGCTCAGTGACCCAACATTGCGTGCGCACCGTCCATGCCGAGCAGAATGCCATCTGCCAAGCCGCACGTAGAGGCATCGCATTGGATGGCAGCACTTTGTATTGTCGCATGACCCCTTGCCGCACCTGCGCCATGCTCATCATCAACTGCGGCATCGTGCGTGTAGTTTGCGAACGCCGATACCACGACGGTGCCGAGACCGAAGAGATGTTCAAACAGGTAGGCATCAAGTTGGAATACAAATACGATGAGGTACAACAGTATGAGGGACAACGGTGTGACAACACCGATCCCGAAAAATAAACAATTAGAAATAAATCCCTTAGTAGAGACGTAGCGCGCTACGTCTCTACCTTTTTTCCCACAAGCCTCACAACCATCCCCAGCACCGCGAATCCCATCAGAAACGATGCCCAAGAAGGCAAGCCCAAAGCCGTAGGCAACACCCCGATGAGCAAGGCCACAGTGCCCACAGTCAAGGCGTAGGGCATCTGTGTGCTGACATGCTGCATGTGATTGCAACTCGAGGCCAAAGAACTCATAATCGTTGTGTCGGAAATCGGGCTGCAGTGGTCGCCCATGACGGAACCCGCCAGCACCGAAGCCACCACATTGTAGAACAACGGCATCGTGGCCTCAACATTCAAGCCCTGCTCCTGGCAAAGCAGCCACGAAGCGGGCAGAATCAAAGGATAAAGGATGGCCATCGTGCCCCACGAGGTGCCAGTCGAGAAGCCAATCAAGGCGGCCAAGACGAAAGTCAGCACAGGAACGACCCACGGCGACAACGACCATTGCAGCAGCAACTGCGAAACAAACTCAGCCGTGTGCATGTCTTTGGTCACCAACGCGATAGACCACGCCATCGTCAAGATGAGCACCGCATTGAACATGCTCTTGAAGCCCTCCACCATCTCCTCCATGATTTTCCCGAATTTCATGTCGCCACGCAGCAAAGTCATCACGATGGCGGTGAGCAGTGAGAACAACGAAGCCCAAAGCAAGGCCTTGTAGGAATTGGCCGCCCCGATAGTGGCCGAGAGTTGGGAAAAGAAATCCGTTTCAACCGATTGCCACACAGCGGCATCATAACCCGTGGCCATCAAGCCGACGATAGTCCCGAAAATCAAGACAAACAAAGGAATAAGTGCATCGACGATATGTGCTGGACGCGCCACACTGTTGGTTATTTCGGTCTCAGTCAAACCCATTTTTCGTGCCTTACGCTCCGCTTTCAGCATGGGGCCGAAGTCGCGCCCACTGAGGATGACCATCAAGACGAAACCGAGGGTTAAGAAGGGATAGAAACTGTAAGCCATGGAATGGAAAAACACCGAATAAGCCGATGCATCAAGCCCGATGGCGTTGATACCATCCTGAATATAACTCAGCTCCGCGCCAATCCACGTGGTGACGAATGCCACAGCCACCACCGGTGCCGAAGTGGAGTCGACAATATAAGCCAGCTTCTCGCGCGAGACCTTCAGCTTGTCGGCAATGGGGCGCATCGTGTTGCCTACCACGAGCGTGTTGGAATAGTCGTCGAAGAAGATACAGAGGTCCATAAAGAACGTCATCAGCTGTCCCGAGCGCGGCCCTTTTGCCCTTCGCGAGAGCCAATTGACCACACCTTGCATCCCGCCATTGGCCGTGATGATGCGCACCATACCACCGATAATCAAGGTGAAGACGATGATCGTCACATGGTCAGCATCGAACAGGGAACCAACGACGTAGGTATCCACCACGCGCAGCAGCCCGCCACCCATGGCCGCCGCCGGACTGGCCCCGCCATACAAGGCCATAAGGAAAGCCCCAGTGAATACACCGACAAACAGTGACGAAATCACCTCTTTAATTAATAATGCCATCACGATGGCCACCAAAGGCGGCAAAATAGACAACCATAACGGCATCGGACCCGCCACAGGACCGAGAACATATAGAAGTACCACGCCCAAAACCAAGGCGATAAGCACTGCCAAGACTATCCATTTCTTCTTCATAGATGCAAAATGTGGCACAAAATTAGCGTTTTTTGCAAAAAAAACACCCAAGCAAACGATTTTGGTCTTATTTTTGCAAATCAATTATGCTTGTATACAAATCAAAGTCATAACACTATGAAGAAAACACTCATCATTGCATTGTGCAGCCTCGCCGTCATGTTCGCGGCCTGCAAGAAACCTGTCGAACCCACGCCAGAACCCGTCGTCGACTACACCACCCAATATGTCGGCGACTACCTTGGCCAGTTTACACTCACCATTACCTCGATGAACAACCAGCAACAAACTGGCATGAGTTTCCCCATCGATGGCATCGGAATGGTCATCACCAAAGGTGAGGGGGACAACGCCCTTGTCGCCTCCATGACCGTGGACGATGAAACCCATCAAGCCATGGGTACCGCGACAAACGAAAAGGCCACCTTCGACCCTCTCCACCTCGTCATTGACGAAACGCATCAAATCAGCAACCCTTACTTGTTCAATCTGGATCTGCAATTGGAAGGCACCAAGGCCGAAAGCGACACCTTGAGCATCACGGGCTCCTTCACGGGCAATGGCTCGGCCTCCATCATGGGACAAGAACAAACATTTGAAGAGGTTTCAGGAACCGTAAACGGAAAACTTGTTAGACAATAAACTAAAACTTATAACATCATGAAGAAAAACATCCTATTCATCGCTTGCTGCATCGGCCTGATGCTCTTTGCAAGCTGCAAGAAAGACCCTGTTGCACCCACCATTACCGTCATTCAAGGTGAGGGCTATGTGACCGAAAACGCCCAGATCTATTCCGGCGCAGAAATCCAAGTCGGTTTCAAAGCCACAGGCGAGAACCTGACGAAAATGGACATCACTCTCACGAAAGATGGCGCTATTATCGCCTCGAGCTCACAAGCCATCGAAAAACAGCCCGATTTTTCCTATTCGAAGACTTTTGCCATCGATGAGACAGGAGCCATCACCATCACGGGCACCGTGACCGACGCAGCCGGACAGACCGCCACGAAGAGCTTCGACATCGTTTGCAATGAAAAGCCCAATGCCAAATTCTTAGGCATCTACCAAGGCAAGGCCTATTTCACCGGCACCATGGAAGCCAGCATAGCAGGCATGGAGCCCATGCATCAAGACGTCACCGACCAGGAGACGCCCATTACGCTTACCGTTACCGAAGGCGCAACCATGAACGAGGTCATCTGCAAGATCAACGACCAAGAGGAGACCGCCGTAGGCACCGTGGAAGGCGACAAACTGAGCATCGTGCTGACCGACATCCCCTACACCTTCGACTACGACATGAACGGATTCTCCATCTCGCCCACCCTGATTATGAACCTGAACCTCACCGCCACGTTGGCCGAAGGTCAACTGACGCTCGAGGGAACTTGCAATGGCGACGGCGAAGTCAATGTGTTCATCTACACTGGAACCATGGCAATCGACGGCAACATCAGCGGTACGCTCGACAAGACGGAATAAAATGGCCAACGGCAACACAAAAAAACCAGCCCTGCTTCGGCAAGGCTGGTTTTTTGTTTGTAGCGGGGGGAGGATTCGAACCTCCGACCTCCGGGTTATGAGCCCGACGAGCTG
>CAMUYT010000037.1 GCA_947164955.1 uncultured Bacteroidales bacterium | reverse complement strand
GCCTAAGACATGGAAGTGCCTGTAGAGTTGGAAATTGTTGGGGGCGGCCACTGGCTCAGCGCAAAAGCCTACCAGCATTTCGAGAAAAAGAAGTGACAACTATCTGTCCCTCACCAAACGCACGGCGCCAGTATAGCGATTGTTTGGTGAGTTTGGGTAAAGAAGGAAACTATTGAAGTCCAATCTTCCTACTTTACCATCGTCATAGCTCGACGACGACCAATAATAGCCATAAGAGCCCACAAGGTGGAGAGAATCGCCGAGGAACGCACCTGCGGCAGGCAGAAATACTGCACCATTGGTTTCAAAATCGTCTTGCCACTCTTTGGCGATAATGATATTGCTGCCAAAATAACCACCACCATCCGGGAAGCTCAATTGCCGCCGACTCGAATTGTCCCAATTGTCAGGCACCAAAATGACGCCTCCGATACCGTTTACGGTCGCTTTGGCAAAACGGATATGCGAGGCGGTGGGCCGTAACATGAGCAAATAAAACCATTCATCTTTACTTAATGTTCTCCATTGGCCTACCTGATTGCCGCCGTTGCTAATCGCGTTATATCCCCAGTCGGCTACTCCGCTTTGGTCGTATAGGTTGCAGGTGTCGACCCCATAAGCGTAATAGTCACTGTCAGTCAGGCTTGAATGCCAGGGCTGGTAATGAACCGCTCCATGATCGTAGCCGCTCGTCCCCCATCCGAAAAGATCGCGGTCGGCTCTTCGACTCGTGTCGCCTGGTCCGTCTTTTTCCTCAAGATAATCCCATTGGTTTTCCGCGAATTTCCAATATGGTGTATCTGCACTACCTATGTATTGCAGGTTGCCCTTCGAGAAATACACCTGATCGCCTGCCTCGTTGATGGTGAACAAACCATTGATGGCTCCTTCGGGCGCTGGAGGTAGGGGCCCTTCCCTGAAACCTACCAGCCAAACGATGGCTCCTATCAGCAGCACAGCAGCCAAACCCAGACCCACTCTCGAGGCAACTCTGGCCGTTTCATTTCGCCGCATGGCTTTTTTCAGCTCGTCGATGCTCTGGTAGCGTTCTGTGGGGGTGGCTTTCAAACAGTGTTGCACCACGGAGTCCTGGGCCAAGCCGAAGCGTTGCAGAATCTTGCCCAAGGCATAGATGTCGGTGGCTGGACCGTACAATTCAGTCTTGGCAGCTTGTTGTTCTGGTGCGCAATATTCGCGGGTGAAGCCCAAATCATGCAGGTAGTTCTCGCTCCAACCGAAGCCCAAATCGATAAGCTTCACATGATGGCTCTTGTTGGTGATGAGGATGTTGCGGGGCTTCAAGTCGAGGTGGAGCATGCCCTTGTCATGAATGTATGACATGGCTGAGAAAAGTTCGTCGCAAAACTGTTTCCGGTGGCTTTTGTCTTGGAAAAAGTCAGGGTTTTGGGCGATGAATTCCTCCAGGTTATTGCCTTCCACAAAGTTCATGCGGATGTAGGGACCTTGTTTGTCCTCATCATAGGTTACATAATGAACAATGTTGGGATGGTCTAGCGCACTGCCCATTTCAAACTCTTTGCGGAAGAGGCTCATGTATACTTCAGAGCCGCGCATGTCCTTCTTGGGCCGCTTGACGCAATAGATGCGGTTGCCTTTGACGAGACGGTAGCAGTCGCAGGTGCCACCACTATCGAAAAGCACTTCTTCCTGCTCGTGTTTTGAAGATGATATGAATTCGGAGTCGCTCATTTTGAAGCTTATTTGATGAATAGTTCGGTGAGCCCGTTCTGCCGTCCTGCGATGTAGCCCAACTCGTTGCCTGCGGCATCGCGCACGATGTCGCCGTTTCGCAGCACCTGCAACACTTGCAGCGGATATTGGAGCCGGAAGCTTATGATGGTCAGCTCGTCGCCGACCTGCAATTTGCCGTTAACGCTCTGCGTCACGAGGAAACGGTTCTCGCCAATGCATAGCATAACGAGATGACGGTTGGGGAACCACGAGGCCTCAACCGTTGTGCCTTCGCGAATCTCGTCGGCGAAGAAAGCCTTCTCTATCCAGTCGCTCTCAACAGGTTGGGCACCCGTCAGTGACTCCCATGAAGGTGAACCGAGATAATGCGCCAAAGCGTCAAGGGTGGCCTTGCGGGGCGCAATGGGCGACTTGGCATAACCCATCAGCCGTTTCAATGTATTGACTCCCAAACGGTCGCTGGCTGGAAACGACTCCGACAACACTTCGAAGTCTTTCGCGTTATCGAAGTCGAGCCCCGACTTCTTCTTGATCATCGCTATGATGGGTAGGGATAACATACGGCCAATAAATTTGATGCAAAAGTAAGGATTATTTCGTTATGGTTTTCAAGAAAAAGCAAATGGATGAAATGGATGGAAACCGAGCGATGTGGAAGGCCTATCTTTGCAAAGTATTCATAAGTGAGTTATGGAAAACACAGGAAGCAACATCCATATCGGGCATCTTATACAGACCCAACTGAAGACCGACCAGCGTAGCGCAAGTTGGCTGGCACGCGAGATTGGCTGCACCCGCAACCATGTCTACAAGATTTTCAACAAGCCTTCCTTAGACGGCGTCCTCATCCTTCAGATTTCTGTAGCCATGAATTATAATTTCTTCCAATACTATACGGCTGAGGTCATTGCGAGAATGAAGAATCGTATGGGCGAGGAAGGATGATATTTTTGCTGACTTTTGCGCATATGGATTCGTTTCCGTACCTTTGCCGCAAAATCAGCCATAATGAACAACAGTTTCACCATCGGAGGCCAGATTGTGGACCTCGTCAATTCAAGGATTTTCTCGGGTGTGGTGGTCGTCGACGACGGCAAGATCACCAAGATTGAGGAACAGCCTGTGGGCAACACGCAATACATCATGCCAGGCTTCGTAGATGCGCATGTGCATATCGAGAGTTCGATGCTGGTGCCGTCGGAGTTTGCACGCTTGGCCTCGTGCCACGGCACGGTGGCCACCGTCAGCGACCCTCATGAGATTGCCAATGTACTGGGCAAGAAGGGCATCCGTTATATGATTGACAATGGCAAGAAGGTGCCGTTCAAGTTTTTCTTCGGTGCACCGAGCTGCGTGCCTTCCACGGCCTTCGAGACTTCTGGCTTCACCCTTGATGCCGACGACATCGAAGAACTGATGGCCTCGCCCGACATCTATTATCTCTCCGAGGTGATGAACTATCCTGGCGTCATCCACGACGACCCTGAGCTGATGCGCAAAATCGCCGCTGCGAAGAAGTACCACAAACCCATCGACGGCCATGCACCCGCCGTGACAGGCACCGACCTCCAGAAATACGTAGGCGCTGGCATCACCACGGATCACGAGTGTTTCCGTTTGGCGGGCGCTTTGGAAAAAATCAGCCTCGGCATGAAGATCCTCATCCGCGAAGGCAGTGCTGCCAAGAATTTTGAGGCACTGATCCCGCTGATGGCCACCCACCCCGACAAGTTGATGTTTTGCTCCGACGACAAGCATCCCAACGAACTGGTTCAAGGTCATATCGACGAATTGGTGCGCCGTGCCATAGCCATGGGTTACGACGTGATGGATGTGCTGAAAGCCGCCTCGCTTAATGCAGTTAGGCATTATAGGCTCCCCGTCGGGATGCTTCAGTTGGGCGACGATGCCGATTTCATCGTGGTCGACGACTTGCGCAACCCTGTGGCCAAACAGACCTATATTAAAGGTGAGCTGGTGGCCGAAAACGGTGAACCTAAGATAAAAGTGGTGGAAACCGCCGTCCCTAACATTTTCGAGCGGCCTTTCCTCTATGGTCAAGACCTCTTTGTTCCCGACCAAGGACGTCGGATAAAAGTGATAGAATGCCTTGATGGACAATTGATTACTAAAAGTTTCCTCGCCGATCCCAAAGTGGAGAATGGTGGCATCGTCAGCGATGTGGAAAACGACATACTGAAGATGATTGTTGTCAACCGATATCAGCCCTACACGCCTGCCGTGGCTTTCATCAAAGGCTTTGGACTGAAACGTGGTGCATTGGCTTCGAGCGTGGCCCACGACAGCCATAACCTTGTGGCAGTGGGTGTCACCGACAAAGACATCCTTCATGCCGTTAATTTGCTCATCGAGCACACGGGCGGTGTCACAGCCTATTGCAACACCGAGATGGTGGCGGTGCCCCTGCCTGTGGCGGGACTGATGAGCAATGAGGATGGCTATGAAGTGGCCCAAGCCTACCAAAATGCCGATGCCTTGGCAAAGCGCTTGGGTTCAACACTTTATGCACCGTTTATGACGCTTGCCTTTATGGCTTTGTTGGTTATCCCCGAGTTGAAACTCAGCGACCGAGGCCTGTTTGACGTGACGAAATTTGCGCTTACTTCCCTTTACGAGGAAGGTGACCCTTGCTAAAACGCTATAAATTGACGAGTCGATAGGCGTCTTGCTTGACAAAAATGGCCAACATGATGGTGAAGGCCAACATGCTTGATCCGCCGTAACTCAAGAAGGGTAGGGGAATGCCGATGACAGGCACCAAGCCTATGGCCATGCCGATGTTGATGGCAAAGTGGACAAAGAAGATGCCTGCGATGCTGTAGCCATACACTCGACTGAAGCTGGAGCGTTGCCGCTCTGCCAACGTGATGATGCGGACCAAAAGTGCCACATAGAGCAACACTACGACAGAGGTCCCAAGAAAACCACCTTCTTCACCTACAGTGCAGAAGATGAAGTCGGTATGCTGTTCGGGGACGAAGTCATATTTGGTTTGGGTGCCTTGCAGGAAACCTTTGCCCATCAGGCCTCCCGAACCGATGGCGATCTTGGATTGGTGCACGTTATACCCCACGCCTTTTGGGTCGTCGAGTTGGCCAAGAAGCACCAAGATTCGGTTGCGCTGATGCTCTTGCAGGACCTTGTTGAACGCATAGTCGACGGAGAACACAAAGACGAACATACAGGCAAAGATGGCTATCATCTTGGCAATGTCTTTCTTCTTGTTAATCAAGTAGTAAACCACTGCCAAGACGAGAAGGCTGCCCAAGATGATGTACATGACTTTTTGTGACCAAACCAAGGTGAAGACGAAGAGGAGGACGGCCACTACGCCAGCCATCATCACCCAACCAGCGCCTGGCAAACCTTCGCGGTAGAACACGAAGATGAACGACACGAAGACAATGGCGGAGCCTGTGTCGTTTTGGAGCAACACGAGGGCCATGGGAATCAAGACTAGGATGATGGCAACGACCTGGTTTCTACGTTTTTGAAGGTCGTTGTCGTAGTTCCCTAAATAGCCTGCCAAGGCCAACGCTGTCGCCATTTTGGCAAACTCGGAAGGTTGGAACTTGATGCCAGCGCCAAGGTCGATCCACGAGGTGGCGCCTTTGGTGGCCTTGCCGTATACCAGCACCATAAACAAGGAGGCCAACACGATGACGTAAATCCACATGGAGAAAGCGTTGAAAAACTTGGCGTCGATGAGGAGGATGACGAAACCGATGAGCAGTGAAGCACCGATCCAAATCAACTGTTTTCCGTAGACTTGCGACAGATCGAAGATGCTGGGGTGCATCTCGTCGTATTTAGCCGAGAAGATGCTAAACCAGCCGATGATGACCAGAGCCAGATAGATGAGCACGGTCACCCAATCGATTTTTCCTATGATTTTGTTTCTTTCGTTCATCGTTCGTTCTTATATGAGATTCTGCCTTCCATCATGCGTTTTTCCAAGTCTTCGCGTAAGGTGTAGCCACGGATGTATTTCTCGATCATGAGGCTGGCGATGGGAGCAGCCCACGTGGCGCCATAGCCTCCGTTTTCGATGATGACGGCCAAGGCAATCTTGGGATGGTCGTATGGGGCGAAGGCGATGAAATTGGAGTGGTAGTTGCCATGTGGGTTTTGTGCTGTTCCGGTCTTGCCGCATTGGGGGATGTCTTTCATCTCGTAGCGTCGTGCCGTGCCTGCTGAACCGCTGAACACAGTTCGTAGTCCGGCTTTCATCACCCTGACGTAGCGCGAGTCGATGCCTGGGTCCACCTTGGTGGTCATCACTTCAGGGATGGCGGTGGTGTCGCCGAAGCATTTGATGAGGTGGGGTGGGTAGTAATAGCCTTCGTTGGCGATGTAAGCCGCGATGTTGGCCAGCTGCAACGGGGTGACCAAGACTTCGCCCTGACCGATACCCAGCGAGCGGATGGTGACGGAGTTCCACTGCCCGCCATACATCCGGTCGTAGTATTCACGCGTTGGGATGTTGCCCGGGCGTTCATAAGGGATGTCGGTGCCGAATTTATGTCCAAGGCCCAATTTGTAGGTCATGTCTTTCCAATACTGGTAGCCTTCCTTGATGTTGCCGAATTTTGGATTGTTGATGGTGGCCTTGAACGACTCATAGAAATAGGGGTTGCACGAGTTCATGATGGCATTGGCGAAATCGGGACTGCTGCCGTGATGGTGGGTGCATTTGATGGGCAACGACCCTGGTCCAGCACAGTGGAAACAAGTGGCTGGCGTGATGCTGCCGCTTTGCATGGCGATGAGGCCAACCACGCTCTTGAAGGTGGAGCCTGGCGGGTAGGTTCCGTTGGTGGCGCGGTTGATCAAGGGTTTCATGGGGTCTTCCTGAAGCTCCTTGTAGTGTTTGCCACGCTCGCGGCCCACAAGGAGGTTGGGGTCGTAGGTGGGGCTGGTCACGAAGGCCAGGATTTGTCCGGTGGCAGGTTCGATGGCCACGATAGATCCGATTTTCCCTACCATCAGTTGCTCGCCGTAGGCCTGCAGCTCGGCATCCATGCCGAGGAAGATGTCCTTGCCCGCAACGGGCTCTTTGTCGAGTTCGCCGTCCATGAAGCTGCCCATCTCTCGGTTGTGGACGTCTACCATCATCACTTTCAGGCCTTTCACACCGCGCAGCTCCTTCTCATACGATTTCTCGATGCCCGACTTGCCGATGTAGTCGCCTTGGCGGTAGTAGTCTTCCTCGTCCTTGTCCAATTCGTTGCGGCTGATCTCGCCAATGTCGCCCAAGGTGTGGGCCGCGATGGAAAGCGGGTAATGGCGTACCGTGCGTGTTTGGAAATAGAACCCAGGAAAACGATACAGCACCTCGGCAATGTGGGCATAGTTCTCTTTCGAGACTTGGGTCATAAAAGGAGAGGGCTTGAGATACGACTCTTTTTTGGCTTTGTTCATCCGCTCGATGAACGAGGTCTTGTCGATGTCGAGCAAACGACAGAAAGTGGCCGTGTCGAAAGGCCGCAACGTATCGCGTTTCATGGCTTGCTTGGGGATGACCATGAGGTCGTAGACAGCCTCGTTGAACACCAAAAGCCTGCCGTTGCGGTCATAAACCTTGCCGCGGGCAGGGTATTGCGTCACATAACGCAATGCGTTGTTGTCGGCCATGGCTTTGTATTTCGTGTCGACAACTTGGAGCAAAAACAGCCTGACAATATACAATAACCCCACGGCAATGAAGATGCCCATGATAAGTAATCTCCTGGATGACAGATTGTTGTTGCTCGTTCTCATAATGAAAATGTGATTTACAAAGGTATTGGTTTTTCTCGAAGTCAAAGCGTTTTCAATCCGTTTTTTTTGATTTTTTTTCATTTCCGGTTTTTTGCGAGGCCTAAATCCTTGCTAATGACAAAAAATCCCTATATTTGCACGATTTTTCATGCATGTAAAATGAAGAGATTTGGCTTGTTGTTACTGGCATGTCTTCTGTGCCTTTCGGGCTGCCGCCAGGCGGAGAAGAACGCCGTATTGCTCCATCGTGATTTCTACAATACCGTTTGGGAGCGTTTCGATTATGTCCAGGACGTCATTGAGGTCAGTTCGCCTACGACCTATGACTTAAGTTTGCGCATCAGCTTCACTGATGATTATCCGTATAATGATATCTCGTTGATCTTTACCGTTTTCGACGAAAACGACGATCCTTATCGCGCCAAAGCATACAAGTTTGCCTTGAAAGACGCCGATGGGAATTGGAACTCGGAGAAGGTCGACAATGCCTATACTTTTGTCTTGCCCATCAACAAGCAATTGTCGATATCGGATTCGGGCAAGTATCGCTTCCGCATCGAACAGAAGATGCCTATCACACCCGTGGTTGGAGTGAAAGCGCTTACACTGACTAATAATCAAATAAAAAACTGATAATCATGAAAAAATCTCTTGGATATGGTTTGATGGCCGTGCTTTTTGCAGCACTATTTGCGTCGTGTGTGCCCCAAAAGAAGATGCTCTATCTCAAGGACGCCCAGATGGCCACTGAGAACGTGAGCGTGGAATACGTCAACGAACGGACGGTCGACTACAAGTTGCAGCCGGGCGACAACCTTTACATCCGTTTCATCAATATGATTGACGAACGCAGCGCCGCTTCGCTGATGGGTGACAACGGCACACGCTCGAGTTACATGTCGTCGGACGCCAGCATCTATCTGCAGTCCTACACCTTGGATGAGGACGGTTGCATCGAGTTGCCTTTGACGGGTAAGATCGAGGTCAAGAACCTGACTGTCGACCAAGCCAAGGATAAGATGCAGAAGGAACTCGACAAATACATCAACCAGACCACCATCATCGTCAAGCTGTCGAATTTCAACCTGACGGTGTTGGGCGAGGTGTCGCGTCCAGGCATGTATAAGGTGTACCAGTCGGAAATCAACTTGTTTGAGGCCATCTCCATGGCAGGCAACATGACGAATTTCGCCAAGAACGATGAGGTGAAAATCATTCGTCAGACCGATCGCGGTTCCGAGATCATCTCTGTCGACATGGGGCAGGCCGATATTCTCTCTTCGCCTTATTATTATCTGAAACCCAACGATATCATTTATGTCGAACCGCTCAAGATCAAGCAATGGGGCTTCACAGCATTCCCCTATTCGACGGTGATTTCCGTTATCACCATGGGCTTGACCATGCTTACATTGTATCTGAACTATAAAAACCGGTGATGAACTATGGCGAACGAAAAACAAGTATACATGCCGCAACAAGCTCAAGAAGAGCAGCAGATTGATGTCAAACAATTGGTCTATACTTTCCTTAACTATTGGTATTTGTTTGCCATCTTTGTGCTGGTTGCTTTGGCTATTTGTTTTGTCATCAATCGCTATTCCACCAAGGTCTACCAAACTGCAGGAACGATAATAGTCAAGGATGCAAGGTCGGAATATGACCCGACAACCATTATGACTAACATGAGTTTTGGCAATTACCAGATTGTTGACAATGAAGTAGCTATTTTGAAATCCTATTCTCTGTCAGATCGGGCCGTCAGAAAGATGAACCTGGAGGTGACCTACCTGGAAAAAGGCCGGATAGGATCCACCGAATTGTATCATAATGCCCCGTTTACCGTCGAATTTGATCACAGTGTCGCTCAAGCCGTAGGGCTCGTCTACGAGATCACGGAATTAAGCGATGGCAACATCGTTTTGCATGGCACGTCGGATTACGTCACCAAGTTTGACTATATCTTGAGCCAGACATTGGATTATGTCCCCGAAAAGGTCGACTTCACATGCCAATGCAAGCCCGGCGAATGGTTCGATAATGGCTACAATCGGCTGCGTATCGTGTTGAATGACTTCTATGATCCACAAACAGATCCCGAGAGGAAGTTTTCGTTTTGGCTCAATAGTTACCCGAGTCTGGTCAATCAGATGCAATCCTTTACGGTCGACCCGATCAGTAAACAATCTTCGGTGATTTCGATTGTGATGAAAGGCACGAACAAACAGAAAATCGTGGAGTTTACGAATACGCTGATGAACGAATATATGACCAGGGGCTTGGAAAAGAAGAACCTTGTGTCGGAGAACACGATCGAGTTTATTGACAATGAGTTGAGTGGCATCCAGAAGTCGCTCAACCAAGCCGAGACGGAACTGAAGGACTTCCGCCAGCAGAACGACCTCATGAACCTTGACTTGCAAGCCAGTCAGGTGTATACCAACCTGCAAGCGTTAGGCAAGGAAAAAGCTGAAATGTCGGTCAACGTGAAGATCTATAAGAATTTGCAGGATTATATAAAGATCCAAATCGAGGACCCCGAGAATTTGGCCGCTCCGAGCACGATGGGAATCAACGACCCTTTGTTGAACCAATTGGCACGCGATCTGGTCACGCTTTCGCAGATGAAATCCACGCAGATGCTCACACTCACCGAACAGCATCCACAGATTGTGAAACTGAACGAACAAATCATCACCACCAAGAAGGCGCTGCTTGAGAACGTAAACAACCTTGTGGTCAATGCCGAGATGAGCCTCAACGAGATCAACCGCCGCATTGCAGCGCTGGAGTCGGAGTCGAGGCTCCTGCCCGGAAAGCAGCAACAACTCATCAACTACCAGCGTAATTTCGACTTCACCGACGACACCTATAAATATCTGATGCAACGTCGCGCCGAGGCACAAATCTTGCGTGCCTCCAACACTCCCGACAATGAAGTGCTCGACATGGCAAGGTTGGAGCGTACCGTAAGGATTTCGCCCCGAACTTCCTTGAACTATTTGATCGCCCTTCTTATTGGTTTGTTGATCCCCGCGCTTTACCTATTCCTGAAAAACTTCTTCAATACCACGATCAGCGACCGCAAAGATGTTGAGAAGCTGACGAAGTTCCCCATCATTGGCCAGGTGGCGCAGGTCAGTGAGAAGGACCCGTTATTGGTGGTCAATAACCCCAAGTCGCCTGTCGCTGAGTCGTTCCGCTCCATCCGCACCAATGTTGAGTTCATCACACAAAGCAAGATACCTTGCACCGTACTGGTCACAGGCGATGTGCAGAGTATCGGAAAGACCTTTAACAGCATCAACATTGCCTCTATCTATGCGCTTTATGGGAAGAAGACCGTGCTGCTTGGCTTCGATTTGCGCAAGCCTAAACTGTTCCAGGAGTTCGGATTGAGCAACAACATTGGTTTGAGTAGCTTCTTGAGCAATAAGGAAAATCTTGACGACATCATTCAAGCATCGGGTAAGATTCCGACACTTGATATCATCACCAGCGGCCCCATCCCGCCCAACCCGTCAGAGCTGATTGCTTCCGAGAAGTGTAATGCTTTATTCGAGGAACTGAAGAAACGCTATGATTATATCGTCATCGACACGCCCCCCATCGCTTTGGTTACCGATGCCTTATTGCTGATGCGTTATACGGATGCCAATCTTTTCGTTGTGCGTCAGGGAGTGACGAATAAGAACGCGTTTGCTAGCTTGATTAAGGATCTTGAAGATCGCAATATGCAGTTCTCAATCATTGTGAACGGCCTTCATGCTGACAGTGGTTCTGGATATAGATATGGAGGCAAAAACTATGGTTATGGCTATGGCTACGGCTACGGTTATGGCTACGGTTATGGCAGCGACTATTATGGAGAAAGTGAAAATGGAGGAAAGAAAAAGCACCGTCTCCGCAAAAAAGACCAGTAAAAAGGTCCCTGCTGCGAAAAGAGACCACGAAAAGATGGCATGGCATGCCATCTATGTGCGGTCGCGTTCGGAGAAGAAGGTCGTGTCGCAACTGACGGATATGGGCATAGTCTGCTACCTGCCTTTGGTGACCAGGGTCAAGCAATGGAGCGATCGGCGCAAGAAGGTTGAAGAGCCGCTCTTCAAGTCGTATGTGTTCGTGTATTCGAGCGACAAACAATACGTGCCGATACTTAACCTCTTTGGTGTGCTGAAATTCGTCATGTTCGAGAAACAACACCCTGTGGATGTGCCAGAGAGTCAAATCCTAGCCATTAAGAAGTTTGTCAGCGACTACGAGCATGGCGAAGAATACAAGATGCTGAACAACGAGGAGCTGAAGGTGGGGCAGATGGTGAGAATCATCAGCGGGCCGATGAAAGGCCTCACGGGTCGTCTTGAAACCATCAGGGACAAACGTCATCTGATTGTTTACATTGAAGTGGTTGGGCAGTTCATTCCCGTCCATATACCGAGGGCCAAAGTGGAGCCTGTGTAAAGAAGCGGAACGAAATTGGTTTTTGATTCAAAGATTATTTCTATTTTTGCAGAAAATTATAAAAACAAAGTCATGGAATCAGAGAATAAGAAAAAGAAGCAGCAGCCGATATGGCTTTATGCCCTTTTAGGTGTACTGGCAGTCGCCTTGGTGTTTTTGGCCGTTCGCAATGCGTCGCTTAAGACCGACAAGGAAGCTCTCGAAGCGGAAAAAGAGCTTCAACGTATGGATTTTCAGGCCGAAGTAGACAGCTTGATGAAGGTCCACAACGATTTGAAGGAAAACTATGGCGAGCTTAGCCAGGAGTTGGCCGAGAAAGACAGTATCATCCAAGCCGATGCCGTCGAAATCAAGAAACTTCTTGATTCGCAATGGGAATACAATCGCGTGAAAAAGAAATTGGCGCAGCTGCAAGAGATATCGCAACGTTATGTGCGCCAGATGGACTCGCTTTATACCGTTAATCGTGAGTTGGTGGCCGAAAACGAGCGTATCCGCGAGGAGTTCCAAGCCGAACGCCGACAAAACACCAACCTCACACGGCAAAAAGAAGAATTGACGAACAAGGTGAACCAAGCGGCCACGTTGAAGTTGTACAATTACACGGCCCAAGCTGTTCGTTTCAAGGGCGGTAGCAAGGAGACTCCGACCGACAAAGCCAATCGTGCCGAGCGTATTCGCATCGACTTTACCGTGGCAGCCAACGACCTTATCCAACCAGGTACCAAGTTGTTCTACGTGCGTATCGCCGACCCGCGTCGTGCCATCATCAGCAAGGGTGCAGGCGACGAGTATTCGTTCCAGTCGAATGGCGAAACGCTTCAGTTTACGGAGAAGGTGCGGGTCAACTACGACGGCAAGGAGACGCCTGTGCGTGCCTATTACGTCAAGCCTGATGCCTTCGAAATGATGCCTGGCACCTATTTCATTGACGTATATGAACAAGGTGGCAAACTGATTGGTCAGACTGCCATCGATTTGAAATAAGGGTAATACTTATATTGGCAAGGAGCCGGCCTTCGGGCTGGCTCTTTTTTTATTCCAACACCACTTTCAGTATCTCGTGTGAATGAAGGTCGCTCACTACGGGCGCATGGAGCCGTAGGTAGACGATGAGCTTGTCGAGCAGCTCGCGCCGTTGGTCGGCGCTGAGGGAGAGCCTGCATGCCTCATCGATGCCTAGGTTGAGCAATGAGTGAAGCAGTGAGGCCGCATCTGGGTCAAAGTAATAGGGATGTAGGGGAAAGTCGTGGGCAAACGACCCTTCCATAAGATCGAAACAAAACCCCGACTCGTAGTCGGTCTTGGGATAGAAGCCCAGATGACGCGTCAGTTCCAAGGTGAAATACAAAGGGAAGTTGGCATAATTGTGTTCCACCAAGTCGAGCCAATGCATCGCCTTTTCGATGAAGTCATACAAGGCTTCGTTTGAGGCCTCTTCGGTTAATGTTTTCGATAGCAATTCGCTGACATACATCAGTATGGCGCTTTTGTTCATCACAAAAGGTATACTTTGATAGACGCTCGTGAGTTGCACGTCTTTCATATAGCCTAAACTGCCGCCTTTGTTGGGTTTGCCGGTCTCAATGTAATTAATGAGATTAAGGTTTTGGAACAAGGCTACCCGGTTTTTCGAGTTGCGTCCGAATGCGCCTTTCACCATATAGGAACGCAGCCCAAAATGACGGGTATACACCTTGACAATGAGACTGGTGTCGCCATAACGGATGGACTGGAGGACGATGCCGTGTATCTTGTCGTCCATCAGTTCATGAGGAGAATCTTGGTGGCGAACTTGTCGGTGCCTTGCTTGGTGCTGACGAAAATCAGGTAGACGCCAGGCTCCACTTTCTCGCCGTTGATGTTGGTGCAGTCCCAAACGGCCTGTCCGCCCTCGGAGATGAGTTGGGTGACGAAAGCGCCGTCGACAGTGGTGATCCTCACTAAAGAATTAGCGACCAACCCCTTGATGCCTACGTAGCCGTGGTATCCCATCCTGACGGGATTGGGATAGGCCACCACGTCGCTCACGATGGGCTCGGGTGTGGCATATTCGCCGCGATAGGAGATGACACCGCTTGCTGTCCCGAAAAACACTTCGCCGCTCTTGTCGATGGCCATGGTGCTAACGGCATTGTCGAGCAAGGGGCTGTTGGCCGTGTTGAAAAAATGGATTTCCTTTGGTGAGCCGTCAAACGACATGAGGTAGACCCCCGACTCAAGTCCGAACCAAATCAGGTTGGCGCCTTCCATGGCAGCCATGGAGAGCACGTTGGATTCGGCGAAGAGGTAGTCGTATTGGTCGGTGCCGTCGTTGCGTGGTACGCGCACTTGCGTGGCGTCGAAATCGGAGCCGCTGAAGATTTTTTTCGTGTCGGAAAACAGGCATGGCCCTTTGTCGGTGCCAGCCCATACCGCGCCTTTGCTATCGACGGTGAGGCAGTTGACGAAGCCTGCCAGCTTGCCATTGCCCGAGGCCGTGTTGAGATTGACGGTTTGGTCGTCGGCTGGGTTGTCGAGGGTGCCATTGTCGTTGAAGACGATGACTTCGCCATTGCGCCGCGTGATCCACTTGTAGTCGTTGTGGTCGACGAGCAACGTTCCGATGTCGATGCTACTTAGGCTGCCGCCAAGGTTGAAGGAGTGCCAGTTGCCGTTGGGCTCCATGACCGAAAGGAGGTTGCCAGCGCCGGTGTTGGCAACCCAAAGGTTACCTTTGCTGTCGAAGGCGAGACCGCTGATGTTGATGAGCGAGGGGTCTTGTGCCCAAGTTTGAAGGGTGCTGTTTTCTGTGTTGTAGATATCAACCAAGGCGTTGTCCTTGAATTTCAACACACCGCTTCCCCATGTGCCCACATAGGTGACGGAGGGGTCGTTGGGATTGGTGGCGATGCAAACGTAGTCGGAAATGCCGTTAAGATCCGACAGGGTGGCATTGTTGAAGATGGTCCATGAGCCATCGAAACGGGCCACGCCTTCAGCCATATAGCGTTTGCCCCAGTTGGCCGCATGGCCTCCTGTGGCGATCCATACTTGGTCGCCGCAAGCCTTCAGTTCGAAGACGTTCTTCGAGGCGGGACCGTTGGGTTTCACATCCATGTTGTTCCATCCGTCGGAGGTCCTGACGAGCCCACGACGCGTATCGCCAATCCAATAGTTGCCGCTGTTGTCGCGGGCGGTTGACAAGGGCTCAATGGAGCCGCCAGGCGAGTAGAGGTTGTGGAGCTCGTTCAGGTTCTGGTCGAGAACGCGGACGTTGTAGCGGGTGGTGATGATGAATTGGTCGTTGTAGGCGCGCATTTCGAATTTTTGGGTGGCATCTTCTTTGTTGAAATAGTCCCAACGCGTCCCATCATTGACGAAAAGCGTGTCGGCCTGAAAACCACCATCATGGTTCAGGAAAAGCTTGCCTTTGAAAACTTCCATCTCGTTGTAAGCCAAATGGGGATGGATGAGGCTGGCATCGAAGTGCCATGCGGCATAGTTGGCTAGGTTGGGGGCGTTTTGCGCAGCATAATACACCCCGTCGTCGGTGCAAGCATAAATGCGGCCATTGTAGAAGGCAACATCGGTTACGTTCACCGCATCGCCCTGGTTGCCAATATAATAGGTGTCTTTCACTTCTTCTTTCTTCAAGTCGAAGACGACGATGCCGAAACCGCAGGCCACGTAGGCCAGGTCGCCGTCGAAGAAGACGCTGTTGATGTTTTTGCTGCCCACGAAATTCTTGTCTTTGATATCGCTCATGTTCTTAATGGTGCCATCGTTGTAGACGAGGTCGACATTGGCGTTGGTGTAAGCCACAAACAGCTTGCGTTGGCTCTCGTTGTAGGCGATGGTGCTGATGCCGATGTCCGACAGCCCGTTGATTTTGTTGAGGATATTGATGGAGTTGTCCTGCGTGTCGTAATAGAACAGCTCAAAGGGGGTGGCGGCATAAATCTTGTTGCCAACGGGTTCAACGTCAATCACTTTCTGGTAGGGCAGATGGGTGCGCCAGTTGCCGATGCCAACGCCGTCTTGGGCGAACGAGGCCAGTGAGGAGGCCATCATTATGATGAGTGCGAGGAGGTTGAGTTGCTTCATAGGTTGATGAATTTGGGCGGTAAAATTACAAAATTATAGAGAGATAACGCTAGTTTTGCCGAAATGTTTTATAACTTTGCAGTGAAAAATCACGGCGATATGAAAATAGCGCTTGCTATGACATTGAAAAGATGCCTACACGGCTGCATGGTTTGTTTGGTGATGGGGATAGCCTTTGCTGCCTGCTCGCCTTCGGTTAAGGTCCCTGAGCCTGTGGCCGCTGAGCCTGGTCGAAGCGTCGAAGGGCCGTCCCTTGAATTGTCGGCCATCGACAGCCTCATGTGGCGGCAGCCTGACAGCGCTTTGACGGTGATGTTGGAGTTTGCGGGGAGTGAGGCGGCGGATAGCTTGGATGTGTTTGAGGGGCATTATTGCCAGGTGCTGATTGCGGAGCTGCTGTTTAAGAATGACTATGGGCAGAGCAACCGCAAAGAGGTGGTGAAGGCGGTTCGTTATTTTGATTCGATTGTGGATGGTGCAGATGGGCGTAATGCGGACGCACGCGGTAAAGCGGACGCATGCGGTGCGTCCGTACAGAGGCGGGAGGCGTTTTTGGCGGCGCGGGCGCATTATATTAATGGTGTGGGGTATTATGAGCGCGACAGCCTTATTGAGGCCTGCGGGGAATACCTCAATGCCTTACGGATAATGGAGGCACATTTTGAGGAGAAGGTTTTGGTGGGACACAAGGCACGGTTTATGGCTTTGACTTATAACCGCCTTGGGGATTTGTTTTCCGCACAATTCATGCAGGAGCCTGCCATCTATT
>CAMUYT010000036.1 GCA_947164955.1 uncultured Bacteroidales bacterium | reverse complement strand
TTATGGAGAAACAACGTACGCTCAAAAATAGAGTCAGTGTCAAAGGAGCAGGGCTCCACACACGTCAGTGCGGCACCCTCACCTTCAACCCGGCTCCAGTAAATTCTGGAATTCGTTTTCGTAGAATTGACCTTGAGAATCAACCTATTATAGAGGCCGATGTCGATAATGTCATCGATACCGCCCGCGGCACTACCCTCGGAAAAGGTGGCGTGAAGATATACACTGTCGAACATGTCTTGGCTTCCCTACGCGGCATGGGCATCGATAATGTGCTGATTGACATCGACGTAGAAGAGACGCCAATCATGGACGGCAGCGGCAAGTATTTTGTGGAAGCCATCCATCAGGCGGGCATTGTCGAGCAGAACGCGCCACGCAACTACCTCGTCATCGAAGAGCCTATCTCCTATAAGAACGAGGTTCTGGGCATCGAGCTGACTATTGAGCCTTGCGACCATTTCGATATTGACGTGAAGGTGAAATACAACACCAAGGTGCTCGACGAGCAACATGCCTCCCTGCATGATTTGAACGATTTCGAAAGCGAGATTGCTCCCTGCCGTACATTTGTCTTCTTGCACGAACTTGAGACGCTCATCAGCCGTAACCTCATCAAGGGTGGCGACTTGACCAACGCCATCGTGTTCGTCAACCGTAATGTTTCTTCCGAAGAACTTGACCACATTGCAGCCTTCTTCAAGAAACCCAAAGTCATCGTGAAAGAATGTGGCATCCTTAACAACGTGGAGCTCTATTTCGACAACGAGCCCGCTCGTCACAAACTTTTGGATGTCATCGGCGACCTTACGCTGGTCGGCCGTCCCATCAAGGGTAAGGTGACTGCTGTGAAGCCTGGTCACTTCTCCAACACTTCGTTTGCTAGAAAAATCAAGCACACCTTATTATATTGAGTATGAACCAACCCTTAGCATACATCCACCCCAATGCCCGCATCGCTGAAGATGTAAAGATTGAGGCGTTTGCCTGGATTGGTGAGGACGTGGAGATTGGCAGCGGCACTTGGATTGGCCCGAATGCTGTCATTATGGATGGCGCCCGCATCGGAAAGAACTGCAAGATTTTCCCCGGCGCGGTCATTTCGGCCATTCCCCAAGACTTGAAATATAAAGGCGAAACCACGTATTGCTTTATTGGCGACGGCACCACGGTGCGCGAGTCGGCCACAGTCAACAAAGGCACTGCGGCCTCGGGCAAGACTGTGGTGGGCAAGGATTGCCTACTGATGGCTTTCACGCATGTGGCACACGACTGCTACCTCGGCGACCATGTCATCATGGCCAATGCGGCCACTTTGGCGGGCCATATCACCGTCGACGACTGGGCTATCTTTGGTGGCTTGGCTGCGGTGAGCCAGTTCAGCCGTATCGGTGCGCACGTCATGATCTGTGGTGGTGCGTTGATCAACAAGGATATTCCACCCTTCGTGAAGACAGGGACGGGTTATCCGGTGTGTTATGCTGGCGTCAATTCCATCGGCTTGACACGTCGTGGCTTTTCGCGCGAGCGTATCAACGCCATACAGGATGTGTATCGTGTGATCTATAGCGTAGGAATGAATGTTACCC
The DNA here is from genome assembly GCA_947164955.1 of uncultured Bacteroidales bacterium. Lineage (GTDB taxonomy): Bacteria > Bacteroidota > Bacteroidia > Bacteroidales > F082 > Limimorpha. Next base: position 15,260 of record CAMUYT010000036.1, on the reverse strand, counting down.
AGTCGGTTCAATACATCCGCGAAAACCTTCCCGTTTCCGAAGACCGTGATTTCATCCTCAATTTCATCGAGAATTCCAAAATCGGTATCATGAAGAATGCCGTGGGGAACGAAGATTGAGCAAGTTTTCAATTGCATTAAAATACAAAAAAACGCTGTCAGATTTGGCAGCGTTTTTTGTCGTATGCTATGGCTGTTTTGGAGACTTATTTCCCTGTGTATTTTCCGATGAAGAAAATAGCCCCTGTTGATTGCTCACTGATTACATAGAGAAAGCTACGATCGGCGTGAAACACGGAGTAGGGCAGTTCTGGCTCTTCTCCAACAGAAGTAGTGTTCATGCCTGTTACCGTAACTGCCGCAGCTTCAGTGCCTTCTTCATCCAATTTTATTTTGGCCACTTGTTTCATGAGTTCGATATAAGTGGGGTCGTTGCAGAAATCGTCAAATTGGGCTTGGTTCGGGTCAAAAGCGGTCGGCATACCTAGTCTTGACATGATTTCTACTAGATTCAAGTCCGTGTTGGTCTCGAAACGTGGAAGTTTCACGTCGACGATGTGGGTGTACATCTGATGGAGGTTGTTGTTCCAGCTTTGTCCGTTCAACTGATTGAGGATGTCGTCGGTGGTCTTGCCTTCGTGAGGCAACATGACGGTCATGTAATAGGCACCGTTACCATAAGGCAGGCAGAGGGATTGATAGGTGTCGTTGTCTGCATAGGCGAGTTCGCATTCTTGGTGCATCATCGGCACTTTTTCGTCGTTGTTGAAAGGCTCGTCTTGGGTTTCGCTCTTGTCGAATTTCATGCTCCATTCTCCCTTGAAGTAGATGGCGTTGAGCAGATAACTCACCGCCTCGGGATTGAATTCGTTTTCTTCAAGGGCTTTCTTGATCATTTGTTCGGTGTGGTCGCTGGCCCATTGGTTGATGACGTCGAGCGTACGCCCGTCTTTGAAGTCGCGCGATTCGGGCTTGGCATTGTAATAGGTGTTGGCTTTTTCGACAAAAGACGGTTTCAGTTCATAGCCTTGGCCACTGTTGACATAGATGGTGTTGGCAATCATCACTTTCGTCATTTTGTCGAGAGTGGGGGCTTCAGTCAACATCTTCTTGCAGAAGTCGTTGATGGCATCTGCGTCCGTGTCGCCAAAACCGAGCACGGTGTTGATTTCCTGTTGGGTTTGGCCGGTGGCTCCGTTGTTGAGCATGCCCAAAGCGTAGGTGATGCTCAGTGGCGAAATGATTTGGCTCCCTTCGTTTTGCGCAGTGCGGAATAGGTTGAAGGCAAAGTCGTTGTTGTCGCTGATCAACTGTTTCTCCGTGTCGGTCAATTGGATGTCGGCTCTTGGGTTATCGTTAGGTTTGGGCTCTTTCTTGCAACCCGCCATGGCCATTATGAAGGCGATGGCAATCAATGTTATTTTTTTCATTGGATAAAATATTTGAAGATGATACGTTAATGCAGTTTTGCTGTATTAACAATAAAATGGGAATAATATTGTGTGAAGTGGATTTTTTTATTTCAAAAGCACTTCTGCGGCTTTCAAAGCTTCGGGCGTCACTTGGTCGTTGCTCAGCATCTTGGCGATTTCAGTGATGCGCTCATCGTGGCTCAGAACGCGGATGTGCGACTGGGTGCGTTCGCCTGCGTTGTCCTTGTAAATGAAATAATGGTGCTCGGCTTGGCTGGCCACCTGGGGCAAGTGGGTGATGGAAATGAGTTGCAGCGACCCGCCCATCTGCCGCATAATGCCTCCGATTTTGGCAGCCACCTCGCCCGAAACACCCGTGTCGATTTCGTCAAAGATGAGGGTAGGGATGTAGTTGTAGTCCGACACCGCGCTCTTGATGGAGAGCATCAGACGCGAGAGCTCACCGCCCGAGGCCACACGGCTGAGGTCGTCAGGAGCAATGCCCTTGTTGGCCGAAAAAAGGAATCTGATGGTATCGCTGCCCTTGCTGCCGAATTGTGCCTGGGACTCCACCTCTACTTGGAACACAGCAAAGGGCATGGCCAATTGACGAACCAATTCGCTGACCTTGACGCTGAAGGCTTCGGCGGCTTGGCAACGCTTGTCATGTAAGGCTTTAGCAAGGCTTGAAAGCTGTTTTTCGCTGTCTTTCAACTGCTTTTCCGTCTTGCTGATTTCCTCATCAATGTTTTCGAAGGCGTTCACTTTTTTTGCCAGGTTGTCGCGCAAGGCAAGGAGTTCCTCAAAGCCATTGACGTGATGCTTCATTATCAAGCGGTTGATGAGATCGTAGCGCTCCTGTAAGGTCTGTAGCTGCCCTTCGTCGAATTGTGTGTCGTCTTCGCGGCGACGCAGGTCGTAGGCGATGTCCTTCAACTCCACTTTCAGGTTTTCGATGCGTTCGCCGAGGCTTTCGGTATCGGGCAAGAGGTGCTTCAAGCGCGAAAGGGTGGAGCAGAGGTCATTGATTTGGCCTAAAATGGCAGTCTCCGAGTCTTCCAGCAGCCCATTGGCGGTCATCAACAACGTCTTGATTTCCTCGGAGTTCTCCATCACGCTGAGCGTTTGTTCGATTTCAGCATATTCGCCTTCTTTCAGGTCTGTCTTTTGGAGCTCATCCAATTGGAATTTCAGGTAGTCGTTTTCGGCGGTGTTTTTGGTGGCGGCATCCTTCAGTTCGTTCAGCTTCCGTCTGATGGCGTTATAGTTGCCATATTCGACTTGGTATTGTGTCAGAATCTCGCTGTTTTGCGCGATGTCGTCCAAAAGGCGGAGTTGGAAATCGGCATCGGTGAGTAGGAGAGAGTCATGCTGCGAGTGGATGTCAACCAATTGACTGCCAATCTCTTTCATGGTTTGCAGCGCGACGGGCGTGTCATTGATGAAAGCACGGCTTTTTTTCTGCGGGCTTAGCTCACGGCGGAAGATGCAGTCAGGCTCAAAATCGAGGTCGTTTTCTTCAAAAAGAGGTGATAAGTCGTTGTTGTTTAACTCAAAGTGGGCTTCCACGACGCATTTTTTGTCTTTGTCGTAGAGTACACCCGTGTCGGCACGGTCGCCCAAGGCAAAGCCCAAAGCGCCAAGCAGGATGGACTTGCCTGCACCAGTTTCGCCCGTGATGACGTTGAATCCCGTGTCGAAACAAACATTCAACTCGTCAATCAAGGCGTAGTTACTGATGTACAGCTGTTTGAGCATAAAAAGATGGATTACATGCCTTTGTTTTGGAGCATGGCATCGTAGCGTGACGACTGCGACGGGTCGATGGTTTTCATGATGTTGGAAGCCTCGGTCCTGATTTTCATTTCACCTTGCGAGAAGATTTGTACGATTTCGTCGCGTTTGCTTTCGATGAGGAGTTGCAGGAAGTAGCACATGGGGTTGCGCTCATATATGACCTGTAGGTTGCTAATGGCGTTAAGAATGGCTTCACGGCCTTGCTCAGGGTGCTCGGCCATCACATCGAGGCCATTGCGGTGGTAGTCATAGAGGAATTGGCGCAGCGGTTGGTTGGTGGCGTTGTTGATGTCGCTGATGATGGCGTAACGGTTTTGGCGCCCCGTGGAGCTCCAGCCGCCATTATCGCTTCCCACTTCTTGAGGCACAGCCTGCGCGATGGTCTCTGCTATGTCGAAGAATGGCTCGCCACCGTTGAGTGAGAAGGAATCGAAGTCGAGACCAAGCATGAGGTAGACATAGAATCCGATGGTGCTCGTGAGGTTGGAGATGTAGGAGTTGGGGTTGAAATCAAGTGGTTGACCGTCCATGTATTCGAAGACGAACTTCCGGTCGATGTAGTTGAACATCGGTGTGCTGTAGTTCGACTTGAAGACGGGGCGGCGCAGTGCAAGATTGATTTCAGCCGTGAAGTAGTTGCCTTCTCTGCTGGTTACGTCGACGAGCATCGAGCATTCTATTTTCTCCGCCTGCCTGAAATTGATCTCAGTGAATTTTGTGTTGTTGATGAATTCATACAGGGAGGTCTGCAAGTTTTGGAAGATGGTCTTGTCGCTACCAGCCACCTTGTTGGAATTGACACGCACTTCGCATTGCAGCTCCTGGGCTTGTGTCGTTTTCAAGCTCAGGAGGCAGCACGCCGCTACGAGTAATGTTGCAAAGATTCTTTTCATGGCTCCTCCCTTTTTTGTAATCGGTAATCAGAATGCCTCTTGGTTTTCCTTGGCAGGATTGCGGAAATAGATTTGGTCATGAAGGAATTCATGAATGGCGATCAGCGTGGGCTTGGGCAGACGCTCGTAGAACTTGGCGATTTCGATTTGTTCCTTGTTCTCAAACACTTCTTCCAGGCTGTCGTTGGTAGTGGAGGCAAACGATTCAATTTTTTCGTTGAGTTCTGCCTTCATCTCAGCGGCAATTTGGTTGGCCCTGATGGAAAGGATGGCCACAGTCTCGTAGATGTTGCCGGTGCCTTTGTAGAACTGGTCTTTTTGACGGGTGACAACCGTCGTTTCGGTCTTGATTTTCTTGAAATCCATGGTTATTTTATGTTTTCTAATTTCTTTCTAGCTTTGTTGGCGATGCCGTTGGCTTCCTGCAGGTAACGGCTGTCGGGATAGAGGTAAAAGAGGGTGTTGCATTGCTCGATGCACGATTCGTAACGCTCTCTTTGCTTCTCCACGACACTGTTTTCGGCATAGTCGTAATAGGTCTTGGCCATATCATAGAGGATTTCCTCGCGATGTGGTGTGTTGGGGTATTTCTTCAGCATGTTCTCAAACGAGGTGATGGCCGCGCTGTAGTTTTCCATGCGGTAGAAGAGTCGGCAGATGTTGTAGTCTTTTTGCTCAAGTTTATTGTTGAGGTCGGCCAATAAGGCTTGGGCACGGCTCAAGCTGTCGCTGTTGGGGTAACGGTCGATGAAGTCTCTCAACTGCTTGATGGCGTCGTGGGTATTGGTTTGGTCCAAACCTGCCTCTGGCGAAAGCATATAGTTGCAATAGGCATTCATGTAGGCTGCCTTTTCGGCATTTTTGGAGAAGGGATAGGTTTGCACGAAACGCTTGTAATAGTAGGAAGCAACGTCGTAGTCGTCCTGCAGATAATAGCATTGTGCGGTTTTATATGTGATGTCTTCTCCTTTAGGGGTGTTCCGGAATGAGGCTTGCAGCAGGTCAAACAATTGGAGGGCATGGTTGTAGTCACCACGCTCGTAATAGTCGACGGCCACCTCGTATTTCGCCTCATTGTCTGTGCTTTTTACCAAACGGCTGAAGTCGTTGCACGAAGTGAGGGTGGCGAGGCCGAAGATTGCCAATATCAAAAGTCTATTTTTCATCGGGCTGCAAAATTACTCATTTTTCGGTTATAAACGCTCGTTTTTCTGTTTTTATTATCCAAAAAAAGACGCAGGGCCTGTTTTTCCTTGCCCTGCGTCTTGTGTTCCCCAATTTTGGCTTATTCGATGATGATTTTTTCAACCATGTTTCCGTGCTCCCCATTGAGGTGGAGGAAGTAAATGCCTTGGTTGAGGCCTTGGGCATCGATTTGAGTCTTGCCGTTGGCCTTGCCCGAAAGCACCTTTTGCCCAAGGCTGTTGATCATTTCGTAACCATACTCGCCAATGGCGTTGATAGTGAAGCTGCCCTTGCTCGGGTTGGGATACACGATGGGAGCATGGGCGTTTTCAGTTACCGACCAGTTGCGGATGGTGACGGTAACTTCGCCATCAATGGTATTGCCCTCGGCGTCGGTCACCACTACTTTATAGATGGTTTCTTGATCGACGGGAGTGGCAATGGGACAGCAGCTTGTGGGGTCATCTAAGGTCTCGGCGGGTTCCCAAAGGTAGGTGTAGTTGCCTGCGCCACCCATCACGATGGCTTCAAGTTGCGAGCTTTCGCCTTCGTTGATTTCCGTCGGGTTGGCAGTGACGCCAATGATCATCGGCTCGTAACTGCCCACGCAGCTGATGGTGGCCACCCAGCCCGTAGATGTGGTGTTTTGGTCGGAGATGAAATGGAATGTCAAGGCGCCTTCTTCATTGGTGGCGGTGATGGTGCCAGGTGAGTCGCTTCCGCTGTATCGTCCAATTTGGGTGTCGGGTTGCACCGTAGCACCGTCGTAAACGTAAAGGAAGTCCCAGCCGCTCTCCGTACTAAATTCGGAGAAGTCGACTTGAATCATGCTGCCTTCCGTGGCGGGTCTGAAGGTCATGGTGTAGTCCTTGTTGCTGGCGTAGTTGCCGTTGGCGCCGCCATCGTCATAGAACAAGGCACCACAGGTCTCCACCGAACCGTTTTGCATGTTGTATGCTTCGGCCACATGGATGTAGTTCTCGCGGGTCAAGGTCTCGCTGTTGCCATTGGCATCGGTGATGGTAAGCGTGACATCGAAATCACCGACTTCGTTGTAGGTGACGGTGGGATTCTGCTGGTTGGAAGTGGCAGGGGTGCCACCTTCGAAGGTCCAACTCCATGCGCTGATTTCGCCAAACGAGCCGTCGGCGAAGTTGACGCTGCTACCAAGGGCGACTTGCGTGGTCGATGCACTGAATGCGGGTACCATGCAGTTGCCAGGGACGAGTTGAATGTCAAAATGTTTCGTTTCGCCATCGGCAATGGTCACGTCAATGATTTTCGGGCAATAGCCGTCCTTGCTGACGATGAAAGTATAGCTTCCGCCCTTGATGGGACGATAGAAGTCGCCAGCAGTGTGAGAACTCACTTCCGAACCGTGATGGTCGTGGCCACTGACGGTCACCAAAGCGCCGCTGATAGGCTCACCAGTGATGCTGTCGGTGACAGTGCCTTGCACGCCGTTGAGCACTTGCTCAATGAAGGCCAACATGCTGTTGTGGTTGTAGTTCCAGAAGTTGGGCAGTTGCGAGGCGTTGGGAGTCTTGTCGTTGGAGCATTCGATGGTAACTTCACGGCATTGTGCGTAGTAGTTCATGTAGTCTTGACGGCTACCGTTTATGGTGTACCACGAATATCCGTTGATGATGCCGTTGTTGTATTGGTTCATGTAGTTCGTACTGACTTCATGCGTGAGGTCGGCATATTCGTGGCAGACCAATTGCCACCAGGCGTCGTCGGCATGGAGGGGCTGGTAGGTGTCCCAAGGGTAGTTCATCACTTCCGATCCCCCGTGATAGTTGGCGCTCATCGTGAATAGGTGTTCCTGTGCCAGGTCCATCATCCATTGGCACTCGTCCTGGTAATAGGATTGTCCATCGGGGTGGGGACCATCGTCAAAGTCGGGAAAGTGGCGATTGAGGTCGATGTTGTGGGCATTGTATCGAGTGGCGCCATAAACGCTGTTGTTGCCCCCATGATAGGTGCCGTCGGGGTTGGTGCAGGGGAAGATGAAGAGGTCCACACTGTCCAAGATATTGGTGATGCGTTCCTCGTTGCTGGTGCAGAACTCGTCGATGAGGCGCAGCATGAGGATCATGCCGGTCACTTCGTCGCCGTGCATCGTCGAGGTATAGAGGAACTTCGGCTTGGCGTCGGACTCGCCGCGACCGAGGCGCACGCCCATCATCTTGCGGCCACTGGCAAGCGTGCCGAGCTCAAGGTAAGAGCAACGGTCGGGGTGGTCGGTGGCGAATTGTTGCATCATGGCTTCATATTCACCGTAGGTGAGGTACGAATCCCAATCATAAGCAGCACGAGTGGCATCGTGCATGACGGGCTGCTGCTTCAGCGAAGGCGGAGTCATCAAAGTGGGTTGGTAGCCTTTTTGGATAAGGTTGTCGAATTCACGTTGGTTGGCATAAGCGATGACGGTCTTGCCATCGGTGCCGTCAACGGAGCAAATGTCGCTGATGGCCTGGATTTCGGTGGGTTTCTGAACAGTCAAGCTAAAATAATACTCCCCACGGTTTTTCATCAGTTGCTCAAGGTCTTTTTGGCTTTCCTGAGCAAAAACGCTGCCGCAAACGATGACGGCGAGCGAAAGGATAAAATAACGTAAAACTTTCATTATTATTTGTCTTTTAGTTGTCTCCATTCTTCAATGATGTCATTTTCAACTTTTTCGTTGGCCGTGACCAATGGTAGGCGCAAAACATTCTCGCACAGTCCGATATGGCTCATCAGGCATTTGATGCCCGCTGGGTTGCCGTCGGCGAAAATGAGTTGGTTCATCTTCAGCATCGCGTAATGCAGGCGCAAGGCTTCGTCGGTCTTGCCTTCTTTTTGTGCCTTCATCATTCGGCTGAATTGGCTCGTGTAGGCGTTAGCGGCCACCGAAATCACACCCGTGGCTCCGAGGGCCATCAGGGGCTGGGTGATGCCGTCGTCGCCCGAAAGCACGTCGAAGTCAGCAGGCTTGTCGCGCAATATCTCCATGATTTGCTGCAAGTTGCCCGATGCTTCTTTCACCGCGATGATGTTGGGATGTTTTGCCAATTCCGCACAGGTGGCGGCTTGCAGGTTGACCCCAACGCGACCTGGCACGTTATAGACCACCACGGGCACGGGGCTCGCATCGGCAATGGCCTCGAAATGGGCCTTCATGCCGCGTTGGTTGGGCTTGTTATAATAAGGTACGACGCTCAAAATGCCATCAATGCCAGCGAAGTCTTGTGCTTTGACGGCTTCGATAACGGCTTGCGTGTTGTTGCCGCCCATGCCGAGCAGGATGGGCAAACGGCCTGCGTTGGCCTTTAATATCGTGCTGATAACCAGGTTTTTCTCTTCTTTTGTGAGGGTGGGAGCTTCGGACGTTGTGCCGAGGACGACTAAAAAGTCAGCACCATTGTCAATGACATGGTTGACGATGAGCGTCAAAGCATCGGTATCGATGGATTGGTCGGCTTTAAATGGCGTGACGAGGGCGACGCCCGTACCTTTAAATGGGTTGTGTTTCATTTCAATAAGGATTTTGAGGTTGCGGTCCTGCCAAGGCCTTGAGGTAGTTGTGCAGGACGTGGATGTTCGAAACAGGGTCGGTGGCACGCGGGTTCTCGATGATCAAGTCGTAGATTTGCTGGTTCTTGCTTTGGTGGAAACAAATTCGGAAGTCCGACTTGGGCAGGGTGCAGAGGTAGTCGCTGATTTCGGCGTTCTTGCCTGCCATGTTGATGAGCATCGCGCTGAAAGGCAGCTTCTTGATGAACTCGTGCTTGTCGGGTTTCAAGACGCTCATGAAACCGAAGTCCTGGGGCGTGATTTCCGTGTAGAGGTCGCTTTGCAGGATGGTGTCCGACATTTGGTTGCAAAGGATGAGAAAACCGCATCGGTTGATGCCAAACAGACTCTTGGCACTACTCTCGATGTTTTTGACAATGCTCTTGTCGCTTTCGTCGAGGATGATCAATATGGAGTTAATCCGCTGGAGATTAGGCATTTTTGCTGCTGGTTTCTCCGCGAGGAATTGCTCCAAAGCGCGATTCAAAGCCCTGTTTCTGAGATAGGATGAAAAATTCATGCCGCAAATGTAGGTATTTTCCATGAGATAGCACGAAAATTTATCCAAAATCGCTAATTTTGCGGTTGAAAATTTTTCCAGCATGAATAGAATGCTGAATTAACTTAAAGATATGATTGTCACTATATTAGGAAGTGGAACCTCGCAAGGTGTGCCGGTCATTGGTTGCACTTGTCCCGTGTGTCGGTCGACTGACCCGCGCGACAAGCGGCTCCGCACCTCCATACTCATACAGACCGACGAAGTCACTTTTACGGTCGACGCTGGCCCCGATTTCCGTCAGCAGATGTTGCGCGAAAACGTCACCAAGCTCGATGCGGTCTTGATTTCGCACGAACACAAGGACCATATCGGTGGATTGGATGACTTGCGCCCTTACATCTTCATGCAGAAAAAGCCCATGACGATTTATGTGGCCGACACTGCTTTGCCCGAACTCAAACGCGAATATTCATACGCCTTCGACGAACATCCTTACCCTGGGGCCCCGACCTACGACATCCGCCACCTCGACGAAACGCCTTTCGACCTCGGCGATCTGCATATCGAGCCTATAAAACTGAAGCATTTCACGCTGACTTGCTATGCGTTTCGCATAGGCAATTTCGCCTACGTCACCGACTTGAGCGAGATTTCTGATGAGGCAATTGAAAAGCTGCAAGGCGTTGAATACCTGATTATTGAGGCGTTGCAAAAGAAAAAGCACTATTCGCATCTCACCTTGGACGAGGCGATTGAGATTTCCCGAAGGGTGGGAGCGAAGAAGACTTGGTTCACGCATTGCAGCCACAGCATGGGCCTCGCCGCCGACGTCAACCGCGAGCTGCCCGAAGGCATGATGCTCGCTTATGATGGTTTGAAAATTAAAATTTAGATAAGATATGAAAGCTACATTTTCCCAAAGACTCATTAAATTAGCGGATCTCAACCACCACCAGACTTTTTTCGCAGGTCGTTGCTCCGAGTATTTCCTGGAGAGTTCCTATTTCGCTGTGGCGCAGTATGTTGATACGAAAGACACCGTTCTTCTAGTCCTCCATGGCATCGACTTCAAGTTCCCGATTTTCGCGGGCGACATTGTCACTTTTGAAAGTAAAGTCGTGAATGTTGGCCGCAGCACTTTGACGGTCTACACGAAGATGTACCGCAGCCGTGAGCCCGAAAAGATTGCCGCCGACGGCTTCGCCACTTTCTCCTATTTGGACGAAAACCACCATTCCCGCCCGCACGGCATCACGCTTGAGCCTGAAACGGATGAAGAACGTTTCCTGCAGCAACAAGCCATTGAGGTGATGGAAGACTCGAAGCGGCGGGCCAAGGCGATGAACCAGAGACACTAACCTGAACAGTCATTGCGGACTTGATCCGCAATCTCATGAGTTATATCACCAATTCCTTCGGATAGCAAATGAAATGCTTCACCACGGGCTGCGACAAAACCGAAATGTTTAGCTGGTCGGAGGCTTCGCTGATGTCTTTCAGCGTGCCGTCCTTGTACAGAATGTTGATGGCGGGCTTCTTGGGATGGTAGGCGTGGTTCGATGAAACGCCTTGCAGCAGCAAGAAATCCGCCTCTTCCAACGACCAGCCGTAAAGATGAGCAATCTTTTGGCGGAGGTCGTCAATGTAGTTCTGGTCAAAGGCATCTTCTTGCATCTCGATTCTGAACAAATGCCTGTCAGTCAGTCTTCTGCAAAGCTCTGAAAGCACACGGTCTTGGTCGTTGCGCCAGGCTTTTACGGCGGTCATCACGTCGTAGTCGTCCAATTGGCAGAACTGGTCGAGGACGAAATCGGGGTCGTGGCCGTCGTCGAAGGGGTGTTGGTTCTTGAGGAAGAACGATAGGGCAGGGGTGGCAAACAAGTCGCGTTCCGCGCTGAGCATCTTGGCGCGTTTCAGGATGTTACGCAGCATATACTCGGCGCTCAAAACGGCCTTGTGCATATACACCTGCCAATACATGATGCGCCGCGCCACGATGAAGCTCTCCACCGAATAGATTCCCTTGGCTTCGATGGCGAGTTCGTTGCCAACCACTTCCATCATCTCCAACAGTCGCTCGGCGTTCACGCTGCCTTCGGCCACGCCTGTGAAGAAACTGTCGCGCTTCAGATAGTCGATGCGGTCGACATCCAACTGACTGGAAATCAATTTTGTTAGAAAACCTTTCTCGTATTCTCCCTTGAACATCTGAATGGCCACGTCGAGCCGTCCATGGTGGATTTCATTGAATCTTTGCATCACTTTTAGCGAAAGTTCCTCGTGCGTGACGCCATGGACGATGCTGTTTTCCAAGGTGTGCGAAAACGGTCCGTGGCCGCTGTCGTGAAGCAGGATGGCGATGGAGGCGGCCTCAAGTTCCTCATCGGTAATCACATAACCTTTGCCACGCAGCAGCTGGATGGCGCGTCGCATCAGGTGCATCGTGCCGAGGCTGTGGGCGAAGCGCGTGTGGTTGGCGCCAGGATACACCAAGTTGGTCATGCTGACCTGCTTGATACGCCTAAGCCTTTGGAAATAAGGATGTTCAATGATGTCGAAATGCAGTTCGTCGGGGATGCTGACGAAGCCGTAGATGGGATCGTTGAAGATTTTCTTTTTGTTGGAGGAATTGGCCATGTAGAGCGAAATTTGCCGCAAAGGTAATGCTTTTTTCGTAAAGTATGACGCCTTAGGGTTGCAGGCCTCAACAGGTATGTCATCCCTAGGCAGGTTGGTGGGCAAAGGCAAGGGATCTATAGCTGTTGAGGCCGTCATGTTGAGGTTTTTACCCTTTGCACCGCCTCCCATAGATTCCCTCTTACCCACTTGCCAACGTTGGAATGACATGGGAGGCTGGTTTTGACCTCTCAAAAAAGTTCATCCTTTCAAAACAAATTGCTTATTTTTGCGTTACCTCCATATAAACACGTTAACTATGGACAAAACCACCATCCTCTGGGCCGACGACGAGATTGACCTTCTGAAGCCCCATATCATGTTTCTCGAACAAAAAGGCTATGAAGTAGTTACGGCCAACAATGGCTCCGATGCCATCGACCTCGTGCGCCAACGCCATTTTGATATTGTATTTCTGGATGAGCAGATGCCGGGCATCTCGGGTATTGAGGCGCTCGAAGTCATCAAACGCGAATACCCCAACCTCCCCGTGGTGATGATCACCAAGAGCGAGGAAGAACGTATCATGGAAGATGCAATTGGCTCTAACATAGCGGATTACCTTATCAAACCCGTGAATCCGAACCAGATTCTGCTTTCGCTGAAACGCAACCTCGAAAACCGCACCCTTCGCGACGAGAAGTCGTCGATGAAATACCAGCAAGAGTTCCGCAAAATCAGCATGGATCTCAACAACAACCTCGACTACAACGAGTGGGCCGACCTTTATAAGAACTTGGTACGCTGGGAGTTGGAGCTGCAAAAGTCGACAGACGAAGGTATCAAAGGCATCCTCGCCGACCAAAAGCAGGAAGCCAACACGCAGTTCACGCGCTACGTCGAACGGAATTATGTCGACTGGATTCAGGGCAAAAAGGAAAAGCCCGTGATGTCGCATACCGTGGTGCGCGACAAGGTGCTTCCACGCTTGGACGGAACCGACAAACCGCTGTTTTTCATTGTCATCGACAACCTGCGCTATGACCAATGGAAGGCCATCCAGCCGCTGATTGAGAACTATTTCCGCGTGGAGGCCGACGATGTGTATTATGCCATTTTGCCGACCACAACGCAATATGCCCGCAATGCGCTTTTCGCTGGCTTGATGCCGTTGGAAATCCGTCGCCGCTACCGCCAATGGTGGGTCGACGAGGACGAGGAAGGTACCAAAAACCAATACGAGGGTGAACTTCTTGGCGAGCAGCTGAAGCGCTTCGGCAAGAACATCAAGTATTCTTATAATAAGGTGCTCAATCTGGACGCGGGCAAGAAACTTTACGAACAAATGTCGAATTTGATGCAGAACAAGCTGAACGTCATTGTTTACAATTTCGTCGACATGCTCTCGCACGCCCGCACCGAGATGGAAATCATCCGCGAGCTGGCCTCCGACGAGGAAGCCTACCGCTCTCTCATGCTCTCGTGGTTCGAGCACTCCAGCCTGTTCGACATGATGCGCTTCATCGCCGAAAAGGGTTGTGACATGGTCATCACCACTGACCACGGTTCGACCTACGTTGAAAAGCCTGTGAAGATTTTGGGCGACCGCGAGGTGAACACCAATCTGCGCTACAAGTACGGCAAGAACCTGAAATACAACCCGAAAGAAGTCTTCGAGGTGAAAGACCCTGAGAAGGTTTTCCTGCCCAAGGCCAACCTCAGCACGACTTTTGTCTTTGCCGGCGAGAGCGACTTTTTCGCTTATCCGAACAACTACAATTATTACGTCAGTTACTATCGCAACACCTTCCAGCACGGCGGCATCTCGATGAATGAAATGCTGATTCCGGTGGCGCATCTCACGGCGAAGTGATGATTGTTTTTTTCACGCAGAATACGCAGAACTATGGGATTCGAGATGCGACGCAAATAATGATGTCGGTAGATTTCTGCGTATTCTGCGATTTCTGCGAGAAATAAAAAGTGTATTTTTGCGGGAAATTGTATTTAAGATGAAGTCCAAAGAATTTCATATCAACAGCGTGGATGCGCTTTCAGAGGTGTCGGATTACCTGATTTCCTTGCGCGACGAGGCCGATGTCATCGCCTTCTACGGCTCGATGGGCGCGGGCAAGACGACCCTGATCAAGAACTTGTGCCACAAAATGGGTGTCACCGATGAGGTGAACAGCCCCACTTTCGCCATCGTCAATGAGTATGTGACGGAGGAAGGTGAGTCAGTCTATCATTTTGATTTCTACCGTATTAAGAAGTTGGAAGAGGCTTACGACATCGGTTTCGAGAACTATTTCGACAGCGGCAACCTCTGCCTTATCGAGTGGCCAGAGATGATCGAACCGTTGCTTCCGGAAAAATACATTCGCGTGGAGATTCAGCATGGCGAAACGGATGATGAAAGGTTGATTCATTGTCAATTGGTTTTAGAATGAGAAAATTGATGGACATGGCCCAAGCTTCAGAAAGCATAGATTCCCGCCAACCCACAGGTCAGCCTTGGAATGACATGCTTCCTGAAGCCTTAGAAAGTATGTCATCCCCACGTGGGGAGGTGCGGGGCATGGGATCTATACTTTCTAAGGCTTCTCAAGTCTTCATCCTCACCGATGAAAATGTGGCCCCGTTTTGGTTGCCCGAAGTAGAGTATGGGTTGAACTGCGAAAACGCCATCGAAATCGTTATCAAGCCTGGCGAACAACACAAAAACCTGCAAACCGTCCAACGCATCTGGAAGACCTTGATGAAGCACCACGCCGATCGCAATGCCTTGTTAATCAATCTCGGTGGTGGTGTAATCACCGACTTAGGCGGTTTTGCAGCCTCGACTTATAAGCGCGGCATCAAGTTCATCAACATTCCAACTACACTTCTTGCGATGGTCGATGCGGCGATAGGAGGGAAGACAGGCATAGATTTCGGTGGCGCGAAAAACCAAATCGGCACTTTTGCTGAGGCTGAGGATGTATTGGTTGACCCCGTGTTTTTGTCGACTCTACCTCGACGGGAAATCCTTTCCGGCATGGCTGAAATGCTGAAATATGGCTTTATTGCTGATGATAACTTGTTGGAAATCAATATTGACAATTATCAAGACCACATACTTCGTGCAGGTGAAATCAAGCGGGAAGTCGTTGCAAAAGACCCGAAAGAAGCTGGTTTGCGCAAGATCCTGAACTTTGGCCACACTTTAGGTCACGCCATCGAGAGCCATTGTTTGATGACGGATTGTCCTTTGCTTCACGGCGGAGCGGTGGCCTTGGGCATGGCTGGCGCATTATGG
>CAMUYT010000035.1 GCA_947164955.1 uncultured Bacteroidales bacterium | reverse complement strand
AGGGAAATCGACTTCCGTCAGAAGATCAATCAAGTGTTCTACTACCCAATCAATCCGACCGAGGACTGGAGAAACTTCATCACGGTGATTTATGATGGCATCCAGAGTGGTGACATCACGCCTTACCGTGTGGAAAACAACATCGACGATATGGTGACCCCCCTGACCTTGGCAGATTTTGAAAAAGAAAACACGAAGATTGGCGATCCTCCGGTCATTTGGAAAGATGGCGAGGAGGTGCCGAATGAGATTGAGTTCAAGGACCGTATGCTCAATGTGACCCGTCTGCGTATCAAGGAAGACTGGTATTTCGACAAGAAATTGTCGCAGTTCCTCGTCCGCATCATCGCTTTGGGCCCCATTGTAGTGGACGATGACGGTGGCCTCTCACAAGTCTGCTGGATTCCTTATGAGGATTCAAGAGACGTGTTGGCCAAGGCTTTTGCCTTCAACCGCAACAACTCAGCTCAACGCCGTACTTACGACGAAGTCCTTCAAAAACGTATCTTCGACAGCTATATCATCAAAGAAGAGAACGTTTATGACCGTTACATCAATTCCTATGCTTTCAACATCGACGCCCTCTATGAATCGGAGCGCATCAAGAACGAAATGTTCGACTACGAACAGAGCCTTTGGGAATATTGATGGTTAGCCAATGACATTGAAAAAGGACATCCGCGAGGATGTCCTTTTTTTTGTGCGGTTTTGGCTTTCCAAAACCGCACAAAAAAAGCAGCCGATTTCTCAACTGCTCTTTTGTCGGAGTGGCCCGACTCGAACGGGCGACCGCTTGCACCCCATGCAAGAATGCTAGCCAACTGCACCACACCCCGATTGCATTGAATTGCGTTGCTTATCTTTCGATTTGCGGCTGCAAAGATAGGAACTTTTTTTGAATCGGTGTTCACTTTGAAGAAAAAAAATTACCTTTGCACAGAATTAAACCAACTGAACAACGAACAACTAACAACTGAAAACTATGGAAAGAGTTGAATGTCTGATTATTGGATCAGGTCCTGCGGGCTATACCGCTGCCATTTATACGGGTCGTGCCGACATCAAAACTGTCATCTATGAAGGTATGCAACCTGGCGGTCAGCTGACCCAAACCACCGAAATCGAGAATTTTCCGGGCTATCCCAATGGTGTGAAAGGCCCCGATATGATGGACGAGATCCGTCAACAAGCACTTCGTTTCGGTGCTGAGATACGTGAGGGTGAGGTGACAGCCATCGATGTCAGCCAACGTCCCTTCAAGGTGACGACGGAATACGATGGCGAGTTGCTTGCCGATAGCATTATCGTCTCAACAGGTGCCGCAGCTCGTTATTTGGGCTTGCCCACCGAAGAGGAGTTCAAGGGCGGTGGCGTTTCGGCCTGTGCCACTTGCGATGGTTTCTTCTATAAAGGAAAAGACGTGGCAGTGGTAGGCGGTGGCGACACAGCCTGCGAAGATGCCACCTATTTGGCCAAACTCTGCAACAAGGTCTACCTCATCGTCCGTCGCGATGTGTTGCGTGCCTCCAAGGCCATGCAACACCGAGTGCTCAACACGCCCAATATCGAGGTGCTCTGGAAACATCAAACCAAGGAGCTTTTCGGCGAACAGCAAGGCTTCATGAAGAAGTTGAAGGGCGCCGTGCTCTATCATAGCGACACGAAGGAGGAACGCACCATTTATGTGGACGGCTTCTTTGAGGCCATCGGCCACACGCCCAACACCGCGCCTTTCAGGGACATCCTTGACATGGACGAGGATGGCTACATCATCACCAAGCCGAAGTCGACGGCCACCAATGTGGAAGGCATCTTCGCTTGCGGCGACTGCCAGGACCGTATCTATCGCCAAGCCATTGTGGCTGCAGGTACGGGCGCCATGGCGGGCATCGAAGTGGAGAGGTATTTGGCAGAGCATAAATGAATCTTCAGACAGAAATAAAAATCCAACCCATGGAGCAAACCATCCGCTACGGCGATGGCTTGCTCTTTTTGGGCTCGTGCTTTGCCGATGAGGTGGGGCAACTGTGCAGAGGCTTGGGCTTCGATGCCCTGGTAAATCCGTTTGGGGTGTTGTATAACCCCGTCAGCGTGGCCAATGCCGTTCATCGCATGGCCAACGGGCGACCTTTTGCTCACGAAGAAGTCATCAGGACGGGGGAGGAGTTTTATTGCACCTTTAGCCACAATACGACATTTTGGCAGCCTACCGAGGAATCCCTTCTTGTGCGCATTAATGCCGACTTGTTGGAAGCGCACAGGCATTTTGAAAATGCCCGATGGATCATTATCAGTTTGGGAACGTCGTGGGTGTTTCGCTCGCACGAAACACAAGAGGTGGTCGCAAATTGCCACAAGTTGCCCGCTTCGCAGTTCGACAGGATTTGCCTTTCGGTGCCGACAGCGGTCGCCGTTCTTTCGGGTTTGGCCAAAATGTATCCCGACAAGCAGTTTGTCTACACAGTGTCGCCATTGCGTCATGTCAAGGATGGCATGCATGGGAACCAACTGAGCAAGGCTGCATTGCTGCTAGCCGTTGACGAGGTGTGCAAATCATCCAGGAATGCACACTATTTTCCCGCCTATGAAATCATGTTGGACGAGCTGCGCGACTATCGCTTCTATAAGGAAGACATGGTACATCCCACCGAACAGGCTGTTTGTCACATCTGGGACAAGTTTGTGGATTTCGCCATCGACCCCAAAGAAAAGCCCGCAATGAAAGCTGCCGCCGAACTCAAACAAATGCTTCACCATAAGCCGGTTTACCCAGAAAGTGAGGCTTTCAAAAGGTTTGAGAAGCACAAAGAAGAGAAAATCAGTGAGTTGAAACATTATTATCCTGATATTCGCATAGGTTTTTTGGCCGAATAGGGCAAATAATTTCTCATTCTTCATTTCTCATTCCGAATTTCTTTGTACTTTTGCCGCCCAATTCCGCAAAAGGAATGTTTTTTCAACACTAATACATTATTAATAAATGACTGACAACGAAAGATCTGGCAAGCGTCCGCGCACCAGAAAACCTGTTGACGAACGCGAAGTGTTCCAACAGAGGAGGTCCTTCAAGTTTTATCACCGTGACGGTGACGAAGAAGGGTCTGAAGAGAGAAGAGGATTTGGCGACAAGCCGAGAGGTGAACGTCGCTTTGATGACGAACGTGGCGACCGCCGCTTTGGCGACCGCAAGTTTGGCGACCGTCCGCGTCGTCGCTTTGACGATGACGAGCGTCCGCGCCGTCGTTTCGACGATGACAAGCCGCGCGAGCGTCGTTTCCATGACGATGAGCGTCCGCGTCGCAGATTTGATGACGACGATAGACCGCGCCGCCGCTTTGACGATGACGAGCGTCCGCGCCGTCGTTTCGACGATGACAAGCCGCGCGAGCGCCGTTTCCATGACGACGACCGTCCGCGTCGCAGATTTGATGACGACGATAGACCGCGTCGCAGATTTGAGGATGACGACCGTCCGCGTCGCCGCTTTAATGATGACGACCGTCCGCGCCGTCGTTTCGACGATGACAAGCCGCGTGAACGTCGTTTCCGTGATGACGACCGCCCCCGCCGTAGATTTGACAACGACGACCGTCCGCGCCGCCGTTTCGATGACGAAGAACCGCGCCGTGGCCGTAAGGGCTATGTTAGGGAAAAAGACCCGATGTATGACCGACCGAAGGCAACAGGCGAGATCCGCCTGAACAAATATTTGGCCGACTGTGGCATCTGCTCGCGCCGTGAAGCCGACGACCTGATCAAGGCTGGCTGCGTTGAGGTGAATGGTGAAGTGATTACCACAATGGGATATAAGGTGAAGACGGATGACAAAGTGGTGTATGGTGGCCAAACCCTCAACCGTGAGAAACTCCGTTACATCCTGCTTAACAAGCCCAAAGGCTACATCACCACAAGCGACGACCCGTATGAGCGCGACACTGTGATGGAGCTGGTCAAGAACGCTTGCCCTGAGCGTGTCTATCCCGTAGGCCGCCTCGACAAGCAGACCACAGGCCTGTTGCTGTTCACCAATGATGGCGACCTGGCCAAGAAGCTGACCCATCCGAGCAGCGAGGTGCCGAAGCTTTACCATGTCATTCTCGACAAGCCTTTGACCAAGAACGACATGCTGCGCATCTCTGAAGGCATCGAACTCGACGACGGCCCCATTGCTGCCGATAACATTGCATACGACCAAGACGACGAGAGCAAGAAGAGCATTGGCATCGAGCTTCATTCGGGTCGTAACCGTATCGTCCGTCGTATCTTCGAACACTTGGGTTATGAGGTGACCAAACTCGACCGCGTGATGTTCGCAGGCCTCGACAAGTACAAGCTGCCCCGTGGCGAGTGGCGTTTCCTCACCGACCTCGAGGTGCTCAATTTGAAGAAGATTTGACCTTGAACGAAGCCACAAAACAGTTCATCAGGGAAAACCTGAATGCCGACGTGCCGACGCTCGCCTTGAAAAAGGCGCCCGTCGGCACTGACGTTTCATTGGCATTGCGTCAGATTGAGGCACGGCAGCTGCTAAGGAAAAAAGTGCCATCATGGAGTGAGAATGAGGACTTGGTCTTTCCCGCCCATCTTTCTATTGAGCAGTGCTCGTCGGAAGCCAGCGCCAAATATAAGGCCAGCCTAATGCAAGGCTTTTCTTTTGCCGACCTGACTGGAGGACTTGGCGTTGACGTCTATTTCATCTCGCAGCATTTCCGACAGGTCGATTATGTGGAACGCCAAGCGGAACTGTGTGATTTGGCTCGTCACAATTTCTCGGTCCTGGATGCCAACATAGCTGTGCGGAATGCCGCAGCAGAGGAGTACCTTCGCGTTTGTGGCCCCAAAGACTGGATTTTTGTTGATCCTGCTCGTCGCGACATACATGGACATAAGACCGTTTCCATCGCCGATTGCACCCCCGATGTGACGACGCTTCAAGATGTGTTGCTGAAAAAGGCCGAGAAGGTGATGGTAAAACTGTCGCCGATGCTCGACATCAACAAGGCGATGGCAGAGTTGCGGCATGTGAGTGAGGTACATGTGGTGGCTGTTGCAAATGAATGCAAAGAGCTGGATCTTGTGATGCAATGCGACTTTCAAGGAGAGGCACGCATCACCTGTGTCAATTTGTTGACCACCCAACCTCCGGTTTGTTTTAGCCTTGACGAGGAAATGGAAAGCCAAGCGAAGATGGCCGAAAATGTGTCGAACTATCTTTATGAGCCTAACCCAGCAGTGATGAAATCCGGTTGTTTCAAGCTGTTAACGGATCGTTATGGCGTATTCAAGTTGCATAGAAACAGCAATCTGTATACGTCTGAACGACTTGTCGCTGATTTTCCTGGCCGTATTTTTGAAGTGGAGGCATGGGCGCCCTTTAATAAAAAGATGAAAAAGGACCTGCTGTCAGATGTAGAAAAAGCCAGCATTGCAGTACGCAATTTCCCGCTTTCGGTCGCTGAACTCAGGAAGACGTTGCACATTGCTGATGGTGACGAAGTTTATCTTTTCGCCACGACATTGCGCGGGGAACAGAAAGTGTTGATACGCACGAAAAAAACCGCCTCTGACGAAGCGGTTTTGCAAATCTGACATAAGCGTGAAGTTCATCTCTTGTCGGGGATGCCAAACTTGTTCCACCAAGTTTGGTCATACTTGAGTTTGATGGACCTTTTCACGGTTTGAGTCCTTTTTTTCAAGGTGTTCAAAGCAAGATGTGCTTCGTCGCTCTTCTTGCGAAGCTCATCGTGAAGTTTGTCAATGTCGGCAGAAATGGCTTCCAAACGTTTGCAGTCTTCTTCCAGTTTCTGTATCACACTTTCCTCAACGCCGGCCTCCCGCCCTAAGCGCTGGTTTCTTTTTACTCCTGATAAAATCAGTTTTGATTTTTCAAGTTGGTCTTTAAAAATTTGATACATAATGAATTATGGTTTTTTCTGTTGTAACAGGTTTGTTTCCTGTTTTTCGAGTGCAAAGATAGGAAATATTTATTCTTTTTCAAAGATGAAATCTTTGTTATTTCCGCCGGTTTCGTCAACTTTTAGGTCATTAATTTTGTGTCGGGCTACATCATCGAGAACGATGGCGATGCGGTAGTCTTTTTTCAAGGCTTTTAACGTGATGTTGCTCATCGTGAGTCCATCGACATGGCGCACATAGAAGCCCCATGCGGGCAGCTCCATGTGTTGCGAAAACTCGGGGTAGGCTTTGGGCATCTCGGGCACTTTGTCCAGTTCATCGAGGCCACGGTGGGCATAGTTCGGGTCGCCACCTCCCGGGAAAGTGATGTCGATATTCTCCAAGGTGACATTTTTTATCTTGCTGTCTTTGAGCCCAATGATACCGCATGGTGAAACGTTGCGCGGCAGGTCTTCGATGGGACCTTCATATTCGTAACCCGCATCGGGCTTGCTGGCGGCCACTTCGCAGGTCATGTTGCGGATGGTGATGTTGCTCATGGAGCTTTGCTTGTCACGGCGGGCACCTATGTTGAGGTAGATGGCGTTGCCTACGTTGGTGGCGAAGAGCGAGTCGACGAGGATGTCCTCGCAGATGCCACCGTCGACGCTCTGTATGGTGATGGCACTGCGGTAGGTGTCGTAAACCGTATTGTTGATGATCTTCACGTTCTTGAAACCTCCTGCGCCCATCGTGCCGAACTTGATGCCGCTGGCACTGCTGCGTGCGGTGCAGTTGCGTACTTCGATGTTTTGGCACAACTTCTTTGCACTATGCGACTTGAGGCAGATGGCATCGTCGCTAGAATTGATGTAGCTGTTGGTCAAGAGGAAACCGTCGCAGTCTACAATGTCGATGCCATCGTTGTTCCAGAAGGCGGTGCTTTGGATGCGCACATTGTTGACCTTGACGTTCTCGCATTGGTCGTACATCGTCACCCAATTGGCGGCATTGCGGAAGGTCACGTTGTCGACTTCCACGTTCTTGCATTCCCTGAACAGTAGTAGGCGTGGACGGAAGCCTTCGGCCACGCGGTCGTTGCTCAGGCGGTCGTTCAACAGGCCTTTGTGGACGAGGTCGGTGCAGTTGTTGCCCAGCTCGCGTCCTTGTCCATCGATGACGCCACCGCTATTGTAGTAACCGATGAGCCGGATGTTTTCTACGCCTTCGGCCAAAATGAGTGCATGGTCGGAGGTGGCTTCGAGGCGATCGTAGTCGAAGGGGTTGGTGCTGCCAACCAGTACGGCGCCTTCCACCAGTTCGATGGTGACGTTCGACTTGAGGTGGATGCTGCCCGTCAGGTAGCGGCCCACCCAGAAGCGAAGCGTGCCACCGCCTTGTTCGGCAATCCAGTCGATGGCGTATTGGATGCTACGGGTGTTCATGGTGACGCCGTCGCTACGGATGCCGAACTTCGAGGCATTGTAGTACTTCGGTTTTTCTTGCGCAAAGCCTAAACAGGATAATAAGGCAAAACAGAGAATGAAGAGATGCTTTTTCATCGTATTTGTGTTTGGTGGATTTTCACTGGTCCAATCAGCCCCATGGGCTGCAAGGGTTGGTCGCGTTTGGGATGGTTGACATAAAGCCAGGTGGTCAGATTCTCCTCGCGGCTGAGGGTCTTGAGGTAGTTGCCCATCGTGGTGGTGACGCGCACTTCTAAGTCGTTGTCGCCTTCGCTAAGGGCAGGGGAGAGGTCGTAGATGCGTCGACCAAAATACTGAACGCCAACGGATATCCCGTTGACGAACACCTCGGAGACGCCTTCCACGAGGCCTAAATCCAAAAATGTAGAGACGTTGTGCACAACGTCTTTATCGAAATGGATGTTTTTCCGATAGATGATGGTGCCACAAAAATGTTGGTATGTTTCGCTATCTTTGAGGTCAAACAAGGTGTCGAAATGATCATGGATTGTGTCTTTCAAAAGGCTGTGACAAAGCTTAACCTCCCAGTCCGTTGAAAGGTTCTCGTATTCGTCATTGAGAGGAGGAACGACGAAGCAATCCAGAGTGACAGTTTTTGTTCTGGATGGCTTCGTTCCTCGAAATGACATGAAGTGACGCGGAGACAAACCTTTCTCAAACACGACGAGCACCGATTCCACGGGCCCGAGGTCGAAAGTGAAGCTGCCGTCTTCAGCCAAAGGCAAGGCATAGCGTTCTCCAGTCTGCAAGTCCCAGATTTGTGATTGTCGTTTGTGGGTCAAGGTTTTGCTGAAAGTGATTTTGGTTTGGTGGGATTGGTAGCGGTGGCTGTTGCTGAGCAACACCATCTCGCTACCGTCGTCGGTGGTGTAGCGGTTTTGCATCACAAACGGGTCGGGGCTTTCGATGTCGAGGTAATGGGGCAGGCCTTCGGTTTTCATGAGGCTGTCGTACCATGCGATGAAGCCTTCTTTGGGTGGCTCTACGAAGACGAAACGGTCTTTGTGTTGCATGGCTTTTTCTATCGTAGTTTTCACGATGGAGTCTTGTTTCTGGATGACGTCGTTCATTCCTCTCTCGCATTGATGTCTAGTGGCGGTTTGGCCGTCACTGCGAGGAACGAAGCAGTCCATAGCGCTCAATCCCAACGACTTATAAGGAATTGTGTCAATGCAGATAAGCTTGCCGCCCGTCTCCACAAAACGGAGCAATTGCTCTGATGTTTCGGGATGGAGACTCTCCACGTCGATGAGCATCAAAGTGTTGTATTTCCGCTCTTTGAAGCAAAGATTGCCTTTCTTGATATCCGATCGTTTGATGATGTTTTCGCTCACATAGTCCACACCACCACCACATTTGTTGATGGCTTCCCAAATCATGGTCTTGTAGGGTGCACGGGTGGTGTTGGGGAAGGGTTCGTTTTGCATGCCGATATTGCTCCACATGTCGTTCTCAGGATTGAGGATGGCAATGTCGGCATAATAGGTGCCGTGTTGCAAGGCATACGAAAGGCGGGCTTTGTAGTCGTTGTAAAGGTGAATATAAGGCCACCAGTTGTTGCGCTCGCTATGGAAGGCGCCATAGCGTACCCAGCCTGGGAAGGGGGCTTCGAGGTTGGGCGAATAATTGAAGCCATGGAACACACTGTGGGTGACGCCCGACATGGCCGATTGGTCGCCGCCGAGCTTGAGTTGGTCGAGGCCCATGTTGAACACGGTGTAGGTGTTGGTCATCTCTTCGCAGCTGACGGTGCGGTTGCCGGCCAAATGTGCAGCCGAAGAAACGAATTTGTTGACCATCGTGTAGGCGCGACCGCGGCGATAGTCTTGTTCCGACATTTCCTCGCCAGGCTTGTGGCGCAGCCAGTTGGTCGTCCACGACTCGCCTTCGGGGATGTCGTAGCCCATGGCGTTCTCCAAAGGATAAAAGCCGCGACCATAGGCTTGGGCACGGGCTTTCACGCCAAGGCTGTGGCACCAATTAATATAAGTCTCGGTGAAACGTTCCTGCATCAGCTGGGCCTTGAAGTCTTCGAAGTCGTAGCGGGCACGTTGTATCTCTTTTTGGAAATCGTCGCTGACGGGTACAACCGGATCGTAATTGAGCGCACTGCCCATTGACCCGATCTTGAAGAGGATAAAAGGCAGGTAGTCGGTGATATTGTAGCCATAGCGCCGTTGAAATTCCTCGGCCATGTCGGAGGTCCAGTTGGCGCCTTCGAGCTCCATGCTGTCGGTGAAAAGGGCGCGGACGTGGCCTTTCAGTGGCCCGATTTGTGCCTCGATTTTGTCCGACATGTTGTTGAGGTATTTGCTGACAGCGTCTTTGTTGAAATGATCGAGCACGGGTCCTGCCGCTCCAGGCGCTCCGTTGATGACTTCCAAAAAACCATTGATTTTCACCAAGGCGGCAAGGGTGTATTCACCTTCTGGCACATTAATGACAAAGATACTATCTGATTGCAAAACATCAATGCCTTCATCGACCGATTTTGCTGGATTCGGGTAAAGTTTGAGCAGCATCAGCTCTTTGGTGTTGCCCTTATAGGGCGAGCTGACTTTGGGCATCGCCTTTTCGCAGAGGCTGTCTCTGATAATGGTCAATGTCGTCGGCCCTGTAACGGGTTGGGCATAGTTGACCACGATTTGAGCGCGTTCGTCCTCATTCAGAAACTCGCCGCCAAAGGGCCATCCCGAGCCTACGAGGAGGTCGCAAGTCATGTCGAGCGAGTCGGCTTCGTCGAAGCAGACTTTCAGCATGTTGATCCATTCGGGACTGAGCCACTGCAACGAAGACTTGCCGAGGCTGTCACAATAGGTAGGGAAGGCGATGGGGTTGATTTCGACGCCGCCGATGCCTGCCTTTTTCAGCAGACGCAGCTCGCGCACCAACTCATCGGCCTCCACTTTGTCGCCGTTCCACCACCAACGTACAAAGGGGCGGTATGACGATTCTGGATGCCGAAATCCCTCGTAAAGTTGTTCCGCTGTCATGCCCTCGGGTTTCGACTGGCATTGGGTGAGGACGAGCCCAAGGGAGAAGAGCAGGAGGATGTGTTGCAACTGCTTCATGGAGAATAATCTTGAATGATGCAGCGAAAATAGGAAAAAAACTCGTACCTTTGCACCCCAAATATTATTGCATTATGTATGCATTATTTAAGAAAGAGATAAGCAACTTCCTCAGCTCGTTGATTGGCATCATGGTGATTGTGGTGTTCTTGCTCATCACGGGCTTGTTTTTGTGGGTGTTCCAAAGCGATTTCAATGTGATGAATTTCGGCTATGCCAACTTGGACGGCCTCTTCATCCTTGCCCCATGGGTGTTCCTTTTCCTGGTGCCTGCCGTGACGATGCGCAGCTTTGCCGAGGAAAACCGTACGGGCACCATCGAAATGCTGCTCACCAAGCCCTTGTCTGACTGGCAAATCATTTGGGCCAAGTTCTTGGCTGGCGTGGCCTTGGTGTTGTTAGCCTTGATCCCGACGTTCATCTATTATCTGTCTGTTTATCATTTGGGTATGCCCAAAGGTAATCTCGATAGCGGTGGCATCTGGGGGTCGTATATTGGACTCTTTTTGCTTAGCTCGAGTTTCGTGAGCATCGGCGTTTTCTGCAGCTCGTTGACCAATAACCAGATATTGGCTTTCATTATCTCGGTTTTCCTCTGCGGGTTCCTGCTCATCGGCTTCGAGTTCATCTACTCGCTGTCGCTGTTTGGGCGCGTCGACTTGTTCATCCAACAATTAGGTATGAACGCACATTATGGTTCGCTGAGCCGTGGCGTCATCGACACGCGCGATGTTTTGTATTTCTTGAGTGTGATTGCGCTGTTTCTCAGTGCGACGAAACTGGTTCTTGCGAGCCGCAAATGGTAAAAGGAGGGTAGGAGATGGAAAACCAACGCAAGAGCTTGAAAAAGAATCAAATCGTGACTTTCATCGTGACGGTGGCCATCGTCATCCTCGTCAACGTGATCGGGTCGTACGTCTTCACGCGTTTTGACTTGACGAGCGAGAAACGCTACACGCTGTCGCCGACGACCAAGGAAATCCTCAATAACCTTGATGACTATGTGTATTTCAAGGTGTATCTCGACGGTGATTTTCCGGCGGGTTTCAAGAAACTGCGTCGTGAGACCAAGGAGATGCTCGACGAGTTTCGTGCCTATTCGAAATACATTGATTATGAATTCATCAACCCGGCAGAGAGCGGCGATGAGGCAGAAATTATGGAGACCTACAAGCAGCTCTATCAGGCTGGACTGAACCCTACCGACCTGAATGTGCAAAATAGCGACGGCTCGTCGAAACAGATGGTCATCTGGCCCTGCGCTTTGGTGAGCTACCGCAACAATACCGAACTCGCAGTAGATTTGTTGGAAAACCAGGTGGGACAAACCGACGATGAGGCCTTGAACGCTTCGATGCAGAACCTGGAGTTTAGGCTCGTCGACGCTGTGAAAAAGGCGACGCGACTGATGAAACCCAACATCGCCTTCGTGGAAGGCCATGGCGAGTTGGGCGAACAAGACGTCTACGACATCACCAAGACGTTGTCGCAAAACTATAACGTGGTAAGGCTCGAGATCGATGGCAAGATCGACGCCCTCATCCACCGCACGCAGGACACCACACGCGACGTGAGCGCGTTCCCTTCCTATGATGCCATCATCATCGCCAAACCTACGCAACCTTTCGACGAACGCGATAAGTTCCTCATCGACCAATACATCATGCATGGTGGTAAGGTGCTGTGGCTTGTTGAACCGGTGTATGCCACCATGGACAGCTTGCAAAGCCAAGAGTCGACGGTCGGCATCGAGCTTGATCTCAACTTGGATGACATGCTCTTCAAATATGGCGTGCGCCTCAACCGCGACTTGCTCCTCGACCTCACCTGCGCCGCCTTGCCCATCCGCACGGGCCAAGTGGCCGGACAAGCCCGTTTGGAGTATTTCCGTTGGTACTACTTCCCCTTGCTGCAAGCCGCTTCCGACCATCCCATGGTGCGCAACATGAACGCCATCAAGTCCGACTTCGTCAGTTCAATGGACGCCACCACCTCGGCCGACGACATCGAACAGATTCCGCTGCTCAAGACGTCGGACTACACCAAAGTGTCGGGGACACCGGTCTTCATCACTTTGGCTATGCTGCGGCAGACCCCCGACCAGCGGATGTTCAACACAAAGGGCAAAAACGTGGCCTATCTGCTGAAAGGCACCTTCCCCTCGTTGTATGCCAATCGCATCCCACAGGAAATCATCGACGACCAAGCCACCGACTTCATGGACGTGAGCAAGCCGACCGCCATGATTGTGGTGACCGATGGCGATATCATCCGCAACCAAATCGACATGCGTACCCGCAAGCCCTTGCCCTTGGGCTTTGACCAATTTACGGGTATCACTTATACCAACAAGGAATTCATAGAAAACGCCATCAGTTATTTGGTGGACGGCGAAGGCTTGGTCGACATTCGTTCACGCGAACTTAAAGTCCGTCTGTTGGATGCCACCAAGGTCAATAGAGAGCGGACGAAATGGCAGGTAATCAACACGTTGGTGCCTATCACCATCATCATCTTGCTCGGACTGGTTATGGCTTTCGTCCGTAAGAGAAAATACAGCAAAAAATAAACCGTCATGAAGAAAAATAACCGCATCACCATTATTATCGCCGCATTATTAGTCGTCATAGCTGGCCTTCTGATCTGGAACAACCGCTACCTTTCGACGATTCAAGGTGAGTCGTCTGACTTCCAGGTGTGGGACACCGCTTCAATCACCAAGGTCTATCTCGCCGATCGACAGGACAGAGAGTCGTTGCTCGAGCGTCAAGAACAGGGTTGGACGCTTAATGGCATCTATAAGGCCCACAACAAACAAGTGCAGTATCTGTTGACTACCCTTTATAAGATCCGTGTCAAGATGCCCGTATCGGTTGCCAGCCACGACAATATTGTCAAACAATTGGCTATGCAGAGCACAAAAGTGGAGGTGTACCAAATGGTGCCGCGCATCAACCTGTTTGACAAGGTCAAGTTGTTCTACCACGAGAAACGCACCAAAGTGTTCTATGTGGGTGATGCCACCATGGACAGCAGCGGCACGTTCATGCTGAAAGAGGGCGCCGACAAGGCTTATATCGTCTACATCCCGAGTTTCCGTGGCTTCATCACTACACGCTTCACTGCCAACCCCGACGACTGGCGCGATCACACCGTGTTTCATCAGAATATGGCGGATATACAGTCTGTTGAGATTGACTTTAACGAAGATCCGCAAGGTAGCTTCCGCATTGAAAACATGGGCAAACACCAATATAAACTCACCCGCCTTTGCGACAACCAGGAATTGCCTTACGACACACTGAAGGTGGTCAACCTTCTGTCGTCATTTGGCGACCTTCGCTTTGAGGCCTTGTTCACCAATACCATGGAAAAGGAGCGAATGGACTCCATCACAAGTTCCCCGTTTGTCCATTATGTTGTTGTCACCGACAAGGATGGCAACAAGCAAGACATGAAAACCTTTAGGAAAGTGGTACTGAATGGCGTGACCGACATGGGAGGTGAGTATGGCGACGTGGATCGCGACCGTATGTATGCCCTCATTGATGGCGGCAAGGACTTTGTGCTCATTCAGAATTACGTATTTGACAAAGTGCTGCACGACGTACGCTACTTCGAAGCAGGACATCCCATCCAATATGAGATGGACTATATCGAGGTTTTGGAGTAACCTTATTTCCTTTTCAGCAAAACAACCATCTTGAAACTCACATCAGTGAAGATGATTTGAGCGTTGCCGTTGCGTTCGATTTGACGTATGGCCTCCTCGAACAGCTCGGCTATTTGTGCCAGATTGGCCGCATTGACGAAAGGTGCGAAGTTGGCGTTGAATTTCTTCTCATCGTCGGGCAACATGACGATTTCCGCCAAATTGTTGTTGAAAAGCAACGCATTGCGTATGATGCGCAAACCATAGTCCAACAATTCTTTTTGTTTTTCGCGCCCCAGCGTCTTGATGTTGGCCGAAAAGTCGATGATTTCGGAATAGGCCGCTCGGAAGCAGAGGCGCATCCATTGCTGGAAAGTGGTGAAAAAGAACTTGCGGTCTTCCGACTCCTTGACCGAATGGCAGGCGTTGAGCCAGTTGCCTTCCGAAATCATGGCCGCGTTGTGGGCCTGCTGCGGGTCGCAGCCGAGGCGTGTTTGCAGTGCCGACTCGATGGCCGCCGGCTCAATGGCCGGAATCTTCACCAAAACCGTCCTCGACTTGATGGTGGCCAACAGCTCCTCGGCATCTTCGGCGATGAGCAGGAAAACGGTCTTCTCAGGTGGCTCCTCTAGGAGTTTCAGCAGTTTGTTGGCCGTGTCGACGCGCATCTTCTCGGCCATCCAGATGATGGCGATTTTGTACTCGCCTTCGTAGGACTTCATGCTCAACTTGCGTAGCAGCGAGGCCGCGTCGCGCACCGACATGTAGCCCTGCTTGTTCTCCACGTCAAGGAAAGTGTACCAACTCGAAGTGTCGACATAGCCTTGGTTTTGAATGGCATATTCGCGCCATTCTTCCATGAAGAGGTCCGACTCGGGATTGGTTTTCACCTTTTTCGTGGTGGCCGTGGGCACCACGAAATGCAGGTCGGGGTGGGCCAACTTCTGCATCTTTTGGCAGGTGGGGCACACACCGCAACTGTCGGTTTCGGTGCGGTTGGGGCAGAGGATATATTGTGCGTAGGCCAAGGCCAACGGCAGTTTGCCGCTTCCGGCAGGACCCAAAAAGAGTTGTGCGTGAGAAACATGGTTTTCCCTCACGCTATTGATCAGCCGTTGTTTGACGGCGGATTGGCCTATGACGTCTTTAAACTGCATAATTCTTTATTCTCTTGAACTGATTACTTCGTTAAGCCATCTGTATTTATAAGCCATAGCGTGCCCGTATTTGTGCAAAACCTTCTTCGCCATCAATATAGGTAGCCTCTCCAGATTCCATCATTTTAATGCGGTCGGCGACTATGGCTTTCATCTCCTCGGCAGTGTGAGCATTAGGTGACTTGCTATGGGGTTGCAAAGCCATCTCCTCTATCATCTCATCCACTTGGTGTTGAAGCCACCGACTGATGCTTTCGCGGGAAGTCAAAAGAGGATTGATGCGGCGCACAGCGACTTCATCAATATTGATACTTATTGTACACATGACAAATACGAAATTATTATTTCCGATGGCAAAATTACAATAATTCCTCAATACTATGGTCGTTTGAGGAAATAATATCTCATTCGGCCACAACTTCACCTGCAAGACCATCGCCATGATCCAGCTGGCCTTGGGAGAGAAGATTGTGGAGGTGGTGAAGTGAATGTAATAATAAGAAATACAATTTGTTATCGGATTGCAAATCCGCTGGAATTGGGCACACTGGTTGAAACACTACCTCATAGTTCAAACACAATGCTCCAATCCTGACACAATTTTTCTAAAGTCCAAGAAGCGTTGGAACCGCTCGTTTCTGGCAAACGAAACACTTTGATGGATTGTCCGAACTGATTTTGTAGTTTTTCTCCAAACATATTGTATTTTTTATAACCATTTATGGCTATCTTTGTTATAGTCGGATTTTTTCTAATAAAACCAACAATATCGTTTGGAGTTCCTTTTAGGATACCTTTATCCGTGCTATTAGTTCGCTCAACAGACTGATAATAATCCCAAAGTACGACATGCAATTGTTCTAATAACACCTTTTTCTCGGAATAATTTGTAGGCAATTTTTGTGTTGCTAATTCTGCCAACATCTTCCACATCCGATTTCTATTGTCACAATAATACTCATTGGCACTAATAGACTTCTCCCCTGGTATTGTTCCCAAAAGCAATACTCGAGGCTCATGACACATCAATGGAGGAAAACCTTCCACAATAGTTGAATCATTCTTTTCCATGTCAGTTTAATTTTTAATGCAGATAAGATAGATTAGTATAATTCCTCAGCCCCACCATAGTAATCGTAGACATCTTGATAATCAAAGTCTAATTGTTCTAAGATTTCCTCTGAAGACAGGCCGGTATTTATCTTGTTACCACCAGGTAAAGTTAAGACTACTCCATTGTTCCCATCATAGCTATTTACCCTTGGCATAATAGATTCTCCTTTTTTAGGGATTCTTTCCGGGTGAGCTAAAATGGTATCATCTGGATATTCATACCTTGGATAATTATACACCTTCTCCACTTTTGGAGCTGAGTATCTTTCATCTAAATAATCCACGAGCAACGCTAACGGAATAATCCAGATAGGACTTGTTACAAGCATTATCAATAAGGCATTATTACCCCTATTTTTGTTTGTTTTCACAAAAGTCTTTTTCTCTTTAATCATACGATTGCAAAATTACAAAAGTTTTGACAAAGTAAAAGTGGTTTTTTTGAGTTTAATTCATCGAAACATCGTACCTTTGCACCCAAATTCGATTCACCATGCTTAGCGAACAGGAACAAATCAGAAGAAATTCGTTGGCCGAACTCTACAAGCTCGGCA
>CAMUYT010000034.1 GCA_947164955.1 uncultured Bacteroidales bacterium | reverse complement strand
TCATGGGCATGGGCGAGCCTTTGGCCAACTACGACAACCTGATGCGCTCGCTCGACATCCTCACGCAGGAATGGGCCTTAGGTTGGAGCCCGACACGCATCACCGTCTCGACGAGTGGGCTCATCCCCAATATGAAGCGTTTCCTCGACGAATCGAAATGCAACCTTGCCATCTCGATGCATAGCCCCTTCCACGACGAGCGTCTCAAATTGATGCTTGTCGAAAAGACCTACCCCATCAAGGAGGTCATCCACGCTGTCAAGCAACACGACTGGCATGGACAGCGTCGCCTCTCGTTTGAATACATCATCTTCAAGGACCTCAACGCCACCAAGGACCACATCAAGGAAATCGCCCGGCTGTTGGGCAGCACGCGTTGCAGGTTTAACTTAATAAGATATCACGCTGTGCCCAACATCCCGCTAAAGAGTCCTGATGCTGCCACCATGACTTGGTTCCGTGATGCCTTGAACGAGAAAGGAATCATCGCCACCATTCGTGCCTCGCGCGGACAAGACATCGATGCCGCTTGTGGGCTACTCTCGACGAAGAATTTGCTGTAGCCTAAAGAGCTGATACGCTCATTCCACCATCAACAATAGTCCTTTCAGATAGGCTCCTTCGGGGTGGAAGATGTTGATGGGATGGTCGGCAGGCTGCGAAAGCTGGTCGACGATGCGGACGTTACGTCCTGCCTCGATGGCTGCGGCGGTGACGATGCCTTGGAACGTGGCCTTGTCGACGGCCTGGGAGCAGCTGAAGGTGAACAGCACTCCGCCCTTGGCGATACGCTTGATGGCCTCCGCGTTGATGAACTTGTAGCCGCCCAAGCCACGATGCCGGTCGTGGTGCCGCTTGGCGAACGCCGGCGGGTCGAGGATGATGAGGTCGAAGGCGCCTTCGCGCATCTCCTGCACATAGTCTTTCATATCCGCCACATAGCACGGATTCTCCTCTTTCGAATAGCCGTTCAGTTCCAGGTTGGCCTCGGCTGCGGCGATGGCTTTCTTCGAAGCGTCGACGGTGATGGCGCGGCGGGCGCCGCCTTTCAGTGCCGTCACGGAAAAACCTCCAGTGTAGCCAAAGGCGTTGAGCACGGTCTTGCCTTGCGCAAAGCGGCGCACAAGCTCGCGGTTCTCACGTTGGTCGAGGAAAAAGCCGGTCTTTTGGCCCTCTTCCCAGTTGGGATGGAACTTGCTGTCGTTTTCGAGGATTACTTCGTCCAAACGCTCGCCAAAGAGGTAGCCGTCGGCAATGATGGCGTCTTCCTTGCCCATGCGTTGCATAGCCTCGGCGCTTTTGTTGTAGACGGCCTGCACGCCCAGGTCGGGCATGAGCTTGAGGGCGCGGACGATTTCGCCCAAGTGGAGTGCCATGCCTTCGGTTTGGGCCTGCACAATGGCGGTGTGGCCGTATATGTCGACGATGAGACCCGCCAGTCCGTCGCCTTCAGAGTGGACGAGGCGGAAGCAATTGGTGTGCGCGTTGTGGGTCAAGCCCATCGTCTTGCGCACTTCATAGGCATGGTTGAGGCGGTCGAGGAAAAACCACTCGTCGATTTTTCGGTTGTCGAAACTGAGCATCTTCACAGCGATGCTGTCTGACTCGCAGAAGCCTGTACCGAGGATGTGGCCGTCATAATCAGTGACGGTAACGGTGTCGCCCGCCTGAAGGTCTTTGGCGGCATCGTGTATGGCACCCGAGAACACCCAAGGGTGGAAGCGGCGCAAGGCGTCGTCCTTGCCTGGGTTGAGGCGGATGACGGGATAAAGGGGAGCTTGTTCTTGCATTTTCGATAGATTTGGCGGCAAAGGTAAAGTTTTTCCTCGGAAACCCCTACCTTTGCAGCCCGAAAAATGAAATACCTATTATATATATCCATCCTCCTACTGAGTGTTTTGGCCGTTTCGTGCAGGAACGGCGCGAAACACTTGATGGAAACATCCGAGAATCAGGATGAAACCACAACGATTGCGCAATCTGTTGAGCCTAGGCATGAGGTTGACTCCACCGTCATCGACTATATCTGTGTTTTCGAAGACCATGTTTTTTTCAGCCAGCCCATTCCCAACGAGGTGAAGGCGCGGATGCAGGGGAAATCGATGAAAGACAAGGCCCGCATTGGTTACGATGATTTGCGTTACCTCACCTTGCCTTACTTTGATTTCGACGGCAAGGTGCAAAGTGGCGAGATGGTGTGCCACAAGGCCATCGCCGAGGATTTGGTCTACATCTTCCGCGACTTGTTTGCCTCCCGTTATCCCATTGCCAGCATCCGCTTGGTCGACGATTTCGACGCTGACGACGAGACCTCCATGCAGGCCAACAACACCACGTGTTTCAACTATCGCTACATCTCGGGGACGACCAGGCTCTCGCAACATGCCTTTGGCTTGGCCGTCGACATTAATCCTTTGCAGAACCCTTGTGTGCGCGGCAACCGTGTGCAACCCAAGACGGCCGTGGATTTTGTCGACCGCAATAAGGACTTTCCCCACAAAATCGACGAGGGTGACCTCTGCAAGCAGCTTTTCACCGCCCGCGGCTTCCGTTGGGGCGGCCATTGGCAAGGCAAGAAAGACTGGCAGCATTTCGAGAAGAGGGTGAAATAGTTTTTTTGTCCACTTCATCCATTTTCATCGCTAATCATCCATTTTGGATACAATTTCTGTATCCATTTTGGATTATTAAAGTGTTGAATATCAAGTAATTAATTTGTTTGCATGGAAATTGTTTGTATTTTTGCAGGGTGAAAAACAACGTAAAAGACAACAATTATGAATATAAACGACATTTCTATGCAAAAGTTTGTTAGCCAACCTAGAGGCGACGGCTATTATGAAGTCGCAAAATGGGATGAAGTCAAAAAAGAGTATATCCCTTTACCCAAAGTGGTTTATAAAATGGAGCAAAAAGCTCAAGAACGTGCCCGACAATTAAACGAAGAAAACAAAGAACAAGAAAAACAACAAAAAAAAGAAAGAAATGAAGAAAACAGAAAAACAATTAATGTTTGACAACTCACTGTTGCCAAAAGAAGAAGTCGAAAACGAGTTCATTTTTCCTTCAAAAAAGAATGAGGACGGTGAGTTGCTTTCTCCCAAAAAAGAAAAAGAGAATGAACTTTTCCCCCAACTAAACAATACTCATGATGAAGAATTAATAGAACTCAACCCTAAAGCTCGTGCAGAATTGGAGCGTATGAAAGAATTGTTTTAATATCGACAAAATAAATCTAAAATATCAACATTATGACAATAACCGTCTACACCCCCAAAAAAATATTAAAAGCTGCCCTGCTCCTTCTTTTGTTGAGCATGGGCATCTCAAATGCCTTCGCCATCGATTTTGACTTCTCTTCGGTTGCTCCCAGTGGGCAAACGCTATACTACAAGATTACAAATTCAAGCACCAAAGAAGTACAAGTGACGTATCCGAATGATTATGCCACGTACATTAATTCATATCAAGGTTATGCTCATGCTTATTGGTGGGGGTACGAGCAACCAGTAGGTGATATTATTATACCCCATTATGTTGAAAATGATGGTGCTTTATATACGGTTTCGTCAATAAGAGACAATGCTTTCAATGGTGGTTTTAGGTCCACTAGTTCCAGTTTTGAATATTATTATAATTATGGTATGACTTCGGTGACTATACCCTACTCCGTGACTTCCATTGGTAACTATGCGTTTAAATGGTGCAGAGGCCTGATCTCGGTGGAGATTCCGAACTCCGTGACTTCCATCGGCAATTATGCGTTTTATGATTGCAGAGGCCTGACCTCGGTGGAGATTCCGAACTCCGTGACTTCCATCGGCTACTCTACGTTTTCTGGTTGCACCGGCCTGACAGAGATTGTTTCATTACGTCAAACGCCGCCCTCAGTTGTTACATCTACTTTTGAGAGCGTAACCAAAAGCATTCCCGTTTATGTTCCGGCAGAGAGTTTGAGCGCTTACCAAAACGCTTCCTATTGGAGCGAGTTCACCAATTACATCGGAATCAATGATGCTTATTTCACCATCAACTCAACGGGCCAGACATTGTATTACGAACTGCTGGATATGGTGACGCACGAAGTGACCGTAGCCTACCCTGGCAGTTCGGCATCGGCACCTTGGGAAGGCTTTGAGCAACCCACAGGACATATCATCATTCCCGAAACGGTCGATTATCAGGGAATCACCTATACCGTCAGACAAATTAAAGACCATGCTTTCTTTGGCTGTTCGGGAATCACTCAGGTCACCATTGGTGAAAACATCACATACGTTGGCCCTCAAGCTTTCTGGAACTGCCCAAACTTGGAAACGGTGAACTACAATGCCATCAATTGCGACATGATGTATACTCGTATTGGTTCTGGCACCTCATCCTCTACTTATGTGTATTATTCCGTGTTTTCGAGCGATGCATCGGGTGGTGCACCGGCACTGGCGCGTGTCACCATCGGAAACAGCGTGCAACGTATTCCCAATTATGCTTTCAATGATGCCGAGAACATCTACCAGCGCTTGGTCATCCCTGCCTCGGTCAACGAGATTGGCAACTATGCCTTCTACAATTGCAACAGCATGGTGCAGATGATCATACAAGGCGAAGGCCTTCAGACCATAGGGGATTATGCCTTCTATGGCTGCTCGGCACTTCAGACGGCAGTGAACCTACCTAATTCTGTGATAACCATTGGGGACTATGCCTTCACAGGATGTACTCACGTCCCATCACTTACCATAGGCGAAGGGGTAACCAGCATCGGGCAACAAGCCTTCTGGAACTGCCCTCTCATGGTAACTGTCAATTTCAATGCAGTGAACTGTACAACAATGCACACAAGAACCGGCTCAGGGACTTCTTCATCGCCGTATGTCTATTATTCTGTTTTCAACAGCGGCACAACCGTTGGCGGTACAACTCCCATCACAACGCTGAATATCGGGGCTAATGTGACCGACATCCCAGATTACGCGTTCAGAAACAGCCCCAATGCCACCCACAACCTTGTTTTGCCCGAAGGTTTGCTGAACATTGGCCAATATGCTTTCCACAGCGGCGGCTTCACCGGCGACCTGACCCTTCCGAACACGACACAAACCATCGGACAATACGCCTATTATGGTTGTGAAGACATTACAGCATTGACCATCGGCGAAGGCGCGACTTCCATTGGTGGTTATGCCTTCTGGAACTGCCCAGCACTGGCCACGGTCAACTTCAATGCGCTGAACTGCACAACGATGAATACTGCTGGTTCCTATTCCGTCTTCAACAGTGGGACGAGCAATGGAGGGACAACACCCATCACTGCACTGACGATTGGCAATAACGTGACCAACATCCCTGACTATGCATTCTACAACAGCCCTAGTATCGACAACGAATTACCATTACCCAACGGTTTGACCAACATCGGGCAATACGCTTTCTACAACTGCAGCAGTCTGACAGGTTCGTTGCTGATACCCAACACTGTGAACACCATCGGACAATACGCTTTCTATGACTGCAGTGGTTTTGACGGCATGCTCACCTTGAGCAATTCGTTGAGCCAGATTGAGCAATACACTTTCCACGGTTGCAGTGGTCTGAACGGCACTTTGGTCATCCCCAACTCCGTCTTGACCATCGCCAACAACGCTTTTGAAGATTGCGGTGGTTTCAGCGGCCATTTGAACCTGCACAACGCCCTATCTTCTCTTGGAGGATCTGCCTTCTATGGTTGTAGCAACCTGGCAGAGCTGACTATTGGTGAAGGCATGACTACTATTGGAGGCAGCGCTTTTTGGAATTGTCCAACAATCCAGACGGTGCATTTCAATGCAACGAATTGCACTTCGATGAACACCAATTCACAGTATTCCGTGTTCAATAGCGGCACAACCGATGGCGGCCAAACGCCCATCATCACTTTGAGCATTGGCGAGAATGTGACGAGGATTCCCGACTATGCCTTCCGCAATAGTGTCAATGCCACAAGCGATATCATCATCCCTAACGCCACCACTTATATCGGCACATACGCCTTCTTCGGCTTCAGGAGTCCGCTTTTGACTATTGGTGAAGGCGTCAGCGCCATTGGTCAGTACGCATTTTGGTATTGTCCTTTGTTACAAACGGTCAATTACAACGCCGTGAACTGCACTCAAATGTACACACGCACGGGCTCAGGCACGACCTCTTCACCTTACGTGTATTATTCCGTTTTCAGCACCAACATCAATGCTTCGGGAGTTCCATCAATACTTACCCTGAACATTGGGAAACACGTGCACACCATTCCCAATTATGCATTCAAAGGCAGCTCCAATATCAACAACAAGCTCTTGTTTCCGAATGTCTTGACGAGCATCGGTGTACAGTCATTCTATGAATGCAGTAGCATCCCCGGTGACTTGGTGTTGCCCAATTCTGTGACTTCGGTGGGCGAATACGCCTTCTACGATTGCCACGGTTTCGATGGCTCGTTGGTCATCGGCAGTGGCATCTCCACCATCAACCAGTACACCTTTGCCGATTGCACGGGATTTACGGGTGCCTTGATCATAGGCCGATCGGTGTCGTCAATAGGCGCATACGCATTCAGAAACTGCAGTGCCTTCTCGAACCTGATTTCCGAGTTCCCGACACCTCCAACAGCAGAGAGCACCTCGTTCAACAACATGACCTACACCATTCCCGTGCATGTTCCGTATGCCAAGATTCCTGCCTACCAAGCCGCCACGGGATGGAGTTCGTTCACCAACTATAAAGAGCAGTTTGTCTTTGACCAATTGAGCAACGACTCTTGGTCCGACACCCAAAACTGGTATGCTTTCGAGTTGCCCACGGCCAACGATGTGGTTTGCGTCAACAGCAACTGCCAAATGGATATACCAGCCGAAGTGCTTCATCTCTATGTCTTGAACCTGAATGATGCCTTGACCATCAACAGTGGCCAGACCTTGACCACCACTTATGGTATTGGTACCTTGCAACCCTCGCAGTTGATCATCACTGATGGTGCTCAGCTCGTGAATCCCATCAGCAATGCATACGGAACCGTGCAGCGCAATGTCAATGGCTACAGTGCCGAGACTGATAATTGGTTTGTTTTGGGTACGCCCATTTATGAAGGCACAGAAACCAACACAATCGCCACTGGAACCTATGATTTATTTTACTACAGCGAGCCCACCCATTATTGGATGAACGAGAAGATGAGTGAAAACGGGTTTACGATGCTTGAGCCAGCCAAGGGCTATTTGTATGCCAACCAGGCCCAACAAACGATAGCCTTTGCAGGCCAAATCAACGCTTCCAATGCCGATTTCAGTGTGCCTGTAACCTACGAAGGCAGCCCATTGGCAGGCTATACCCTTGTTGGCAACCCATACACGAGCAATCTCAATATTGGCGATGTGAAACTCAATGGCACCCCGTTGACGACCTATTATAGGATTAGTGACAGTGGCGGTCTGGTGGCATATACAGCTGCCGACCCCATTCATCCAGGTGAAGGCTTCTTGGTGATGGCTTCAGCAGGTGGCACGCTCACATTTGCACCAGTGCTTGGCCGAAATCACATGGTCAACATGCGTGAAACGATGGGCGACGAAGGACCGACAAGAGGCTTCAGAGTACCCAATCACGGAGACTTGACCAATATCAATGCTTATTCTTCAGAAACCACCTACACCATTGCTGCCACAGTTAACCCTGCCGAGAGTGGTACGGTGCAGGGTACGGGCACCTATGGTGATGGCACCATTTGTACGCTTATCGCCACAGCCATCGAAGGATTCACATTTGTGAATTGGACGGAGAACGGCAATCAGGTATCGACAGAAACCCAATATTCCTTTACTGTGAATAGTGATAGGACTTTGCAGGCGAACTTCGTTTCCAATCAGGCAAACACCTATGTCATTACGGCAACGGCCAATCCTACTAATGGCGGTACGGTGACAGGTGCAGGTAGTTATGAAGAAGGTTCTTCGTGCACATTGACAGCTGCAGCAAATGAAGGCTACACATTCGTTAATTGGATGAAGAACGATGCTGTGGTTAGCTCCAGCGCCACCTATACTTTTACGGTTATGGAAGCTGCCACCTACATTGCCAACTTTGAGATACAGGGAGCCATCACCAATCATTGGACTCCAGTACCCGAAGGATTATATTCACAATCCACCACCATCAAAGGCGTTATCCTTTTCAATGGTGTAGAACAATTTTCCAATCAATTGGAATTGGGCATTTTCTGTGGCGATGAATGTCGTGGATCGGCCATTGCTTCAGAGTTTTTTATCACACACCGTTTTATTGCTGACGTGAATGTATATGGCGAGAACGGCCATCAATTGAGTTTCAGGCTATATGACCACAGCCAGGGCATGGAGCTCAACTACACTCCACCTGCGAACATTGTCTTTACTGAAGACGGTTATGGCGAGTGGATGGATCCTCTTGCTTTGAACTTCACTTCTTTGGTTGAAATCAGTGCGACTGTCAACCCTGCAGACGCTGGCGTTGTTACTGGTGAAGGAAACTACGCGATTGGAGCCTCTTGTACTTTAACCGCAACGGCCAATGAAGGTTATCAATTTGCTTATTGGACACTGAACGATGTTGAGGTTTCCACCAATCCAACATTCAGTTTCACAGTGGCAGAAGCAGCCTCTTATGTGGCCCATTTCCAATATGTGCATAGCCGTTCACTCGTTGAAGGCTGGAATTGGTGGAGTACTTTCATCGAACAAGAAGGCATCAACGGTCTGGAAATGCTTGAAAACAGCCTAGGTGCCTCTGGCATACGCATCCAAGGCAAGAATGCAAGCGTCGACCGAATTGAGTATGAAGGCAACGTGTATTGGTATGGGTCGCTCAATAGCATCAACAACGAACAAATGTACAAGATTCGCACCAATTCAGCTTGTAGTGCCACGGTTGTCGGCGATGCTGCTGATTTGGGCGACCACCCTATCACCATCAATAGCGGATGGAACTGGATAGGATTCCCGAGCAGCCAAAGCCTGAGTGTTGAGACGGCCATGAGCGGCTTCACGCCTGAAGCTAACGACGTCATCAAAGGACGTGGTGGCTCAACTACTTACCTTTCGACTGGCGAATACAACTTGTGGTATGGTACATTGACCACCTTAGAGCCTGGCCAAGGTTATATGTACAAGTCAAACAGTAGTTCTTCTAAGACACTTACATTCCAGAGCGGTCGCAACGGAGAGGCCAAAGCAGTTGAGGAGAGCAGTCTGTTTGAGCCTACGGTTGACAATTACGCCAACAATATGCTGATTACCGCCGTTGTTGAAATAAACGACGAAGAATTGCGCTCCGACGATTTCGAGTTAGCTGCATTTGTTGGAAACGAATGCCGTGGCAGTGTCAGGCTGATGTATGTGGAACCCTTGGACCGCTATGTGGCTTTCCTCCTGGTTTTTGGAGACACTGAGGAACCGATTAGTTTTGTGTTGTACGATGGGCAAACAGAGTGTTATTCCCAAGAGAGCCTGACATACACTAGCGACGGTTTAGTTGGTTCATTAACCGAGCCCACAACGCTTCATTTTGGCACATTTGGGACAAACGACCAACAACTCCAACACGTTTCTGTTTATCCCAATCCTTCAAACGATGTCTTCAATATTGAAGGCTCGGGCATTCGCAGGATAGAGGTCGCTGATGTTTACGGACAGGTGGTTATTGCAAAGGAGATGAAAGGTGACAGAATGCAGATTAATTTGAATGATTGTGCCAACGGAACCTATCTGCTTCGTATAGTAACCAATAACGAAATCGTTACAAGCAAACTGATTAAATATTAAGGAGAAATGAAAAGAATAATCATATTGTTGGTTGCCTGCCTGACCAGTGGTATGATGCTGGCCAACCATTGGACACCCGTTCCTGAAGGATGGTATTCGCAGTCCACAACGATTCGGGGAGTCATCCTG
Organism: uncultured Bacteroidales bacterium; assembly: GCA_947164955.1. Taxonomy (GTDB): domain Bacteria; phylum Bacteroidota; class Bacteroidia; order Bacteroidales; family F082; genus Limimorpha. The sequence continues at coordinate 7,634 of CAMUYT010000034.1, read as the reverse complement.
ATCAATGGCGTTGAACAGTATTCTGATCAGTTGGAACTAGGCATTTTCTGCGGTGACGAATGCCGTGGCTCGGCGATTGCAGCCGAATTTTTCATCACGCATCGTTACATTGCCGACGTGAATGTGTATGGCGAGAACGGTCATCAGCTGAGTTTCAGGCTATATGACCATAGCCAAGGGAAGGAGCTTGAGCTAACTCCACCGGAAAACGTGGTCTTCACCGAGGATGGTTATGGCGAATGGCTCGACCCTTGCGTGTTTAATTTTACCTCATCTTCTGCCGTAATTACCAATCATTGGACACCCATTCCCGAAGGGTGGTATTCACAGTCTACAACGATTCGTGGTGTCATCTTGATTAACGGTGTCGAGCAATATTCTGATCAGTTGGAACTGGGTATTTTCTGCGGCGACGAATGTCGTGGATCGGCCATTGCCGCTGAATTCTTCATTACACACCGTTATATTGCCGACGTGAATGTGTATGGTGAAAATGGCCATCAGCTGAGTTTCAGGCTCTATGACCATAGCCAAGGGAAGGAGCTCGAGCTAACGCCACCAGAAAGCGTAGTCTTCACCGAGGATGGTTATGGCGAATGGCTTGAGCCTTGTGAGTTCAATTTTGTTGGTGTCGTAACCCAGACTACCGAGCTTGCCACAGGCTGGACGTGGTGGGCGCCAACGGTGGCAACCACAATCGAGACCATAGAAGAAACTATTGGCACTTCGCTTGTGTCCATCCAGTCGGAGCAAGGGCCAGCTAGTGGCGATGCCACAGGAGGAGTTATGTATAAGATTAAGACCAACGCAGCTATTACGTTTAGCCTTAGTGGTATGCCTATGGGCGGTGCCACAATCGCTATCGGGCCGGGCGCCAATTGGTTTGGCTTCACGGGGGCTCAACCCTCTGCCATCACCGACGCCATTAGCGTTGCAGCCACAGTAGGCGACAAGATTATATCACAAAATGAAGGCTTCGCTATCTATACCAACAGTGGATGGCAAGGCACGCTTGGCCAGCTGCAGCCTGGTTGTGGATACCAATACATTACAAATGAAAACAAGACACTGGTAATTGGGGCAGGGAATTGATAATAATCCTCTTTTGGAATGGGAAAAGCTTATGAATAACAATATATTATGTGTATGAAGCGAGTCATATTTATGTTTTGCATGGTTTCCATGTCCATGTTTTGCTATGGCCAGGAAATCGAGACGGTGTCGGAGCGGTTTCATTACCGATACCTAAAGAAGGATCAGACCAAGGAGCAGATCCAAAAAGACAATGCGGAACGCCAGCGCAACTGGCAAAAAGAGTTGGCGGCGATGAAAGCCAACCTCGCCGATGGTCAACAAGTTTCCGATAACGTGAAAGTAGAGGTGCTGACCGATGCGCAACCGCCCGACCTCATTGTTTCGGTGGCCTATGAAACCCTTGTGGTGGCCGATGCCGCCGACGACTATGCTCTGGGCAAATACAACATCGAAAACTCCAATGCCTGCATGTTGATGTGCAGTTTTCTGAAGAGCAAGTTGGAAAACGACCTCGCTGAGTATTTGAAAGAAGGAACAGAAGTGGAAGTGAAGATTACGGGAGCCACCGACGGCACCCCCATTCGCTCAAAGATTGCCTACAAAGGCGAGTATGGCGACTTCATTGAAAAGCCTATCACTTTGAATGGGGAACCATATAACATGACTGTGACACGAATAACAGGTGTGACCACCAACGGGCAGTTGGCCTTTTTGCGTACCCAAGGTGTTGAAGATTTCCTGAAAACGAAAGTAGAACCGTTGAAACATACTGAGAATTCCTTCCGTAGTTTTGCTGTGGAGAACAAGGAAAAAGGCGGCGGCTATCGCCGCGTTTCGGTGGAGATGACCATTCGAGGCGCTTTTGACCACGTTGAATCCGAAAATACCAAGAAACTATGAAAAAACATGTCTTGTTTATCATTATCGTTCTGTTTGTAGGTTCGCAAGTGTCTATGGCACAAGATCATGTGTCTAATATTCGTGCGGTGCAGAATGATAAGATGGTGACCATCACTTATGATTTGAGTCAACGTTCTGATGTGCGCCTGCTTATCTCCACTGACGACGGAAAGCATTATACCGACACGATGAAAGTGACGGGGTATGTGAACCGCGTGGTGCCCGCAGGTAAGAACCGCACTATCCGTTGGCAGGCCTTCAACAATCTGGGCTATGGCGACTATCCTGAAATCCGCTTCAAGTTCATTACGCAAGACCCGCCACAACAGCAAGTGCCCAAGGTGGTGCGAATCCCTAAGATTACCTTTGCCACTTTGAATGGCGCCTATACCAATACGAACAATCCTTCCGTGGGCTTCACCATCGGACAGGCGAAGAAGTTCGGTTGGTTCGTCTCTGTGATGAGTGGGTTCAATTTTGCAGGTCTGGCTCCAGCTGCCGTCAGCGATGCCTTAGGATTTGTGGGCGAGGACTTGCCTTTCTACAAGGATGAATATGCGCATACAGCGCTTTCCATTATGGGCGGCGGCGTAATGCGATTGAATGACATGATGTACCTGAAAGCAGGTGCTGGCTTTGGCAACCGTTCACTCTCGTGGAAGACCTTGGACGACTGTTGGGTGCGCAATGGTGGCTATTCTGCTGTGGGTATAGATATTTCGGCTGGCATGATCTTCCGCTTTGGAGGATTTGTCCTCTCGCTCGATGCCGTGACGACCAACTTTAGCATCTATGAAGGTAAGATAGGCTTGGGCTATAGTTTTGAAAACCGTTAAAACCGAATGAAAATGAAAAAGATAAGTATAGCAATCATGGTTCTTGTGGTGGCCTTGACCGCCTGCAAGAAAGACCCCGAGGTGAACCTGAAATATGTGGATGTGAAGCGTGACCTGATTACCGTGGGCATGACCACGGCCACGGTGCAGTGTGATTACCAATACATTGCCACTTTGAAGAAAGCCTATTTCTATTATGGTGAAGGCGCAGACGAAAATGATTTGAACACTGCCGAAATGCGCGTAGTGCAAAACACGCTATATGTTGATTTGGCTGATTTGAAGCCCAACACACTCTATAGCTATTATTACGAGTTCCACAATGGTTTCAACTCCATGCAAACGGCAGCGAAGACCTTCAAGACGGAAGCTTTGCCTATCGCATTACCCACGGTAATAACAGCAACTGTAACAGAGATTACCACTACTTCCGCTAAAGGCGGCGGCGAAGTAACCAACGATGGAGGTGCTGAAGTGACCGAGCGCGGCATTTGTTGGAGCGAAAATGAGAATCCAACCTTGAATGATAGCCATGTTGCCGCAGGCACAGGAACAGGTGTTTTCACTGCTGCAATGACTGGTTTGGAGATCGGTGTAACCTATCATGTTCGTGCATACGCCGTTAATGAAAAAGGTACGGCTTACGGATTGGATAGGGAGTTTACAACTAATAGTATAGAAGGTGCTTTGAGTGGTGACTTTTCGGTAAGTGAAACCGAGAAAGTACGCTTTTCGAAAGGCAACTTGCAATATCGAGCTTCTACCAATACTTGGCGTTTTGCGGAAAACCAATGGGATTATGTAGGTGAGAATAACATCAATGCTTCTGCAACTTACGATGGCTGGTTTGATTTGTTCAGTTGGGGCACTTCGGGATATAATCACGGAGCGGTATGTTATGAGCCATGGAGCACGGGAGGTCAATTTGACCACGCTGCGTACAATCATAATGATTATGATCTTTGCGATGAAACGGGTCAAGCGGACTGGGGCTATAATGCTATTAGCAATGGCAGTTATCAGGAGGGGTGTTGGCGTACGCTGAGGACACCCGAATGGCAGTATTTGCTGGAAGTTCGTTCTACTAATTCGGGTATGCGATACGTTAAAGCAGAAGTGAATGGTATCAATGGCCTTATTCTTCTTCCAGATGACTGGGATCCAGGTGTTTATGTGTTGAGTCATTCAAATGAGGCATACTCAGCTTTTGATGAGAATACTATCTCACTTGAAGCATGGACAAATATATTAGAAGGAAATGGAGCTGTGTTTTTGCCTGCGGCAGGCAATATCCAAGCATGGTCGTATGAGAATTTCGACTTGCGCGGCGTATATTGGTCGTCTTCTAGCCATGCTCCTTGGCTAAAAGGTTTGATCGATTTTACAAATGATGGATTGGGTTCTAATGCTTCATATTATCCCCATTGTAGATATTCAGTACGTCTTGTACATTCGTCTCAAAATACCTCCATGATTACCGTTGATCTTAATCCTATAGGAGGTGGAACAATTAGTGGTCAAGGGATACAAATAAATGGTCAAATCTGTACTTTAACGGCCGCTCCTTCTTCAGGTTATGTTTTCCTTTATTGGAAAGAGCATGGGAAGGTGATCTCCGCTTCCAATCCATTCTCTTTTGCTGTAGGTTTTAATAGGAACATAGAAGCTTGTTTTGATGAAGAAGCATGTTTTCCTTTGATTTATTCATATGATGAGAATTCTTATACTGCATGTGTTACAGGTCATGTTGATGGTATAAACGCAGCTGGTGATATTATTATTCCTAATGCGATATCTCATCTTGAAAATGACTATATGGTAACTACTATTGGTAGTTGTGCTTTTATGGAATCGAAGATTGCTTCTGTGTTTATCCCCAATTCTATAACGGTGATTAGTTATGGCGCGTTTGCCGGATGTTCTAGCATTACTTCGTTTGATATCCCCAATTCGGTTGTCGAAATAGGAAGTATGGCTTTTAATGGGACTGGTATCGAGTCTATTACGATTCCAGAAAGTGTAACATCTTTAGGTTCCCAAGTGTTTTATGGTTGCTCAAATTTGATTTCAGTAACACTGCCAAGTAGAATTACTTCTCTTGGTTATGGTTTGTTTCAGTATTGTAGAGTTTTGCAAACGATAACGATCCCCAATTCTGTAACTTTTATTGATAAATATGCATTTCTGGATTGTATTGGTTTGAGTTCGATCAACTTGTCTTCTATAGTGCCGCCTGTATTAGACCTTCAAGCTTTTGAAAATGTTAACAAATCTATTCCAGTGTATATTCCATCAGGCTCGTTATCGACTTACCAAAACGCTGAAGGATGGAGTGAGTTCACCAATTTTATTGAGTATTGACTTCTAATAAATGGTATTGTCTTATGAAAAACCTATCAATCATATTAGCGTGCATCTTGTTAGCATTGTTATCTTGCACCAAGAGCAAGGAAGTCCATCCTGAGCTTGGGGATGGCAATGACGAAATCGTAACGGTGGGCGTGAAGGATGTCCGTGTGGAATACACTCGAACAGACCATGCGGAACTGAGCCGCGTAGTGCTCCATTACAACCTCGTCGAAGAGCAGCAGTTCGCTGTCGCCGAAATGACGAAGCGGGAAACCTTCTTCGAGCTTACACTCGACGAGTTGTTGTGTGATACACTATATGTTTATTACTATGAGCTGTTCTACAACGGTGGTGTGACTTTGACAACCGAGCAAAAGACTTTTCACACACAGGAATGTAATACTCCGCAGCCGCCTACACCACCAACGCCGCCGAGCGGTGTTCCCGAAGGAGCCATCAACGGCTTGTTCACCATCAATGAAAATGGTGACCAAGTGTATTTTTCTCAAGGGAATTTGCAATATCAAGCCAGCACAAATACATGGCGTTTCGCTGAACACCAATGGAATTATGTGGGTGATAATATTCGTGGAAATGTTTATGAAAATGGTGAGAAATGTGACAACTCCCTTGTCTCTTCAACCTATAATGGTTGGATTGACATGTTTGGTTGGGGGACAAGTGGTTATGACCATGGCGGCAATTGCTACCAGCCTTGGAGTATTAATGATGATTACATCGATTATTATGCGTATGGGTCTCCAACGAGTCATCTCTATGAACAATCTGGCAAAGCTGATTGGGGGTATAATGCCATTTCGAATGGAGGTAACCAAGAGAACCTATGGCGTAGCCTTTCTAATGACGAATGGGATTACTTGTTAAACACTCGCAACACAACATCGGCCGTTCGTTTCGCAAAAGCATATCTGAACGGTGTCGCCGGTTTGGTAATAGTGCCTGACAATTGGGATGGTTCTGTCTATGGACTTTCATCAACCAATGATGCAAGCGCTTCATACAGCAGTAATTCTATTTCGTTATCTGATTGGAATGACATGTTGCAACAGTCTGGTGTCGTTTTCCTTCCTGCTGCTGGATCACGAAGAAGGAACGAAGTATCAGACAGAGTGGAATGGGGACAGTATTGGACAGCATCATATCTTAATGATTGGATGGCATACCCAGTGAGTTTTGACGAACATCACCTTGACCCTCCTGATGGTTATGATAATAGATTCAACGGTCAAACAGTCCGCCTTGTCATAGATGCCGATAATACCGCAAAAACAGACTGAAACTTGTGAAGCCACCTTCAAACTCCAAAGGAAACTACGGAGCGCGAGGGTGTTTTTGTCGCCTTCATTCCCAATCATCCATTTAGGATGCAGTTTGTGTGGTCGGAGGCAAATTTGGCTTGAGGTGCTTTGCCATAGGTCGCCAAATCAAAGTGCGACCTGTTTTACGAGTTGTGCCTCGATTGGGGATTGTAAACCTTGGACGGACGGCCCTGGGGCAGCCACTGGCGCAGCACAAAAGCCTACCAGCATTTCGAGAAGTGAACCCACGCGGGCGAAACCAACCTGTTTTGGGAAGATTTCGCCCGTTTTTACCCCAAATAAGCCATCATGGCGTCACAACAATCCTGCCATGTAAGCTGGTACAAGCAAGGTGTTGTCATCCTTGCGAAGCTCTTTGGTGTAGATGAGGTAGCGCTCTCCGATCCGTGATGGGAACTTTTGGCAGAAAGCGTCCAACGAAGCATGGGAGCTATAGCTTCCCGATTTCACTTCCAATGGGCATAGCTTTGCTCCTCGCGAAAGCAGGAAATCCACCTCGTAGTTATGCCTGTCGTCTTTGGGCCATGTGTAGTAGTAAAGTTCGTTACCTGCGCTGCGAAGCATCTGTGCCACAAGGTTCTCATACACATAGCCAAGATTGGCGGGCAGGCGGTCGGCAAGCAGTTTGTCGTATAGGATGTTTTCGGTGAAACTTTTGTCCCAAAAAGCCAATGTAACCATCAGTCCCGTGTCGCCCACATACAACTCCTTCCGTGGTTCTGCTCTTTCCAATCAAGCATCTGCTGGTAAATTTTCCGTTGAAAAATGTAGTCCATTGGATTCTTTATTTGAAATACGTTGCAAAATTACTAATAATCTTTGTATTACACAAATTATTGGAAAATAAATACTATCAATCCCCGAAGTTTTTTATCGAAAAATACTATCAATCCCCAAAGATTTTTCGATAATAATACTTTCAATCCCGTTTTTCATCATAACCAACCGAAATTCGTCATAATTCGCACAAACAATAAAAAATATCACTTTGCGCGAAAGATAAGGCTATCTTACCGTTGAGGAAATCATAACATCTCAATCGCAGGCATTTGTTTGAAGTGGGCGGAAAGAACAAGACTTTCGACCAAATCAAGGATGTTCCAGACAGTTATCTTGCCTGCCTAAGACATGGAAGTGCCTGTAGAGTTGGAAATTGTTGGGGGCGGCCACTGGC
>CAMUYT010000033.1 GCA_947164955.1 uncultured Bacteroidales bacterium | reverse complement strand
TGTACTTGTTAGTGTTGTCACCGATGATCTTGATGGAGTTCTTGTTGGCACCCACAGTACCGTCAGCGCCGAGGCCATAGAACTTGGCTTCGAACGTGCCCTTCGGCAGGATGGAGATTTCCTTACCGACCTTGAGCGAACGATGCGTGACATCGTCCTTGATACCCACGGTGAACTGGTTCATCGGTTTCTCGGAAGCGAGGTTCTTGTAAACGGCAAGCACCTGAGCCGGAGTGGTGTCCTTTGACGACAGACCGTAGCGGCCGCCGATAATCAGAGGCTTGTAGGGGCAGTCCTTGAAGGCTTCCACCACATCGAGGTAGAGCGGGTCGCCGTTGGCGCCGGGTTCCTTGGTGCGGTCGAGGACGCAGATACGCTTCACGTGCTCCATCAGGCTCTTCGGCAGGGCTTCCATGAGGTACTTCACGCTGAAAGGGCGATAGAGGTGCACGGTGACGAGACCGAGCTTCTTGCCAGCCTTGTTCTCCTTGTCGATGACGGTCTTGATGACGTCGTTGATGGAGCCCATGGCGATGATGATGTCGGTGGCATCGGGAGCGCCGTAGTAAACGAACGGAGCATATTGACGGCCAGTGATGCGGCTCATCTGTTTCATGTACTTGGCCACGATGTCGGGCAGAGCGTCGTAGTACTTGTTCTGCAACTCACGGGTCTGGAAATAGATATCGGGGTTCTGGGCGGTACCACGAGTTACGGGGTGCTCAGGATTGAGGGCGCGTTCACGGTATTCCTTGAGGGCCTTTTGGTTGACGAGCTTGCGGAGTTTCTCCATGTCGGCTGCTTCAACCTTTTGGATTTCGTGGGAGGTACGGAAACCGTCGAAGAAGTGCACAAACGGCACGCGGCCTTCGATGGCGGCGAGATGTGCCACAGGGGCGAGGTCCATGATCTCTTGGACGCTGCTGGTGGCCAGCATGGCGAAGCCGGTCTGACGGCAGGCCATCACGTCGGCGTGGTCGCCGAAGATGGACAGGGCCTGGGCGGCGAGGGCGCGGGCCGAGACGTGGAATACGCCAGGAAGCAATTCACCGGCGATCTTGTACATATTGGGAATCATCAGCAAGAGGCCTTGCGAGGCGGTGTAGGTGGTGGTGAGGGCGCCAGCCTGCAGCGAGCCGTGGACGGCACCGGCGGCACCGGCTTCGGATTGCATCTCAACCACTTTGACGGTCTCGCCAAAGATGTTCTTCTGACCTTTAGCAGCCCATTCATCGATATACTCGGCCATCGGCGACGACGGAGTGATAGGATAAATGGCGGCCACTTCACTGAACATGTAGGCAACATGGGCTGCAGCCTGGTTACCGTCACATGTCAAAAATTTCTTTTCTGCCATTTCTGATTGGTTTTTAATGAATTATTGTGTTCGTTTTACTTCTTGAAAATTTGGCCGCAAAGGTAGGCATTTTGAAACGAATAAACAAAAGGTTTATAAGATTTCTTTTTTTGCCTCACCAAAACGATATTTTTACACGATTTTTTGAAAAATTAACGATTTTTGAACACACTATTGAAAAAAGTCGTATTTTTGCGCGCTCAAAAATAGAAATCAACATTAAACAACAACTTAAAAACTCATTAAAAATGAAGAAATTAGTTCTTACACTCGGATTGGCCAGCCTTTTCATGGTGGCCTGCAACAACACTCCTAAGCAACCCGAACAACCCGTTGAAGCCGCTGTGGAAGAGACGGTTGAAGTCGTCGAAGAGAAGGCTGAATGCCCGATGGAAGCCCTGAAGGCCGAATACGCCAACTGGGATCAGTTGACTGACGAAGCCAAGGCCGAACTGAACAAGAAAGCCGCTGCCATGTTTGCCGACATGCAAGCCAAGAAGGACGAAATGATGGCTGCTGGCGAAGGCTGCGCCAAGGAAATGGCCGAAATGACTGAAGAAGCCAAGGCCGAATGCGAAAAGAAGTGCGCCGAAATGAAGGCCGCTTGGGAAAACTTCGCCAACCTCGACGTCAATGCCCAGAAGGATTTCATCATGCAACAACTCCAAGGTTGCGGTGGTGAGAAGGGCTGCTGCAAAGGCGAACAACCCGCTGAACAACCCGCTGAACAACCTGCCCAATAAGCAGTAAGTATTCTACGAAAGAACAACAAGGAAAGAGGGCCGGAAGGTCCTCTTTTTTTTTGTGCGACACGGAGGGCACGGAAGAATATTTTTCCATAATCATTTGTGCGATCCGTGTTCTTTCATTATCTTTGCAGCCATGAAAGTGCGACTTTCCATATGTTTCTTGGTGCTCATGCTGGCCTTGGCCGCCTGCGACGCCACCACCAAAGAGGCGCGGCGCATGGTGAAACGTGCCGAGCGCTTGGCCGACACCCTGCCCGACAGCACCGCGCGCCTCGTCGACAGCGTGTTGCGCATGCCCGTGAACTTCCGCGAGCGCGAGCGCATGGACATGGCCCTGCTGCAGGCCGAGGCCCTCTTCGGCGACCGCGGGCAGGAGATTTCGCCCGTGATGGACGACGAATTCTTCGACGACCGTGGCAACCTCTCCACCAGCCCCGAGCTGGAGCGTGCCGCCACCTATTACGCCAAGAAAAAGGACTACGCCAAGGCCGCCCACGCCGCGCTCTACAGCGGCTTCGTGCAGCAGCACTACGATGAGAAGGAGGCCGCCATGCGCTCGTTCAAGGAGGCGGAGCAGTATGGCATGATGGCCGGCGACAGCCTTACCGTGGCCCGGGCGGAATACATGCGTGACCTGACTTCTGGCGTTTATACTTATACAGTGTTTAGTGGAAAGTATTCACAAAATGGGAAATTGGTTATTGTGAAATAAATAATTGCTATCTTTGCCATATCATAAAAACAAACCTATACAACCATGAAAAAACAAGTCTTATTAGTCCTTTTGGCCAGTCTCGCTCTTCGAGCCCTGGCCTATGACTTCCAATCGTGAGAGCTGTCGAATCAATTGTCATAGATAAAGGCTTCACATTGCCCCAAGGGGCGCAGATTACCCTTCAAACACAACCTTGTCCAGAATAAAACACAATGTAAGACATAAAAAAACACCAATATGAAAAGAGTACTATTCACCATTTTTGCCATTTCCATGATGGCCTTTGCACACGCTCAAGAAGGCGAAATCATCAAGAAAGACTTTGATCCAGACCTAAGCGTAGAGGGATTGACATTCCCTCTTCATCAACAAGACACCATAAAAATCGACCTTGACCAAGATGGAACAACCGATTTCTTGATGTACATACACGACAAATACCCTGGCATGGTTCGATACGTCTACATTTCTTCCACATGGGATTTCCGCATTTGCTACAACAATATTTATTCATACGGATATATCGATGAGAACGACACCATCGTACCCTATCACATGTGGTTACCTGCTAACACTCCATGCGAATTGTTATGGGAGCCTTTCGACACGCATTTCATGGAACACATGGTAGGATTTCGCAAAACCATGAATGATAATAACTACTATGCATGGACAAGGGTTTACATGTATCGAAACCCCGAAGAAAAAACCAAAAATCGTTCGGGAAGGCATGATGTCGTGATGGCATATTGCGACCAAATGGCCTTCTGCACCGTCCCTAACTATCCCCTCCGCTGGGGTCAGATCTCTATGACTGGCATTGGCGAAAACGAAGAAGCCACCGCCTTCGCCACCCTCCACCCCAACCCCACCACGGGCTTGGTAGCCATCGCGGGCGAGAACCTCAAAGCCGCCGAAGCGTTCAACGCGCTCGGGCAACGCGTGGCCACCGCCACGGGCAAGGGCGAACAGCTGCAAATCGACCTCAGCGGACTGCCCGCCGGCGTCTACTTCGTCAACGTCACCAACGACGAAGGACGCAAATGCGTCCGCAAAGTGGTGAAGGAATAACCGTTAACTTTAGAACACTAACTCTTAAAAACATATTGTTATGAAAACAAAAATCTTTGCTATGAGTCTTGCACTCATCGGAATGCTGGCCTTCGCCTCTTGCACCAAAGAAAAGGCCGGCGGCACCTTCACCTTCTCAGGCAAGGTGCAGAAAGGTCCCTTCGTGACTGGGACGACCATCACCGTCAACGAGCTCAACACGAGCCTCGGCCAAACGGGCAAGGCCTTCACCTCCTCCATCACTTCCGACGACGGCTCGTTCGGCCTCAGCAACGTCGAGATGGAGTCGAACCTCGCCCTGCTCTCCGCCAACGGATTCTACTACAACGAGGTGCTCGGGCAGCTGTCGTCGGCCCAAATCACCCTGCAAGCCCTCGCCGACCTCAACAACGAGGAGACGGTCAACGTCAACGTGCTGACCCACATCACCAAAGCGCGCATCGAGAAGCTCGTGGCCGACGGCTTGAGCTTTGGCGACGCCAAACGCAAGGCCGAGAGCGAGTTTCAGGACTTCCTCGGCGTGACCGACCACTTCAACCAAGGCTTCGAGCAGATGTCGATCGCCACTAGTGGCGACTTCAACGCCATGCTGCTCGCCTTCTCCGTCATCCTGCAAAGGCCGTCCAACTTCCTGGAGGTAGTCCCCACCCTTCCCGCCGAGCTCACCTGGCTCATGACCAACCTCTCCACCGACTTCGCCGACAACGGTGCCGTCGACAGCGAGGCTTTGGTCGACACGCTGCTCTACAACATCTCGCTGCAAGACCAGCTGTATATCAGGCATCACCTCGAAGACTACTATTCGGGCCTTGGCCTCAATGTGGAAATCCCCGACTTCGAGTCGTACATCACCATGTTCCAGGCCGCGCACCAAGAGGTGGTCGCCGACTTCACCTATCCCGACGAAGCCTCTCCGGCACCCCAACTGGGCCCTGGCGGCGAAGTGCCCAACATCCTTGTGAAAGACGCCACCCAATTCGATGGCGAGCAGGCCTATGTGGTGGCCGCCATCGCGCCCTTGGGGAAGACCCTCAAGGTGAAAGTGACGGGCAACGTGCATCCCGACATGAGCCTCAACAACGGCTGGTCCGTCACCGACCAGGCCGACGGCTTCACCATCGAGGCGCAACGCCATAACGAGCTCGTCTCGTTGCTTGTCCGCTTCTCCAGCGACAGCAAGGACGGCACCGCCACCATCGAGTACTACGAAGACTCCGAAACGCCCACCTTCACCAAGCAAATCAGCTGGACAGGCGGCTGGGGCTTCTAAGCACGGCGCTTGCTTCATGCAAAACCAAAGAGAGGGCCGGCCCTCTTTTTTCGTGTGGTACACGGATTTCGCGGATTGACACAGACACTATTTTCTGTGAAAATCCGCGAAATCCGTGTACCGTTTTCCTTTTTTTCGTATTTTTGCAGTTTAATCCAAACTGCGCCCCAATGTACGCCTTCATCTCAGGAAAAGTAGCCGAAAAGTCGCCCACCTACGTCGTCCTCGACAACCAGGGCATCGGCTATCTCGTCAACATCACGCTCAACACCTTCACCGCCATCGGTGAGAAGGAAGAGGCCAAACTCTACGTCCACGAGCAAATCCTTGAGGACGCCCACAACCTCTTTGGCTTCTACAGCGCCAAGGAACGCGACCTCTTCGAACTGCTCATCTCGGTGTCGGGCGTGGGCTGCAACACGGCACGGCTCATCCTCAGCTCGCTGACCGTCAACGAGTTGAGCAACGCCATCGCCAATGACGACGTGAAGACCATCCAATCGGTGAAAGGCATCGGCGCCAAGACCGCCCAACGCATCGTCATCGACCTGAAGGACAAACTGAAGAAAAACGACTTCGCGACGGAAATTTTCGCCACACCAAACAATACAATCAAGAACGAAGCGTTATCAGCATTGACGATATTGGGCTTCAGCAAAGCGGCCGTCGACAAAGCCTTGGACCGCCTGCTCAAGCAGATGCCTGATGCCACCGTCGAGACCCTGATCAAGGAAGCACTTAGAATATTGTAAACCAGCATTTTGAAATACAGAATGAAACGACATATCATCCTCTCACTCCTCACAACGCTGTTTGCGCTCCTCTTCGCCCAAACAGCATCGGCAGGGGGTTATGACATCTTCTACCCCAACCCATACACCGTTGAGCCCGACACCACCAAAGTCATCTATCCCATCCCCGTCAGCACGGGCAACCCTTTCGACGACCTCAACAACCAGTCGCCGCTCTACCTCCGCGACCCCGACAACTTTGAGACCGAGATCATCTACGACCCCGTCACCGGACAATACACCTTCAAACGCCGCATCGGGCAGTTCTATTACGACACCCCCTCCACCCTGACGCAAAGCGAATACTTTGAATATCAAAACCGTAAAGGCATACAAGAATATTGGAAGGAACGCCGCAGCCAAAACGCACGGTCGAATACCAACGGCAGCTCCATCATCCCGCCCATGTTCATCGGCGGCAAGGCCTTCGAGACCATCTTCGGCAGCAACACCATCGACATCCGTCCACAAGGCTCCGTCGACCTCACCTTCGGCTTCAAGCACAGCTTCCGCGACGACAAATCGATGACCGAACGACGCAAACGCCACAACGAATTCGTGTTCGACCAAGACATCCAACTCAACGTGATGGCCAAAATCGGCGACAAGATCAACTTCAACATCAACAAGAACACGAAGGCGACCTTCAACTACCAAGACAAGCTGGACCTGAAATACCAAGGCAAGGAAGACGAGATCATCCAACTCCTGGAAGCCGGCAACGTCAGCTTCCCGCTCAACAGCACCCTCATCACAGGAACGCAACAGCTGTTCGGTATCAAGAGCAAGCTGAAATTCGGCAACACCACCATCTCATCCATCGTCTCTTACCAAGAGAGTGAGTCGCAAAACATCACCGTGCAAGGTGGCGCTCAAGCCAACGAGTTCAGCCTCAGCTGCTTGGATTATGAAGAAAACCGTCACTTCTTCCTCAGCCAATACTTCCGCGACCAATATGAGGCCGCCTTGGCCACCCTGCCCACCGTCACCTCAAGCATCAACATCACCAAAATCGAGGTGTGGATCACCAACACCAACACCTCAACGCAAAATACGCGTAACATCCTTGCACTTAATGACTTGGGAGAAGGCACCAACGCATGGATCTATAGCGACGAGGTGAGCCCGACCAACTCGAAGGTGTTTCCGCGCAATGCCGCCAACAACCTGCTCACCCGCATGGACACGACACAGATACGCGGCATCAGCACCGTGACCAACTACATGAGCAACGACCCCTTGCGCATCGGACGCTCGGGCTACATGGTGTCGGGACGCGACTTCGAGAAAGTGGAGAACGCCCGCCGCCTGAGCAACACCGAATACTCGCTCAACTCGAAACTCGGCTTCATCTCCTTGAACGTCAGCCTCAACGCCAACCAGACCCTGGCCGTGGCCTACCAATACACCATCGTGGGCAGCGACGAGGTCTATCAGGTGGGTGAGTTCTCCGACCAAGGCATCAACACACCCAAGGTATTGGTGGCCAAGCTGCTGAAAGGTACCACCGTCAACACCAAGATGCCCATCTGGAACCTGATGATGAAGAACGTCTACAACATCAGGGCCTACCAAATCGGGTCGCAGGACTTCATGCTCAACATCTTCTACAACGGCAACTCGAACAGCACACCCTACGGTTACTTCACGGAAGGATCGGTGAAAGGCGTCTCGCTCCTCAACCTGATGGGCCTCGACAACCTGACCACACAAAACAACCCCATCGCGGGCGGCGACGGTGTGTTCGACTTCTTGGACAACGCAGCCACGCAAGGCGGTACCATCAACGCGTCGAACGGCCGCATCTTCTTCCCCGTGTTGGAGCCTTTCGGCAAGCACCTCCGCACAAAGGTGTTCCCCAACGAACCCGACTTGGCCAACAAATACGCCTTCGACTCGCTTTATACGATGACCAAGACCTCGGCTGAACAGTATTCGGAGAAGAACAAGTTCACCTTGAAGGGTTACTACACCTCACAGTCGGGCAGCGAAATCAGCCTCAACGCCATGAACGTGGCCCAGGGCTCGGTGACCGTCACCGCAGGCGGCATGCAACTCGTCGAAAACGTCGACTACACCGTCGACTACACCTTGGGTCGTGTCACCATCCTCAACGAAGGCATCCTCAACTCGGGCACGCCCATCAACATCTCGTTGGAATCGAACTCGGGCTTCAGCGCCATACGAAAGACCTTCCTCGGCACCCGTGTCGAACACGAGTTCAACCCAGACTTCCACGCTGGTGCCACCGTCCTGTACTTAGGCGAGAAATCGTACACGCAGAAAATCAACTACGGTGAGGAAGCCATCGCCAACACCATCTATGGCGCCGACCTCAGCTACCACACCGAAGCGCGTTGGCTGACGAGTTTCATCAACGCACTGCCCGGCATCAGCACCAAAGCCCCGTCGCGCATCAACGTCGACGGCGAGTTCGCCCGCTTCATTCCGGGCCTCTCCAAGTCGGCCAGCGAACCCGGCACCTCCTACATCGACGACTTTGAGGGCGCCAAGTCGACCATCGACCTGCGTCTGCCCTCGCTGTGGTATATGGCCAGCACTCCGCAAAACCAAACCGACCTCTTCCCTGAGGCAGCGGCCAACACCGGCCTCGACTACGGCAAAAACCGCGCACGGCTGTCGTGGTACGTCATCGACAACTCGGTCTTCTACGACCGCACCTACACCGGACGTCCCAAGAACGTCGACAACGAAGAACTCTCCAAGAACTCAGTACGTCAGGTGCTGCAAACCGAGCTCTTCCCCAACATGGACATCGAGACCGGCACGCAGACCAACATCTCCGTGCTCAACTTGGCCTATTACCCCGAAGAACGTGGCCCCTACAATTACGACGTGAACCCGACGCCCTACTCAGCCGGTATCAACGAAGAGGGCAAGCTTAACGACCCGAAGAGCCGTTGGGGCGGCATCATGCGCAAGATGGAATCAATCGACTTCGAGGCCACCAACATCGAGTACATCGAGTTCTGGATGATGGATCCCTTTGCCGACGAAGAATTCCAGAACAACCCCGGTAAGCTCTATATCAACCTGGGCGACATCTCAGAAGACATCCTGCGCGACGGCCGCAAGTTCTACGAAAACGGCCTGCCCACCAGCGACCGTGTGGAAAACGTCGACACCACCATTTGGGGACGCGTGCCCACCTTACAGGACCTTGTGGGCACCTTCAGCAATTCGTCGGAAGCCCGCCAATACCAAGACGTGGGTTACGACGGCTTGCGCGACACCGACGAGCGCAGCTTCTTCGAGGAGAGCTATCTGCGCATCCTCAGAGACCGTTTCGGCGAAGGCTCGACCGCCTATAACCAGGCATACAATGACCCATCGGCCGACAACTACCACTACTTCCGCTCCAACGATTGGGACTCGATGGAAGACGAAGAGCACAAGAGCATCCTGGCTCGCTACAAGAGCTTCAATGGCCCCGACGGTAACTCACCCGCCGACTACCAACAAACCGAGGGCTACATCAGCAGCAACTCGACCGTGCCCAATGCCGAAGACATCAACGGCGACAACACCCTGAGCGAGTCGGAACGCTACTACCAATACGAAATCGACCTTAACCCAGCCAAGATGGTCGTGGGCCAAAACCACATTGCCGACATCTTCGAGTCGAGCGGTGTCGCGCTGCCCAACGGACAGATAGGCGGCGTCACTTGGTACCAGTTCCGCATCCCTGTCAGACAACCTGACAAAGTCATCGGCCGCATCGACGACTACTCGTCCATCCGCTTCATGCGTATGTTCCTGACCGAATTTGAGCGTCCCATCGTGCTGCGTTTCGCCACCCTCGACCTCGTCAAAGGCGAGTGGCGCACCTATTCGCAGAGCATCCAGGCTCCTGGTGAATACGAGCCCAACGACATCAACAACGAGACCGCCTTCGACATCTCGGCCGTCAGCGTCGACGAGAACAGCCGTCGCCAGCCCGTCCCCTACGTCATCCCGCCTGGCATCCAGCAGGAACGCGTCATTGGCATGACCCAGACCCTGCGCATCAACGAGCAGTCGCTGCAAATGACCGTACAAAACCTTGTTGACGGCGACGGACGCGCCATCTACAAGACCGCCGATTTCGACCTGCGGCAATACAAATACCTGAAGATGTTCGTCCACGCCGAGGCCGCCCACGAGGACTCGCCGCTTGACGACCAAGACCTCACCGTCTTCATGCGTATCGGTACCGACTTCACCGAGAACTACTACGAATACGAGGTGCCACTGAAGGTGACACCATGGGGCACGCCTTACACCAACCAGGAAGGCATCTGGCCAGAAATCAACAATTTGGACATTCGATTGGAAGACCTTGTTGAAGTAAAACAACGACGCAACGAGGCCATGAACCAGCCCAACAGCAACGTCAAACTCAACTACATCTACTCCGAGAAAGTCAAGAAAGGCACGGTCGACAACAAGGACTACTACCATTCCATCAAAGTGATTGGTAACCCGAGCATCAGCGATGTGGAAGCCATCATGGTGGGTATCCGCAACCCGAAACGACAAAACCTTGCCGATGTCGACGATGGGCTGCCAAAGAGCGCCGTCGTGTGGATTAATGAGTTGCGACTCACCGACTTGAACAGCAACGGCGGTATCGCTGCCACAGGACGTCTCGAAGCCACCCTTGCCGATTTGGGTCGCGTGAGCGTCAACGGCTCCTATAGCTCCGCCGGCTTTGGGGCCTTAGACAGCCGCATCACCAACAACACTTTCGAAGCGCACTCCACCTTCAATGTGGCCACCGACCTCGAGTTGGGCAAGTTCTTCGAAAACACCGGCCTTAAGATCCCGATGCACATCGACTATGGCGAGAACCGGATCACGCCGCTCTACAACCCCTACGACCCCGACATCAAGCTGAAAGATGCCTTGGCCCTCATGAACAGCGACGAAGAGCGCAAAGAGTTCACTTCCACCATTCACGACTTCACGAGACAGAAGAACATCAACTTCATGAACGTCAGGAAAGAACGCGTCACCAAGAAACGCAACGAGGATGAAGGAGAAGGCAGAGGCAAGACCGAAAATCCGAGAGACCCCAACAGAGCCCTCGGAGGAGGCCGCAACAACATGCCCAAGGTACACATTTGGGACATCGAGAACTTCAACGCCTCGTTTAGCTACAATGAGACCTTCCAAGAAAACACCGACATCAAATACTACATGGTGAAGACCTACCGCGGAGGACTCGGCTACAACTACGCAGGCAACCCGAAAAACGTGACCCCCTTCGCCAAGGCCAAATGGGCCTCGAAACCTGCCATGCAGATCTTCAAGGACATCAACTTCTACTATGCCCCCAAGAGCATCGTGTTTAACACAGAGATGTACCGTTACTACTCGGAACGCGAGATGCGCAACAAGAGTGGCGGCATCATCAACATCGTTCCCACCTTCTCGAAGCAATGGGATTGGAGCCGCAACTATCAGGTGCGCTACGACCTCACCAAAGCCCTCACCTTCGACTACTCAGCCCAGGCGCAAGCCTACATCTACGAACCTGCAGGCTACGTCGACCGCAATGCCGACCCCGAGACCTGGCAGAAGAACCAGGACACCATCAAGAATGAGCTGAAGAACTTGGGCTCGATTTCACGATTCACCCAAAACGTCAACGCCAGCTACACCCTGCCCATCAACAAGATCCCGATCTTCAACTGGGTGACCGCCAGCGCCAACTATCAAGGCACCTACAATTGGACCGCCCCTGCCAAGTCGATCCAACACCGCCTTGGCAACACCATCGAGAACTCGAACAACATCCAAGGCAACGCCAACCTCGACTTCACGAAGTTATATAATAAGGTGCCCTACCTGAAGCAAATCAACACCCCGCGGCGCAACAACAACCGAGGCAACAACAACCGAGGCAAGGGCAACGAGGAACAACCCGCCGACTCCACCAAGACCAAAGAAAAGACCAACTACGGCAAGATTGTGCTCGACAACACGCTGCGTGTGCTCACCTTGGTCAAGAAAGTGTCGGGCACCTACTCGCTCAACAATGGACAAACCCTGCCCGGATTCATGCCCAAAGCGCAATACCTCGGCATGAACAGTGCAGGCTGGGCGCCAGGTCTCGGTTTCGTGCTTGGCAGCACCTTCGGGGCCGACGACAACATTTACGAGAAAGCCGTCATCAACAGCATCGACATGGAAGAGGCACGCCGTTGGCTCACCACCGACTCCATCCTCAGCGACCCCTACATTCGCCGGAAGACCGAAGCCATCAACTATCGCGTCAACACCGAGCCGCTGCCAGGCATCAAGATCGACTTCACGGGTAACCGCAACTATGCCGAGAACAGCCAGCATTACTTCCGCTACAACAACATGACCAACGGCTTCGATGTGTTCACACCGACCAACAGCGGCAGCTTTAGCATGACCTACTTCATGGCCAACACCGCCTTCACCCGTTCCGACTCCACCTCATCGCGACTCTTCGAGAACCTGATGGACTATCGCAAAGTCATCGCCGAACGCATCGCACGCGACAACCCACAATGGCTCGAACAAGTCAACGAATACACCTTCGACAGCATCGCAGGCGACTACTTCCCGAAAGGCTACAGCTCCAGCTCGACTGACGTCTTGCTCTACTCCTTCATCGCCGCCTACACCGGAAAGGACCCCAACACCATGAGCCTCAACCCCTTCCCGCGCATCCCGCTACCCAACTGGAACCTCACCTACAACGGGCTGACCAACATCCCATCGATTGGCAAGATCTTCAAGACCGTGAGCATCACGCACAGCTACAAGTCGAACTACGCCATCAACGCTTGGGCAACCAATGTCTACTACGACGAGAACAACACCGTGCAGACCTTTGAGAACTCCGACCTTATCGTCCCGAAATACGACATGGCGCAAATCGTGCTCAATGAACAGTTTGCACCTTTGATCGGCGTTGACCTTGGACTGCAGAACTCGATGACGATGAACTTGCAATACAAGAAATCGAGAACGCTGACCCTGAGTTTTGCCAACAACCAACTCACCGAGGTGAACGGTAGCGAAATCATCCTCGGCGGCGGCTTCCGCATCAAGAACCTCTCGTTCAATATCACGCCCATCGGTGGCAACGGCCAGTCACAAACCATCAAGAACGACCTCGTGCTCAAGCTCGACGTCGGCCTGAGGAGAGACATCACCATCCTGCGCCGTATCGACGAGAACAACAACCAGGTGTCGGCCGGACAAAACAAGATCAACTTCTACCTCACCGCCGACTACAACTTCAGCCAGCGCTTGAGCGCACAAGCCTTCTTCAAGTACGACATGACCATACCCGAAGTGGCCAACACCTTCAAGAACTCCACCACCTATGGCGGCATCACCATCAGATTCAGCCTGGCACAATAAAATTTTCGGCAAAATGTGGAGTGAGTGACTAAAATGTGTATTTTCGCAGCCAATTTAAACAACTTTAAAACATACATCAAATGAATATTCCAGCAAACCTGAAGTACACCAACGACGACGAATGGATCCGCCTCGAAGGCGAGACCGCTTACGTCGGCATCACCGATTACGCACAACATGAACTTGGCGACATCACCTTCGTCGATGTCGACCCCGACCTAGTCGGCGAGACCCTTGACGCCCAAGAAGAATTTGGCGCAATCGAAGCCGTGAAGACCACCGCCGAGCTCCTCATGCCCGTGGCTGGCGAGATCCTCGAAGTCAACGAGACCCTCGCCGACGAAGAGAACGCCAAGCTCGTCAACAGCGACCCCTATGGCGAAGCATGGATCATCAAGATCAAAGTGAACGACGTCGCTGAGCTCGACGGCCTCATGGATGCCGCTGCCTACCAAGCCAAGATCGGTTAATCCCTTGGAAAAGCTGACAAGAAATTGCTACCCGGGAATCCTGTGCGGAATCGTCATCCTGATTCTGACCGGACTTCCGGGTTCCTTATTGCCCCACGTCAAGCCCGTCGTCGGACTCGACAAGGTGGCGCACATGCTGATGTATGCCGCCTTTGCCTTCCTTTGTCTGTGGGGCTACCGTGAGCCTTATGCCTCTAAGGGCCAAGCCTACCAAAAAAGAGCCCTGCTCCTCACCGTCGTCATCGGCATTGCCTACGGTGGCCTCACCGAACTGATGCAGGAACACCTCGTAACGAGCCGCACTGGCGACTGGTTCGACTGGCTTGCCGACAGCATCGGCGCCCTGCTTGGAAGCTACGTTTTTCATCTTTTTTTTCGTCAGAAAAAATAAAATTTGCACGAATTGCGTTTCATAAGCAAATAATTCCTATTTTCGCACCCAAAATAAGAAGTAAGAATTTAAAAACACATAACCATGGAAGAGAAAAAATCACCTAAGGCTAATCTTGAGAACAAGAAACTGATGTTCACGCAGATAGGAATGATCATCGCATTACTTGTCACGTGGTTGGCCTTCGAGCACAAGAGCTACGACAAACGCGAAATCGACCCGAGCCTGCTCCGTCAGACCGAAGTGGTGGAAGAAGAAATGGTGGAAATCACCAAGCAGGAAGAGCCCAAGCCCCAGCCTGTGGAAGTGCCCAAGCAAACCACCCAACTTGAAATCGTGCAAGACGACGTAGAGACGGAAGACATCAACATCAACGCTGATGTGCAACAAGACGAGGTCATTGAAGACTACGTCGCTCCTGAAGTCGTCGAAGAAGAAGTCGTCGAACAAGAGATCTTCCAAATCGTGGAAGAGATGCCTTCCTACCCTGGCGGCGAAAGAGCCTTGCTGGAGTATGTGGCCAAAAACATCAAGTACCCCCAGATTGCCCGTGAGACCGGTATCCAAGGCCGCGTGTTCGTCGGTTTCGTTGTCGAGCCCGACGGTTCCGTCTCCAACGTGAAGATCCTGCGTGGCATCGGCGGTGGCTGCGACGAAGAGGCCATGCGCGTCATCAAGAGCCTGCCGAAGTGGAAACCCGGCAAGCAACGTGGTAAGGCCGTGCGCGTGTCCTACCAAATCCCTGTGGTCTTCAAGCTCGCCTAAGCGGAAGCGCCATCAAAGAGACAAAAGAAAAAGCCAGCATCATGCTGGCTTTTCTTGTTTAAAGAACTCAGCAACAACCTTCGCCTTGGCGGGACCGACGATTGCGGCAAGCTGTTCCTCCGAAGCTTCCTTGATGCCTTTCACCGATTTCAGCTCCAAAAGTAGCTTCTCCGCCGTTTTCTTCCCTATTCCCTTGATGTCGGCCAACTCGGAGTGCATGAAGCCCTTCTCGAACTTCTTGCGGTGGAAAGTGATGGCAAAACGGTGCACCTCGTCCTGGATGTGCGTCAACAGCCTGAACACCTCTGAATTGGGCTTCAGGCCCACCACCACAGGCGGGAAGCCGAACAGCAACTCGTTGGTGCGGTGACGGTCGTCCTTGGCCAAGCCAGCGATGGGAATGTCGACGTGCAACTCGTCCTGGATCACCTGACGCACCACTTCCATCTGTCCCTTGCCACCATCGGTGATGATGAGGTTGGGCAAAGGCTTTTGCTCCTCGATCAGCCTTGAATAACGCCGACGCACCACCTCTTTCATCGAGGCGTAGTCGTCGGGGCCTTCCACCGTCTTGATGTTGAAATGGCGATAGCCCGCCTTGTTGGGTTTGCCCTTCA
Source organism: uncultured Bacteroidales bacterium (assembly GCA_947164955.1). Taxonomy (GTDB): domain Bacteria; phylum Bacteroidota; class Bacteroidia; order Bacteroidales; family F082; genus Limimorpha. Next base: position 2,469 of record CAMUYT010000033.1, on the reverse strand, counting down.
CAAACTGCACCATGCCCGCCACGGCATAGTCGCCCTGGAAGTTGGAGTTGTCGAAGCACTCGATCACATCGGGCATTTCGTCCAATTGCAAGGCCTCTTTCAGCTGGCTCAAGACACGCTTCTGGTGGCGTTCGGGGTCGACAAGGGAGCGTTGCTTGTCCAAGTCGATGCGGTATTGCATGGCGTTGCGGCGCGAGAGGTCGAGGAGTTTCAGTTTGTCGCCCCGCTGCGGGATGGTCATTTCCACGTTCTCAATCGCATAGTCAAGTTTCATCGGGACGATGATTTCGGGCGCATGTTCGCCAAACTGCTGTCGCAAGTCGGTGATGGCCAGCAGCAGGAGCTCGTCGGGCGTCTCTTCCAGCTTGCGCTTCATCTCGAATGAATGGCTCTGCACCACTGCGCCGTCCTTCACCTTCATATAGTTGACATAGAACGTCTCTTCGTCGTCGACGTAGGAGAACACCTCCACATCGTGAATCGTCGCACTGACCACGGTGGAACGGCTTTGGTATTCCTCAAGCAGTTCATATTTCACCTTGATTTCTTGTGCCTGCTCGAACTCCATGCGCGAGGCATGGTCCATCATCTGCGCCTTCAGTTCGCGCAACACGCCGCCCAAGTTGCCCTTGATGATCTCGCGGATTTCGGCAATCATGGCGTTGTAGTCGACCTTCGAGACCAACCCCTCGCAAGGGCCGTTGCATTTGTGGATGTGGTAGTCGAGGCAGACCTTGTATTTCCCTTTCTCCACCCCTATTTCGGTCAACGGTGTGCGGCACGAGCGTATCTTATAGGCCTGGCTGAGCAGGTCGAGCAAGATGTGGGCCGTGCGTACCGAGGGATAAGGCCCGAAGTATTCCGACCCGTCGTTCACCTTCCTTCGCGTGAGGAACACCCGAGGATAGGCCTCCTTCTTGATGCAGATCCAGGGGTAGGTCTTGTCGTCCTTGAGCATGATGTTGTAGCGCGGCTTGTATTGCTTGATCATCGTGTTTTCGAGCAATAGGGCCTCCGCTTCCGAGTCGACGATGCTGTATTCGAGGTCGGCAATCTTGCTGACGAGGACGCGTGTCTTGCCATACTGTTCCTTGTTGAAATAGCTGCTCACACGGCGCTTGAGGTTCTTCGCCTTGCCCACATAGATGAGCGTTCCGCTCTTGTCGAAGTAGCGGTACACGCCGGGCTTGGTGGGCAGCACGGCGAGCTTTTGTTTGACTATTTCGGGGAGGTCGGGCATGGGATTGGTTTTTTTAATTAGCAGGGGTTTACACCGCCGCTTAGTTGCTGTCGCCCCTTCGGGGCTAACTCTATTCTTGTTTTCTCATGTGGTCCCAGCCCTGCGCCTTGATGGGGATGACATGGTTGTCGGGGGTGATCATCTCGGCCACGCCTGCATTGTCGGTCATGTAACCGACGACGGTCACGTCGGTCGACATTTGCTGTATCTTCTCGTAGTCCTTCTGGTCGATGGTGAAGAGCAGTTCGTAGTCCTCGCCGCCGCTGAGGGCCGCCACCGAGGGCACGATTTGGAACTCCTTGGCCATGCGGTCGGTAGTCGGGTCGATGGGGATGCGTTCCTCATAGAGCTGGCAGCCCACACCGCTCTCCTTGCAGAGATGTAGGATTTCGGAGGCCAGGCCATCGGAGATATCGATCATCGAGGTCGGCTTGATGCCCAAGGTCTTGAGCTGTTCGACGATGTCCTTGCGGGCTTCGGGCTTCAGCTGGCGTTCGAGCACATAGTCGAGACCATCGAATTTGGGTTGCATGTTGGGATTGGAGAGGAATTCCACCTTCTCGCGTTCGAGGATGAGCAGGCCGACGTAGGCTCCGCCCAAGTCGCCCGTGACGCACAGCAGGTCGTTTTTCTTGGCGCCGCTGCGATAGACAATGTCCTCCTCTTTCGCCATGCCGATGACGGTGATGGAGATGACGAGGCCTGTCTTGCTCGAAGTGGTGTCGCCGCCCACCATGTCGACGTGGTAACGCTCGCAGGCGAGGCGGATGCCTGCATAGAGTTCGTCCAATGCCTCGACAGAGAAACGGCTCGACACGCCGAGGCCCACCACGATTTGTGTGGGTGTGCCATTCATGGCGTAGATGTCGGAGAAGTTGCTCACAGCGGCCTTGTAGCCAAGGTGCTTCAGCGGGCAATAGGTCATATCGAAATGGATGCCTTCGATGAGCATGTCGACTGAGACGAGGGTGCGCATCCCTTCGTGGTTGATGACGGCGGCATCGTCGCCGACGCCTTTCAGCGAGGAGGCGTTGCGCAGTGGGAAGTCCTGTGTCAGTTGGTCGATGAGGCCGAATTCGCCCAGTTCGTCGAGCTGGGTCAAAGAGGTAGGTTTTTCTTGTTCCATTGTCAAGTGATGTTTCCGAGCCGCAAAAGTAAGTATTTTTTTCTTACCTTTGCAGGCATGAAACGATGGTTTCCCATAATCGTCTTGGCGCTCATGCTGGCCT
>CAMUYT010000032.1 GCA_947164955.1 uncultured Bacteroidales bacterium | reverse complement strand
GGTTGAGGCAGTTGATGGTCTTGGCCATGATACGGGCGCAGGTGGTCTTGCCCACACCTCGCGGACCGCAAAACAGGAAGGCTTGTGCCAGGGTGTTGTTGCGGATGGCATTCTTCAAGGTGTTGGTGATCGAACCTTGCCCCACGACGGTGTCGAAGGTGATGGGCCTGTACTTTCTAGCGGATACGACGAAATTTTCCATATCGGGTAAGCCTTAGTTTTAAACCGACAAAATTACAACTTTTCGGTTTTACTTTTGCCAAGTTGGAACATTTTTCGTATTTTTGTTTCATGTATCGAAAAAGCCTTTATCTTTGTGCCTATGAAAATGCTGGTACTTGTCCCCAAGGTCTCGGGGCGCGTGATGTATGTTTTTGACTTGATGCTCAGGCAGTTGCTTGGCATTGATTTCGATTTGACCACAGATGCCGAATCATTCATGGCGTTCGATGGCCCGAAGTTGCATTATGGACAGCAACGCATTGGCGATGAGCCTTTTGTCAAGGCTGTGGAACTACTGTTCGAACGTCATATCAATGAGCAGTCATTTCGCACCGTCGATTTTGAGGGTACGGTGGCGCCTTATGCCGTTTATGGGCAAGGCAACCTCATGCCTTTCGACGTGTTTGCAGCTTCGTTCTTTTTGGTTTCGCGCTACGAGGAATACCTCTCCCAAGTGCGCGACCAATATGGCCGTTTCCGCGCTGAAGCAACGTGGATGCATGAAAACGGAATGCTGCAAAAGCCACTGGTAAACATTTGGAGTATTGCTTTAGGTAAACGATTCAAAGAGATTTATCCTGAGTTAGTTATAAAACATAATAAGTTTACTTTTGTTCCCACTTATGACATTGATGCGGCCTGGGCTTACAAACACAAAGGACTCTATCGGACAGTGGGTGGTTTCTTCAAGGATTTGGCCGCTGGCGACCGCGAAAACCTGCTTGAGCGTCATCTGGTGCTGCGTGGGAAGCGGAAAGACCCGTTCGATTCGTTCGACTTTCAATTTGACTTGCAAAAAGAGTTTAAGTTAAAGCCTATATATTTCATTCTCTGTGGCGATTACGATACAAACGATAAGAACATCTCCATCCGAAAAACGGCTTTCCAGAGCCTCATCAAAACCCTTGGTGACTATGCCGATGTGGGCATCCATCCTTCGTTCTCTTCCTATCTCGACATCGAACGGATGAGAATCGAAATTGAAAGGCTTTCGGAGGTGCTGCATCGACCAGTGACCAAAAGCCGGCAGCATTTCCTGAGGATGAACCTGCCGCGTAGCTATCATTGAGTTAGATATCAAGGACGACTATACCATGGGCTTTGCCTCGCAAGCGGGTTTCCGTGCAGGAATTGCCGACACATTCCGCTTCTATGACCTTGAAAACGATATGGTTACCAATTTACTTGTCCATCCTTTCACGCTAATGGACGGCACCATGCGCGACTATCTCAAACTCGACATTGATGCTTCGTTTGCCTTGGCAAAACAACTTGTCGACGAGGTGAAGGCCGTGGGGGGTACATTTGTCTATCTTACTCACAATGAGACCCTTGGCGGCGAGAAACGTTGGGTCGGCTGGCCCGAGATGTACAGAAAGTTATTAGAATTCGTTTATCAATAGCGAGGATGGCTTCGCATGGCTCGCTATGACGCCTGAACAGCATTGAGCGTTATCGCGAGGAGGAACGACGAGGCAATCCAGAAAAAGTCAAGCAATGATTCAATACTTAGAACATAGCCAAATCGACAAAACCCAATGGGACGCCACCATCGCCCAATGCGGCAACATCTATGCTTATTCCTGGTATCTCGACATTGTCCATCCTGGCTGGGAGGCTCTTGTAGAGGATGATTATCAGTCTGTTATGCCATTGACGGGCGCCAAGAAGTTTGGTGTGCATTACCTTTTTCAGCCTTATTTTGTGCAACAGCTGGGCGTGTTTTCCAAGGAGGCTCTGTCGCCTGGGAAAACGGAAGAATTTCTGAACGCCATCCCTCAAAAATACCGTTTCGCCGAAATTCGTTTGAATGAAAGTAATACTTTCAATAATACTATTCAAGGCATTGAATACCATCGAAATGTGATTCTTGATTTGAATTGCGATTACGAAAGCATTAAAGCCAATTACCATACCAACACGAAACGAAACTTGTCCAAAGCGCAGAACCATAATTTGCAGATTGTCGACACGGTGATTCCTCTTCATGTGGTGGCCTTGTTCACCGACAACCGAGGCGCCTTGCTCGACAAATGGGGCGATGCCGAATATGCCCGCCTTACTAAATTGACGAAGGTGGCTGTCAACCACAAGTCGGCTTTCCTCTTGGGCGTTACGGAAAAAGGCGTTGGCGAACTGCTTTGTGCTGCCATTTTCATGAAAACCGCCAACCGCATCACTTTCCTGTTTTCGGGCCTGAAGCAAGAGGGCAAGGACAAACAGGCCATGACTTTTTTGCTCGACAGCGTGATCCAAAAATATGCCAACCAGCCCATTACGTTCGACTTCGAAGGGTCAGACGATGCCAACTTGGCACGTTTCTACCTCGGTTTCGGTGGTCAGGAAGTGCAATATCCTTCTTATACGTTCAATCGTCTTTCCCCGATGGGCAAAGCGTTGTTGAAGTTGTGGAAAAAGAGAAAATGACGACAAAATTTGCTCCATATCGAAAATAATACTATCTTTGTGCCAATAAAAACCAACTCCTATGATTAAAATCAACGACCTCGGCGCAACCGACAGCGTGTTCAACCAATTCATGGCCGAACTGCGCGACGCCACTATCCAGCAAGACCGCCTCCGTTTTCGCCGCAACCTCGAACGCATTGGCGAAGTGATGGCTTATGAAATCAGCAAGACCCTCGAATATGAGGAAGAAGAAATCACCACTCCTTTGGGTATCAAGGAGATGCGGACGATGAAAGAGCAACCCGTCATTGCCACCATCCTGCGTGCCGGACTGCCTTTCCACAACGGGATGCTCAACATGTTCGACCATGCCGACAATGCTTTCATCGCGGCCTATCGCAAATACGACAAGAACGAGGACTTTGAAATCAAGGTTGAGTATTATTCCTCGGCTGATGTCGAGGGCAAGGTGCTCATCCTCTGCGACCCGATGTTGGCCACGGGCGAGAGCATCGTCAAGACCTTGCACGGCTTGCTCGACGACATGACGCCGAAGCATATCCACATCGCGGTGGCAGTGGCCAGCCAGGACGGACTTGATTATGTGCAACGTACCTTGTCGCGTCAGCCGGTCACCATCTGGGTGGGTAGCATCGATGAGGAATTGACCGCCAAGGCTTACATCGTCCCGGGATTGGGCGATGCTGGCGACCTGGCTTACGGTGAAAAGAGATAATCAAGACACGAGACTGCGAGACGTGGGACCGCGGGGCATTCCCATGTCTCAATGTCCCGAGTCAAAAGGAAACATAACAATGGAAGAAAAAAGCAAACGAGATGGTTTCGGCTCGAAGATAGGCATCATCGCTGCCGCTGCGGGTTCGGCCATCGGATTGGGCAATATCTACCGCTTCCCCTGCGAGCTGGGCAACAACGGAGGTGCGGCATTCCTGTTGGTTTACCTTATCGTGGTTGTCTTCCTCGGCATCCCCGTGATGCTCTCCGAGCTGGTCATCGGGCGCCGCGGACAAAGCAACGCGGTGGGAGCCTTCAAGAAACTCGCACCCAAGTCGGCATGGCCGATAGTGGGCTATATGGGTGTATTGTGCGGCTTCATCATCTTCGCGTTCTATTCCACCATCTCGGGTTGGACGCTCGAATACATCGTGAAGTCCGTTTCCAACTCTTTCCAAGGCAAGGACTTGGCCGCGATGGAACAAGACTTCTCCAACTTCCACGACATGGGCTGGCGCAATGTGATGTGGCAAGCCATCTTCATTTTCTTGACAGGCTTTGTGGTCTTTAAAGGCGTGCAAAATGGCATCGAGAGGTACGCCAAAATCCTGATGCCCGTGCTGCTGGTCATCTTGGTCATCTTGGGCATTCGTTCTGCCACTTTGCCAGGCGCCAAAGACGGTCTTGTTTTCCTCTTCAAGCCTGATTTTTCGAAGATTACGGGTAAAGTGCTCATCAGTGCGTTGGGGCAGGGCTTCTTCTCATTGAGCCTCGGCATGGGGGCACTTATCACATATGGGTCTTACATCAAGAAGGACGACAACCTCACTTCCACGGCATTTTCGGTCGTGCTTTCCGATACTTTGATTGCGCTGTTGGCAGGCATCATCATCTTCCCGGCGGCCTTCTCGTTTGGCATCAATCCGCAGGCGGGCATGGGCCTCGTTTTCAATACGATACCGATGATTTTCAACCAGATGATGGGCGGCTATTGGTTCTGCATCATCTTCTTCGTGCTGTTGGCCATCGCCGCGCTGACGTCCACCATCTCGTTGCTTGAGGTGGTGGTGGCTTATCTCTCCGAGGAGTTGCATATCAAGCGGCAGTGGGCTACGGTGCTGGCTTGTGTCGCCACCATGCTGATCGGTTCCTTCGCTTCGTTGAGCCTTAAGAGCAATACGTCACTTGCCTTTGGCGGCAGGACGGTTTTCGACTGGATGGACTTCATCTCGTCCAACATCCTGCTCCCGTTGGGTGGTGTGCTCATTGTCCTCTTTGTGGGCTGGAAGCTGGGCAAGTCGCATTTCTTCGACGAGGTGACCAACAGCGGCAAGCTGAAATCGCCTTTGAAGAGGGTTATTTTATTCATCATCAGATATTTGGCTCCTTTGGCCATCATCGTTATTTTCATCAGTGGGTTGATTAAATAGCATCATGGAACCGGTTCGTAAGTGGTTTTCGTTCAACAAAGGCGAACGCGTCGCCATCATCACGATTATGGCGGCCATCCTCGTCTTGATTTTGGCTTGCCTGTTTCGGCCTGCGCGAAAATCACTGAGCGAAAGCACTTTGCATAATTTGGACTCACTTTTGGCCTTGCGCCAGGCGGCAATAGAGGAGGTGCAACAAAAACAAGCCGAAAAGCCTCAAGAAGTCAACGAATTGCATCCTTTTCCGTTCAATCCCAACACTTTGACGGAAGAGGAATGGCTTCAGATGGGCCTCACCGACCGTCAGGTGCGCGGCATCATGAACTATCGGGCCAAGGGCGGCAAGTTCTACTCGAAAAGCGATGTGGCTAAGCTCTACACCATCAGTGAGGAAGAATATGCCCAATTGGAGCCGTTTATTGTGTTGCCAGAGGTAGGAGGTAGACCTTCAAGCAACAGAACGGCTTCGAAAAAGTCAGAAAACCAACCAGTTGAAGAAGAAACCAAGCCCAAGGAAAAGAAAGCCATTCCCATCGTCAACCTCAACACGGTGGATTCGACCGCTTTGGTCGAGTTGCCGCAAATCGGAGGCTACACCGCTTCGCGCATCCTTGCTTTCCGCGACAAGTTGGGCGGTTTCATCGACAAGGAACAATTGAGGGACGTGAAGGGCATGGACTCGGCACGCTTCAACGCTATCCAGCCGTATATAATAATAGGTGAGGCCGAGTTGCACAAAATCGACGTCAACCGCGCCGATTTCAAGACCTTGGTCGGCCATCCATACCTCAATTATGAGCAGGTGAAACGCATCGTCAACCAGCGCGAGAAGCGCGGCATGATCAAGAACTGGGCGCAGCTGCAAAGCCTTATCGAAAACGACGGCGAGGTGAACCCGCTGCTGGAGCATTATTTGAAGTATTGAGATGGAATTGAGACAACCGATGTCTATCCCAACCCAGGTGGCAACACGCTCAACATCCGCACGGATCTCCAAAACGCCCGCGTGGAGGTGTACGACACCAACGGCAGGCTCGTCCACAGCCAAGCCCTCACGGAGAACATGACGACGATTGATGCAACGGATTGGCCTTTGGGTGTTTATGTTTGGAAGTTGTATGTAGGTGGCCCTTCGACAGGCTCAGGGACCTTTGGCTCAGGGACTTTGGCGGAGACGGGGAAGTGGGTGAAGGAATAAAGAAAGCTTAAAAGTCATAGAAAGCCTAACCAATCCCAATGGCGACAAGAAGATGGTTGGGCTCTTGATGTTTTATCCCAAAGGCTTTACAATTTCTATTCTTAACCCCAATGCACTGATGATGCTGTATAAAGTGGAAATAGTCGGGTCGATAAGCCCGTTTTCGATTCTCGAAATGTAGCTCTTGTTGGCACCAATGCGTTTCCCGAGTTCCTTTTGGGTGATTTTTTCCTCTTTTCGGGCCTCTCGGATTACCTGACCCATATAGAAAGCATAGGCTTCCTTGCGGAAAGCCTCTCTTTCCTCGGTACCAACTGCACCATACTTTGCGTCAAGAACCTCGTCATAACTTTGAATCATATTTTCGCTTGTATTCATAGTATTCCTCCTTGATTTTCAATGCTTTTTCTATTTCTGACTGTGGCGTTTTCCTGGTCTTTTTCTGGAATCCGTTGAACAGCACGACAATGTTTCCTTCGTCGAAAATAAAGAACACCCGATAAATGTTGCCATCCCATTCCACCCTCAATTCGTAAACACCATCCTTTATGAGTTTCACAAACTTGGAGTTGATGCGTTTCAGGGTTTTCAACATATCCAAAATATAGTCGATTTTCCGTCTGACACCCTCATCCACTGAATCGATAAATGACTTGAAATGGTTGCCGAATGTGATGATCTTTCTTTCCATGCGGCAAAAGTACACAAAAGTTTCAATATTTTGCAACTTTTTTGTTTTTTTCCTTATCTTTGCCGCATGAAATTACTCCGAAACATAGCTTTCCTGATTTTCGGGATTTTGGCCACCTGCGCCAAACACGAAGCGCCGCCGCCCGAAGAGGATGTGCTCTATCGCGTGGAGTGTTTCCTTCAGCAAAAGCCCGACAGCGCCATGCAAATCCTCGATACATTGGATGTTTCGGCGCTTTCGGAGAAGGAACGGGCGCATTATTGCTTGTTGCAATTGGATGTTTTGTTCAACATGAGGTTTTATGACACTGAAACAGACTCGCTTCTACAAGTGGCTGTCAATGAGTTTGCTGGTGGCGACGACAAGTATTTTGAGGCAAGGTCGTATTACTCCAAAGGCTATGCCTACCGTTCATCGCCTCAGCATCGGTGGCTTTGTATCGACAACTTTTTGAAAGCCAAGCAAAGCATCGACCAATGCAAGCAAGTTGACGAGCGTTTGGTACGTTTTAAGCCTACTCCCACCACAGAACAAGATGTGATTGACCGCTTGAAATACAAAATCTATAGTGGTCTTGGGTCGGCCTACGGCGACTTCGGTTACCATACGGAAGCTATGGAGGTGCTGAAAGAGGCCGAGCAATCCTTGTCAGAACGTCAATGGTTTGACCAACATTGCTTTACTGCACTCATGATTAGCGAGTTATACCTTCGTTTCAAGGAATATGACAGTAGCGCGATGTACCTTGAAAAGGGCTTTCACTCAGCCGAAATGACGGGTGATGTCCAAAAGTTGGCCGCTTGCCACAGTTCGGCCGCCTTGAATGCGCTTTATCGTTACGAGAAGCAAAAGCAAACAGAAAGTGAGGACGGACCCCAGTTGTTGCGGGAGGCCATTATGGAGGAGAAAAGCGCCTTAAGGATTTTGGATGACCAAACAGCCAAATTCAAGGCAAGTGTGATAGACGGATTGGCCCATGCCTATTTCGAGCTGAAGCAATATGATTCATGCATATATTTTGCGCAACAAGCTGTGGATCAATATGGATTGGAGGTGTGGAAGATGAATGCCAATATGTATCTTTACAAGTCTTACGAGGCTTTGGGCCAAATGGATAGTGCTATATGGTATGCGGAGAAGTATATGGATTCGAGGCAAAAATACGATCGCAGTGGCAAAAGTGTAGCCGAAGTAAAAGACGAATATGATCGCCAAATGGAGTTGCAACGTGTTGAGAACGAGCACCAAACCAATCGATTGAAACTCTATCTGCTGATTGCGCTGCTCGTCATTGCCTTGTTGCTGTTGTGGCTGTTCGTCAACCGTTACCGTAAGAAAAAAGAGACTGAAACCCACCAACTCCAAGAAGCGCAACACCAGTTGCAATCCGACTTGGAGACCGCCGAACAACACTCGCAAGACTTGTTGCTCAAGCGGGCGAATGTCATCTACAAGTCGGAGGAAAAAGACAAATTGAGGCGCATCATGGCCGAGTTTGAGGCTGCCTATCCCCAAGCTATGGAAAAACTGAAATCGGCCTATCCCGACCTCAACGAAAACGAGTGCACGGTGGCCGTGCTCAACTTCTTGGGTTTCCGCATCAAGGAGGAGGCCGTGCTGCTCAATCTGAGCGAAAACACGGTGATGAAATACCGCTCCAACCTGAAAAAAACGGCGGGTTCCGACCCGATTTCTCCGCTTTTGGGCTGAAAAAATCTGTATTCAAATTGTGCTAACTATTTGGTTTTCAATATTGGCTATTGAGAAAAATCTGTAATTGGCCTTTCCCATTGTTTTTTTGGCAGTTTTTTGTTATAGTTTTGCATTGTCGCTTCGCGTCACTGCTTCGTTCCTCGCAGTGACGCTAGACGCAACCAAAGTAACAAATCAACTAAAACAACAACACAATTAAAACTCAAACACTATGAACAAGTCAATCAAAACCGCAAAAGTCCTTCTCCTCCTGCTGCTGGCAGTGGCGGGCATGGCGAAGGCACAATCTGATCTGCTTTGGTCAGAAGACTATCAAGTTGGAAATGTCAACTATATTTCCAGTACCCCTGACGTCCGCGGCATTGAGGACGTGAAAGACTACGTCGAGGTGACGGGAGTGACGCTCAACAACGGTGAAACCCAGTTGGAGATGGTCACCTATGACATATACGGAACCATTGTTTCAACAAAGACAATTGGCACCCATTCATCCTACGAAAAGACGATTGTTGACTACCAGATGGATGGCTCCGAAAACGTCTATATCCTTTGTAATGAGCGACTTGAGTTCTACAAATCGAGAGTTGTCCTCCAGAAATTCACTTCGGATGGCGACTTGGTTTGGGAAGAAACCATCCAAAATGAGGCCGACACGTCATTCATGGCCCAGCATCTGGTTTTGTCCTCCGATGGCCGTTTGGTTTTGGCCTCCTACAGGGAATACGATTATCCCGCACCTGGCGATGACTACATTGTCACTGTTACTATCCCGCAGTTGTATTGCTACGATGCTGATGGCAATCTGTTGTGGCAGAGAGACTTTGATGCCAACGATGCCAATCCTTTCCTTTATGATGTTTTCGCCGCGGACGGAACGCTGCTTTTGTTTGGGGCAAACAGGCATTTGACCAAACTAGATCTCGACAACAACCTGATTTTTGAGGGCACCGCATGCGATACAAGGGGATTCTCGAACGTCCAATCGACCCCTGACCATCATCTGTTGGTCACGGCAACAATGGCTTATAAAGTTTCCAAAATCGATTCGGAAGGAAACTTGGTGTGGGCGCATGATTATGGCACCAATTTGCCCAGTAATGTGTCGGGCGACGAAATCAGGGCGATGGTGCAAGATGAGGAAGGCAACATCTATGTAACGGGCAGACACTTCGGTTCGAATTACGGAATGCCCAACCACACCAACAACGACATTCTCACGCTGAAATACAGTCCCGACGGACAGCTGCTTTGGGAAAACCGCTATGCGTTTGGCGGCAACAATGCCGACATCGGTAATGCGCTTTTCGTCAGAAACGGGCATGTCTATGTGGGTGGCCAAAGCCAAAGATTGGGAGCGGGACACGGTTATGATTACATCGTGCTCAAATTGGATGCCGCAACGGGCGAAATGACGGGCTGTTATCGCCACGACAGGGACGACCGCGACGATGCCATTTCCTCGGTCTACGTGTTCGACGACGGAAGAGTGGCCGTTACCGGACGGAGTGGTGTCCAGCCTGAATATGTGTGGACGACGCAACTCTTTGAAGATATTACAATGTATTATCCTTTGATCCCAAAAACAGGCGAGAAGCAGTGGGATACAAGACGAGATTTCATTTGGGGTGAATCCGATTATCTGATATGTTGGTTGGGTGGCGACATTGAGCTGGACGGTGTGATGTACAGGAAGATGAACTATACGTTGGAAGGCAGTGACCATTATTCTACGGGCTTGGAGGGCGCCTTCCGGGAAGAGGACAAAAAAGTATATGTCAGATGGTGGGACTCTGGACTTCTGCATTTTAATGAAGAAAAGCTGTACTACGATTTCAACCTGCAAGTCGGTGATAGTTTCGATGTGGGTTACGATGAGCCTTGTTTTATACAAGTGGTTGCCATTGAGGAGGTGGAGATGGAGGATGGCACATTACGCAAAAAGTTTGTTTTCAATAATGGCTGGGGAATGGACGAAAATGAAACGTGGATTGAGGGCTTTGGCAGCCTGGCGGGCGTGGCTCATCGCTTTGATCCTGGTCTGACAGGTAGTTTCTTTTCTTATTTGCAATGCTATTTCGAGGATGACAACCTCGTTTGGACGGACGGTGAATGTTGGGACGATGTGGAGGAAGTTGTCGTTGAGAGCGTCAGTTTGTATCCCAATCCCGCCAGCGGGGTTGTGCGGATTGAAGGCGTTGAGGCTGAAGAGGTTTGGCTTTATAATGCTTTGGGGCAAGTGGTGAAGACGGTGCGGAACTCTAATGACGTGAGTTTGGAGGGATTGGTGGAAGGGGTTTATTTGGTGAGGATTAAGGATAAGGAAGGGAGAAGCTTTATGGAGAAATTGGCGGTGAAGAGATAGGATTTTCGTGCTATCGTTATACGTGCTAACGAAGTGGGACTTATAGGATTGATAAGACTAATAAAAACCAATAGAACAATGAAAGCAACAAGAATTTACGCCCTTCTTGCGCTCCTGCTGACAGCGGGAAGGGTGACGATGCAAGCGCAGGAACTTGAACCGGTGGAAATCTTTGAGTCGCCCATGATCATCGCCTACCATTTCTGCCAATGGGACAATGGGGAAGTGCTGCTCAATGCGAATGTGTTGGGTGATGGCCGCTACATTATCAGGATGGATGAAGACGGCAACGATCTGGAAATGGATAGATGGCACCTTAACGACAACACTTGCTCATTCCTCACGGAAAGCAAGTTCTTCAAAGACAACGTTGGCAAACCTTGCTTCTACTATGTGAAAGGCCCCGACAGGCCTATTGTGTGTAAGGTCACCATCTCGGATGATTTCGAACTCACTACTTTTGAGTTTTCTGACCCGTTTCCCATTCCTGAAGAAATCCCTCACGACCAGTGGTGGGATTTTGAATGGCTGCCCAATGACGACGGAAGCGTGTTTGTTTCAAGTTCTTATCTTGATAACAACATGAATGTGCATGTGATAGCGCGTTACAACGCGTCGGGTGAGTTGACCCACCAATGGACGGATGTCACCAACCGCGTTTATACCAGCTTGTTGCCGCCAAAGAAGGGAAACACGGGATGCCGTCTTGTGATGGAAGACCTCACTGCCAAGGATGTCAATTCTGAATGTGTCATTTTTGACGATAGCCTTAATGTTGTTGACATCAAGCACAGCATCTATTCGGTTGGCATCTACAGGCCTTATTTCGAGCATTTTGCCGTCCATCCTGAAACGGATATGGTTTATCTGTTGTCTGATGTCAGTTTCCCGGCTTTCAACGGCAATCCCAAGATAACATCTGATATTTATATGAGTCAGTTTGATGCGGATTTCACGCAGAAGAAGTATGTCATGGGACCTTATACCGATGAGGAATATGACCAAAAGGCGTTGTGTGAGGCCATCGACTTTCGCGGCGACGATATTTATATGTGCGGCCTAATGAACATGATGGACGCATACGGCGGCAGTGATCCTGAAAGCGTGGAAAACTTCTATGTGGCCTTATTTGATGGAAACATGAACCTCAAAGGCGAGATTTATTATCACAACGAAGTGCGGATGACAACGCCTTACAGCATTTATGCACTACCTTCGGGCGGCTGTTTGGTCTCGACAGGTGGGTATGACCGCCATTCACTTGAACAGCAACATGCCATCTACAAGCTTTCGGATGAAACCATTGTCGGAATTGAAGAAGCCCATGATGCAGGTTTCGCTGTGGCGATGGCTTATCCCAATCCTGGGAAGGATGTGCTGAACATCAGGACGGGATTGAAGGATGCGCGATTGGAGGTGTATGATTTGAATGGGAGGCTTGTGCATAGGCAGGATATTACGGAGAATGTGACGCCGATTGATGCAACGGATTGGGCTGAGGGCGTTTATGTTTGGAAGGTGATTTCAAATGGCAAGGAAGCAGAGAGCGGAAAATGGATAAAACAATAATACGATGAACACAAAACACAGAATTTCAATTATTTTCGCCCTCGCGCTGGTTTTCGGGGCCAAGGCCTTTGGGCAGGAATGGGAATACTCCATTCCTTATTACATGTCGGATTTCGCGATGAACCGTCAGTATTGCGCTTACGAGATGTCGGACGGACGCATCATCGTTAGTTCCTCGTTCCTTTTCAATGTTGGGTCATACGCAGCCGGCTATCCTTTCTATCCGCCTCACAATGCTTTGGTGGCCTTGTCGCCAGAAGGTGAGGAACTGGCTCAAAATTTCTACTTCAAAGACGGCTATTGGGGTTCGTCATATAACCCGTATGTGTTTGAGAACGAGAACGGCGAATTGTTTATGCTAACCACCTTCAGCCCAGACCACGAATCGCGCTATTTTAACTATTTCCTGAACTACGACAATCCGCCTACCGATGCCATTCTGGGATTGTACAAACTCGATGACAATTTGGAGATAGTAGAGAGTTATGAGTATAGTTTTCCCGTTGATACGGCTCAAGGCCAGGACAACACTAATCCTTGTGAATCGAGCGGCAGTATTCATCTTCATTCCGCAATTCTCGAAGGGGACTGCATGGTAGGCGTTTACACAAAAAATGTCAGCAAGGACTATAACGGCATCCATGGTTATGATTCCTTGTTCTTTTTTAGGATGAACTTTGATGGGGAGTTATTGGCTAATGTCGGCTATGAGATACCGTATTCAGGATGTTCTTGGCAGATGATTTTCTGGCGCGAACAATTGGTGCCGACCGATTACGGCTACATCTATTATAACAATCGCTCCAATGTGCCACCAGCGGCCAGCTTAATTGACAAAAGCCGTGTCATCGGAGGATCGGTGGCTTACTTGGATAAGAACTTTAATCTTCTTAGAATTAGGCATTTCAAACATCCTGGAACCACAAACGACCCTTGGACGTTTGATGATGTGTCCATCATGCGGAGTCGTCACAATACGACTTATTTTGCCACAAGGTCAAATAAGAACTATGAACAAGGTCATGACGATTGCTATCTTTACGAATTTGATGACGACATTGATGGTGTCCAAGAGGTTGTGCCTGTTGTTCATGAACTTCATAGAGGCAATTATGATTTTGATTTTGTGGCCGAATGTAGGGCGGTTGATGTTGGCGATAATTTTTCGTTGTTTTTCTGCTATTCATTGAATGTCGGGGCTTCGCTGGGTGGTGATTCATGGGTGGTGATTGAGCAACTTGATCATGATTTCAACACCCTTAGAGAAGTGTATTACAGCACCGATTCTGATCTGATGTGGAGTTGTGCCGAAAGCATCACAATGACCAGAGACGGAGGCGTCTTGATGACCGCTCATACCAAGAAACTAACCGACCAGAGCCAACAGGGGTCTGTGGTTGTGAAATTCCCAGCAGAGGTTTTCGATGGTATCGACGAAGCCCACGACAATGGCCTGAAAGTAGCCATCGCCTATCCCAATCCGGGGAAGGATGTGCTGAATATCAGGACGGGATTGAAGGATGCGCGGGTGGAGGTGTATGATATGAATGGGAGGCTTGTGCATAGTCAGGGTATTACGGAGAATGTGACGGGGATTGATGCAACGGATTGGGCTGAAGGTGTTTATGTTTGGAAGGTAATTGTAGATGGGAAGGAAGCGGAAGTTGGGAAGTGGATTAAGGAATGAAAATACCTTAGGAGGGATGAAAACAGATTGCGTGTTGTCAAAAAAATAGGGACAAGCCGTTTTGCTGCTATTTTTCAAATCATTGAAAAACAATATTTTGAAGAGTTGGCAACAAGAAAAAGTATGGACAAGGCAGGAGTTGCCCGTGAAAAGCTCTTGACAAGTAATCTTTATCATTAACTTTGCGAAAATTACAAAACTATAATTCAATGAAAGCAACAAGACTTTACCCCCTGCTTGCGCTCCTGCTGATGGCGGGAGGGGTGACGATGAAAGCACAAACAGAAGATGAGTTTTGGATGGGAATTGACCCACCAGCGACAGGTGTTTACTCGCTCATAGAGGATGCCGAAGGAAACATTGTTGTGGGTGCAACAGCAGGCGTGTACAGTTCTTCCAATGGTGGAGTAACTTGGAACCTTATCGGATTAGATGAAATTGGGGTGTTGTGCCTTTACGAGCACACAGACGGGACTTTGTTGGCCGGCACGGGTGGATACTATCCTTTGTACAAAAGAGTGGCTGGTAGCACGGAATGGCAGCCTTTGCCCGTTCCTACCATTATGAATGGTGTATCAATTGGAATTACTCCCGACAACTCCTTGCTTTTAGGCACTTGGGAAGGCATCTACAAATCAACGGACTGGGATTCGACCTGGACCAATGTCTATGTGGATCATAGCATGGTTTGTGAGGTGACGGACCTTCTGAAACTGAATAATGGAACCATGTTGGCCTCTGTTTTCGACCATCTTGCGATGGGTATAGGAGGCTTGTTTCGGTCGACCGACAATGGCGATACATGGGAAAACATCGGATTGACAGATGCTGCAATACTCTGTTTGGCTAAAAATTCCCAAGATGTAATTTATGTAGGTTGTAATGTTGATTTTACTTCTGGACTATTTAGGTCAACAGATTACGGTGCGACATGGCAGCAATTTTTGCTTAATCAATGCGTTCAAGGGATAGCCGTTGATAATAATGATGTGGTGTATGTCAATTTGTATTGCGACGGTTGGGGATTGCCTTGGGGCGTTTATCGCTCTGCCGACAATGGAGAGACTTGGGAGTCACTGGATTCGGGAATGCCAAACAAGATGATAAGTAAGTTGCATCTTTCCAATGATGGCTATTTATATGCCTTTGGCCATTACGACAATCAAATCTACCGTAGTCGCAAGTCGGTGTATGAGGAGTTTGAAATCGAGGTTGTGGCATGTCCAGAAAACGGTGGTACGGCCATTGGTTCGGGTACATACCATTTTGGTGAGTTTGCCCATTTTTCTGCTTCGGCAAATGCAAACTACCAGTTCGTCGGATGGACTAACCAAGACGGCGATACCATTTCCAACGAGGCCGAATACGCCCACATGATTGCAAGGGGCGGACAAATTACTGCACATTTTGTCAGCATTGAAGCTGTGGAAGAGACGGAAGGAAATGGTTTTACATTGTGGCCAAATCCTGCCAGTGGGGTTGTGCGGATTGAGGGTGTTGAGGCTGAAGAGGTTTTGGTTTATAATGCTTTGGGGCAGGTGGTGAAGAGCGTGCGGAACTCTAATGAGGTGAGTTTGGAGGGATTTACGGAAGGGGTTTATTTGGTGAGGATTAGAGATGGAGAAGGAAGAATCTTTATGGAGAAGGTGATGGTGAGGTAGTTGTTTTTTTTCGTGCTTACGTTATGGTGCTTACGTGCTTACGACGGACTCCCCCGCCGCTGCGCGGCACCCCCTTTGACTACGTCGAATCTTCGATTTCAGAGGGGGAAGCCTGCCGGACGCGAAGAATGAGACAAATACAAATAATAAAATTAATAGAACAATGAAAGCAATAAGAATTACAGCCCTGCTTGCGCTCCTGCTGATGTTGGGAGGGGTGATGATGCAAGCGCAGAATACTGCCACTGTTCACGGATTTGTGACGGATTCTGTGTCTCGCGAGCCTATTCCCTATGCCACTGTGCGACTTCTTGACCCAAATGGAACTCTCATCAATGGAGCCATCACCGATGTGGATGGGGCGTTCCTGATGAAAGAAGTACCTTTTGGAACACAAACTTTTGTTGTTTCGTTTGTTGGTTATCGCTCCAAAAGAGTCGTGAAGGAAATCAAGGAGAAGGAGCAGTGGTATAGGATTGGTATTGTAATGGAAAACAAGCAATTGCAGGAAGTGAACGTGGTAGGTGAAAAGGTGCTGATGCATGAGGAAGTCGATAAGACCGTTTATCGTCTTGACGATTTCGTTCTGCGCAATTCGCCTACGGTTTTGGAAGCAATGAAGAGCATTCCTGGAATAACGGTGAAAAACTCTGACGAAAGTGTCCGCGTCAACGGGAGCAACAATGTGCTTGTTCTGGTGGATGGTATGTATTCTTCTCGCAACCTTTCAACTATCAATCCAGAGGATGTGGAATCGATTGAGGTCATCACCAACCCGAGCGTGGAATATGATTCGGAAGTGGCTAATGTGGTAAATATCATTTTGAAAGAGGAACGGAAGCAAGGTGTCCGTGTCGTGGCGATGGGGCGCGGTGAAATGCCCTTGCATAGTCTCTATGGCCGCCTCAATGTGGATTACGAGTTCTCCAGATTCCGCGTTTTCGGCAATTATACGGCAACTTACTACAAGCCTCGCCATGAAGGGTTTGTTTATGACAGCACTTATTGCACAGTCACTGACGAGGAGGGGGACCGTTACGACGAGATAACGGCTACCAACATACTGCCCTCGTCACCTTCCATCAGCCACAAGGCCGGATTGGGTTTCGATTGGCGCATCAGCAAGAACGACTTGCTTTCGGTGAGCGGTAATTTAGAGCTGCATAGGGACAAAGTGAACAGCAGACAATACTCGCTTTACAACGATAACGGTGTTCTCGGTTTCGAGGAATGGAATGATGTGACGAGCCAAGGACGGTCGCGAGACCAGAACTATACCTTATACTATCGTCACCGCTTTGCCAAGAAAGGTCATGAAATCACCTTTAACTCAAATTATTACAGAATGAAAGGCGTTAGGGAATACCTTTCCCATTCTCTGTTCCATTATCCTGATGCCGACAGCGTTTTAAAGACCTTGGACCGCTTGACCGACAATGGGCAGTCGGCATGGAACGCCAAACTGAAATACGACCTTCCGCTGACCGAAAAGCTGACATTGACCACTGGTGTGCAGAACTATTCGCGCTGGATTGGCTACACTTACACCACTGGCGATGGTGGACAATATTTCGATTATCACGACAATCGTTTGGCCTTGTTTGGGCAGATGGCTTATCGGTTTAGCGACCGCTTTTCGGTTTCGGCAGGTTTGCGTGGCGAGCATCTTCGTTTCAACATCTACGACACCATTAGCAGAGGCCAATGGAATGCGTTGCCTTCGGCCGCGCTGATGTACAAAATCAACGAAAACAACACATTGAAACTCAACTATAAATCGCTTCTTCAATATCCTTCCTATCATTTCCTCACGCCGTTCATCTATACCCAAAACGATGCTTTGGCCTATTCTGCGGGCAATCCCTATCTGTTGCCCGAGAAGACACAGCGCGTCAGCTTGAACTATACTTTCCGAAAGAAGTACACAAACCTGATAGTTGAACCGTATCTCGCCTATCGTAAAGGAATTATCGGAGAACGCTACCATATTATAGGCTCGGTGACGAACACCATTTTCGACAATGTGGCCAACTCCACGAAGTATGGAGGCCGGATTTCGGCGACCACCTTGGTGGGCGGTTTCCTCATGCCGATGGTAGAGTTTGACATGGGTTATGTGGACTATGGCCAACCCCAATACAACGGATTGGAAATGAGCCTTGTAGCGGGTTTGGAGATGGAACTGCCGTGGGATTTGACTTTGGAGGCAGAGTTTCTTTTCGACGGCACAAAACGCCTTTACAATGGCTATTCCTACTGTAGTCCGCTCATTGAGACTATCGCTTTGAGTCGGGGCTTCCTGAAAGACCAACTCTATGTTGAGTTATCAATGGAAGGCTTTTTCCTCAGCGAGAAAACGGAGGATGTCATCAATGTGCCAGGTTATTACAGCCTGAATCGTGCGGAACAGCGGATGCCTTCGCTTGGGCTTTACGTGCGATATGTATTCAAGGGCGGCGAGCGCAAGATGGCGGAGATTGAAGAAAGAGAGTCGCTGATGGAGAGTGAGTTGAACGCTACGGAAAGGAAATAGTATGTTTTAGAATTGGTGAAAGGAATCGTTATTTGGGATAGTTTGCATTAACTTCGTTGAATGCGGAGCATTTCGTGCTAGCGTGCTAACGAAAGAGGACTAATAGGACAGATAAGACTAATAAGAATAATAAACA
>CAMUYT010000031.1 GCA_947164955.1 uncultured Bacteroidales bacterium | reverse complement strand
AGCGGTAGAGCGGGATGTCCAAGTAGTTGGCGGCAGCTTTGGCCACGGCCAATGAGACACCAAGGATGGCGTTGGCGCCGAGCTTCGACTTGGTCTTAGTGCCGTCCAAGGCGAGCATCTTGTGGTCGATGGCGCGTTGGTCGAGGGCCGACATGCCAATGATTTCGGGGGCGATGATCTTGTTGACGTTGTCGACAGCTTTCAGCGTACCCTTGCCGCCGTAGCGCTTCTTGTCGCCGTCGCGAAGTTCGAGGGCTTCGTGCTCGCCAGTCGAGGCACCCGAAGGCACCGAGGCGCGACCCATCACGCCACATTCAAGCATAACATCCACTTCCACCGTGGGGTTGCCGCGCGAATCCAGGATTTCACGGGCGATGATTTTTTCTATTCTCATTATCGTAAGTATTTAAGATTTAAAGATTTATAATTCAAAATGTGAGATCTAAATTGAAGTGCAAAGGTAATAAAATCAATGATACAATAAACTATGAACTGCATCATGAATACGAACAATTTGTTCTCCGTCTTCCTTAGTGTAAATTTGGTAGGCAAAATGAAAATCTTCGCAAATGAATTCCTGATAACCCTTGGAAATCCAGTCAGCGTTTAATCTGGCAATTGGATATATATTGGCATAGGTTCCAAGAGATTCCATGGCATCATACAACCGATCAATCTTTTTGAGAACAGTTGCTTCGTCCAGAGTGATATGGTGTGCCATTGCAGCCTCATAAAACTCTTCAATCTGAAGATGTACTTTTTTGTCAATGAAAACTTTCATGCCTTTTTAGGATGAAAATGGTTATGGACCTTGGCAAGCAATAACTTTTTGGATTCTTCCAAAGTATAGCAATCTTTTTCCAATTCTATTTGGCTCACAACACCTTCAGATTTTGTAGCTGTTATAGTCTCTTTATCAATTAGTTCGTAACTCATAACACATTCAGATTTCGACGCAAAGATAATAATTTTTTTCCGTATATGCACTAAAACAACAATCCATTTTCTTTCGCTGACCTTGAAATCCCAATCATCGCCTCGAAATCGGCCTCGGTGATGATGGGAACACCCAATGATTCAGCCTTTTTGCGCTTCTCAGGTCCCATCTTGTCGCCAGCGAGGACGTAGTCGGTTTTGCCGGAGATGCTGCCTGAGTTCTTGCCGCCATAGGCCTCGATGGTTTCCTTGATGCCGTCGCGGCTGTAGTGCTGGAACACACCGCTAACGACAAAAGTCTTGCCCGCCAGCACCTGTTCCTTATCAGAAACGGCTTGCTCAGCCATGGCAAATTGTAAGCCTTTGGCTTTCAGCCGTTCAACAATTTCGATATTTTGCGGGTCGTCGAAGAAAGTACGCACTGAGAGGGCAATCTTCTCGCCAATCTCGTTGATTTCGGTCATTTCCTCTACGCTGGCGCTGATGACATGATCGATGTCGTGCAGGGCCTTGGCCAAAACCTTGGCCACCGACTCGCCCACGAACTTGATGCCCAAGGCAAACAACACCCGCTCAAATGGCACCGACTTCGACTTCTCCAAAGCGTCCAAGATGTTCTGTGCGGTCTTTTCCTTGAAACTGACCTTGCGCGTGACCACAGGCATAAGGCTAAACTCGTCCTCGATGGTGATAACCTTCTCCAAACCGTAGAGTTTTTCAAACGTAAGATCATACAAATCAGCGACATTGCGAACCAAACCTTCTTCGTAAAGCAGCTCCACCTTGCCTTCGCCAAGGCTCTCGATGTTCATGGCCTTGCGACCTATGAAATGCTCGATGCGGCCACGGATTTGTGGCGAGCAGCCCGAGCTGTTGGGGCAATACCAAGCCGCTTCGCCTTCGTTCTGGACGAGTGGCGTGCCGCAAATCGGGCAAGTCTTGACGAACGCCACAGGTTGCGCTCCAACTTGACGTTTGTCGAGGTTGACACCAATGATTTTCGGGATGATTTCGCCACCTTTCACCACGGTGACGGTGTCGCCATAGTGCAGGTCGAACTGACGGATGAAGTCCTCATTGTTCAAGGTGGCGCGTTTCACGGTGGTGCCAGCCAATTGTACAGGGGCAAGATTGGCCACAGGCGTTATCGTTCCGTGCCGTCCCACTTGGAAATCAACGCTTTGCAGTTCAGTCTCTACTTCCTCGGCCTTGAATTTATAGGCGATGGCCCATTTCGGGGATTTTGCTGTAAAGCCTAAGTCTTGTTGCTGCGCATAGCTGTTGACTTTCAGTACAATACCATCAATGGCAAAAGGCAGTTCGTGGCGTTTCACGTCCCAATAGTCGATGAACTCAAAGATTTCGTCGATGGTCTTGCAAAGGGCCATGAAGTTGGAGATGTTGAAGCCCCACTTGCGGGCGGCTTGCAGGCTTTGGTAGTGCGTCTGGTAGCGGTCCTCAAGGCCGTCCATCATCATGTAATAGCAGTAGTTGTCAAGTTTGCGGCGCGCCACTTCCTTGCTGTCCTGCAATTTGAGTGTTCCCGCAGCGGCGTTGCGCGGGTTGGCAAACAGGTCATCGCCAGCCTCAGCGCGGGCTTCGTTCAGTCGGTTGAAACTCTCGAAAGGCATCACGATTTCGCCGCGCATCTCGAAGAAGTCGGGAAAATCGCCGTGGAGCTTGAGTGGCACAGTATGAATGGTCTTCACGTTGGTGGTCACGTCGTCGCCTTGCGTACCGTCGCCACGGGTGACGGCACGGACGAGCACACCTTGTTCATATTGAAGGCTGATACTTAGGCCATCAAACTTCAACTCGCAGCAAAACTCAACGTCCTCGTTGATGGTCTTTTTGATGCGGCTGATATAGTCGGCAATCTCCTCGCGGCTGTAACTGTTGGCCAAAGAAAGCATCGGATAACGATGTTTCACGCTCTTGAATTCCTTGGTGATGCCACCACCTACACGTTGGGTAGGCGAAGACGGCGAAAGGAACTCGGGAAACTCCTTTTCCAAACGCGCCAGCTCTTCGAGTTTCATGTCAAACTCATAATCGCTGATGGTCGGCTTGGCAAGGATGTAATAATTATAGTTGTGCTGCTCCAATTCATCGCTCAGGGCTGCGATGCGCATACGAGCTTCTTCTTGAGTCATAGTTGTATGTATTTCAGCGGGTTGGCATTAAGGACCAGCAATAAGAGTCCAACGGCAACGATGGAAATGATGGTTCCGAACAAAGTCATCAAAGCACCTTTGAAATTGCGTTTAAGGCAGAGGATCAACAAGATGCTGAAAACGATGAAGACGCTTTCATACCAAAAACAAATGCCTAAGCCCAACATGAGGCCTGCAATCAAAAAAGAGGTGCGGTGTACGTTATCGGTGAGGTTGTTTTTACGCAGAATCTCCTGACGCAGCACCACATTGGAGCCATAAAGAACCAGAGGCAAGCCCAAGAAAGCGCTGGCATTTTCAATGATACCGAAAGATGGCATGACGATGCTGAAAGTTGGGATGAGAGCCAGCAGCCAAGCGTTGCTTTTGCCAGCGGTGAGGTCGACGATACGGTAGATCATCGACACGGTGAAAAGCGACACCATGGCATATAGGGCGCGGCTGAGAAACATCATACCATGTGATTCACCAATGCCAAATAGGTCTTTCATCTTGTCCAAAAAACCGATAAAGAGCGTCGGGTGCTG
This sequence comes from uncultured Bacteroidales bacterium, assembly GCA_947164955.1. Taxonomy (GTDB): domain Bacteria; phylum Bacteroidota; class Bacteroidia; order Bacteroidales; family F082; genus Limimorpha. Next base: position 14,940 of record CAMUYT010000031.1, on the reverse strand, counting down.
TAGCTCGCCATGAGAACCAAATCCAGGGACACATATTACCACAATGATTCTCACCACAATGGCTATCAGCATCAGTGAGGTGAAAGGATGGCGTTCTTTGAACTGTTTTAGACTTTGAAGCATAATAATGAAATTTGAAACGCAAAAGTACGAAAGTTTTTGTAATCTTGCTTCGTTTTGAATCAAACGGAAAAACAGCCCCAAAATTATCTACATTTTCAGTTTCTTATCGAAATCAATCATCAAAAACAGAAAGGCAGAGCATCGGGTTGACAGGTGCTTCACTTTTTACGTTATGGCAGGCGGCTTTCAGGCCGTAGGCAACAGCGGCTTTGTCGTTGATTCCAATTGCGTTGGCATGAATCACACCAGCAAAGAAAGCATCGCCAGAACCAGTCACGTTGACGGCTTCGACTTCTATTGCAGGGAAACGTTGGGCCTCTTTTCTTGAACAATAGATTACGCCCTCTTCGCCCATGGTTAAATAAACGTTTTCGACGCCTTTGTCGGCCAGCAGACTTGCGGACTCACTGGCATCGGCAATGCCTATAAGGGCTTGGGCTTCGGCGAGGTTGCATTTTAAGGCGAAAAACGACTTCCTGTAAGACTGCTTTACAGCCTCGGCGAGGAGCAGGGCGCGGTTGGGCGACACCGTGTCGATATAAAGCGGAACCAGGCAATGGTCAATCAGGAAGGAAAGGGCTTCGACGCTGATGAGCGTGTCGGCAACGACCATTTCCGCACGATTGATGGCGTCAATACGCTTCATGAGCCAATCCAAGTCCAAAAAACCGTTGAGTTCGATGTCGGAAACTGCAGACTGCATATTACCCACTTCATCGTTGAGGCTCAAGAAAATAGGACTTTTCATGTTCTCGTATTGCGTAGATAAAGAAAGGTCGATACCGGCTTGCTCGCATTCAACCATCATTTGTTCAGCGAAATCGTCAGAACCAAAAACCGAAACCAATTGCACCTCATGTCCCAGCAGAGCAAGATTGTGGGCAATGTTGCGAGCCACGCCGCCATGATGGAAACGGATGTCGGCAGGCGTGCAGCCTCCCTGTCGTGTATTGCCATAAGGCCTCACGGCAATGTCGATGTTGGATTCTCCGATGACGGCGATTTTCATTTCTATTCGATTTTGGGTCGACAAAGGTAGAAAAAAACGCAATAATTTGTTTTTTCTTCCAAAATTTTGTTATTTCGTGCCATCAAATCAAGGTGTTATGGGACAAAACAAGAAACGGAAACGTCGCAATTACCATTACCACGCGATTACCTTCAAGCTGTCGTCGGGACAATACCGCTCGCTGCGCAATTATTGTAAAGCCCGAAAAACGACACCCATTAAATTGATTAAGAAGAATATAGCGCGTTTCATCACCGCCTACGAATACGAGGTGCCGCAAGAATTGTATCTGACGGAGAACCAGTTGGAATTGTTTAGTGAGAATTGAACGGAATGCGGTTTTGAATCGAACGTCCCAGCGTGACCTCATCGACGTATTCCAAGGCATCACCCACAGCAATCCCCTTGGAAATGACTGAAATCTTGCCTTCAAAACCCTTCAACTGCCTGAAAATATAGAAATTGGTCGTATCGCCCTCAATGGTGGCGGGCAAAGCCAGAATAATCTCCTTAATATCTTCTTTTTGAACACGTTGCACCAATTGGGAAATCTTCAAATCGTTGGGCGATACGCCTTCTATCGGACTAATGACACCGCCCAAGACGTGATAAAGCCCATTGTAGGAAGCCGTCCTTTCGATGGCCAAAACATCGCGCATGTCGGCCACTACGCAAAGTGTGTTCTCGTCGCGGCGGGGATTACTGCAAATGGAGCAAACCTTGGTGTCGCTGATGTTGTAGCACCGCTCACAAAGCATGATATTATGCTTCATTTTGAGCAGTGAATCAGCAAGTTGCTCGGTCTCCATGTCGTCTTCGTTGAGGAGATGCAACGCCAAACGCAAAGCCGTCTTCTTTCCGATGCCTGGAAGCTTGGATAGCGACTCAACTGCGTTTTCGAGCAATATGGATGAATATTCTGCCATACAATAAAACCGTGCAAAGTTAAGTTATTTCCGTAAATTTGCATCGTCAAAACCGAGAAATCATGAAAAGATATTGTTTCCTCTTTGTGAGTCTGTTGTTTACGGTCGCAGCCATGGCGCAAGACTTCAACCAAACTGATTCTAAAGGTCGGCGTCAAGGACAGTGGCACGACTATTATGCCAACGGCCAGTTGCGCTACGAAGGCCAATTCAAGAACGACAAGTGCAAAGGCACGTTCAAGTACTATGATGAACAAGGTAACTTGAAGGCTACCAACGACTTCGATAAGTCGGGCGACAAGGCTTTGAACAAAACCTACGCCCCGAATGGCCGCGTAGTCGCAACGGGTTATTACCTCAACCAGAAGAAAGAAGGCGAATGGAAATACTATGATGCCAGCTCAGGCCAATTGCGACTGGTGGAAGACAACAAAAATGGTAAAGTTCATGGCTGGTCGAGACTTTACAATCCCAACAATGGCGTACTTGCCGAGGAAATGCAATATATTGAAGGTCAGCCGGAAGGCCAATGCTTTAAGTATTCCGACACAGGTGTGAAAATCATGGAATGCCAATATCATAATGGCGCGTTGGAAGGTGCATGCAAGACCTATTATCCCAGCACAGCCTTAAAGGAAGAGGGGCAATATGCCAAGGGTGTGAAGGTCGGGATTTGGAAGACCTACAACGAGGAAGGCGACGTCATTGCTGAAGAAGCCTTTGGCGAGCAGGAAATTGTGGAGTGATCAATTGCAGCGTCGCAGGTAATCCTCCAAGTTGGGCCTGCCATATTGGTCGGCCAGCTTGTAGTATTCACAGGCGCGGTCTTCGTCGTGCATGAGGAAGTAGGCGCGTCCGAGGTTGAAATAGGCATCGGCATAATCGGGTTTCAGCTCGATGGCCTTCTCGAAATCGCTGACGGCTTCCTGGTATTTCTTGGCATTCATCTTGGCACAACCACGATAATAGTAGGCTTCAACATTATTCTTGTCGTATTTGATGGCTTGGGTCAGCGTTTCCTCGGCCTCGTCAAACTTGCTGTAACGCAACAAGAGTTCAGAGCCTTTCTCTGTATAAAGCCTTGATTTTCCATGATTTTCGCATGACGACATCGCCAAAAGTAGCACAATCGATACAAACAAAGTCAATCTTCTCATTTTCTCAATTTTTTGCAAAGGTAAGCAAAATAGTGGTATTATGCCAACCGATTCACGATTTCTTTTACTGTGGCGATGATTTCCTTCAGCGTCGCCTCGCTTTTCGCCTCGCAGAGGAAGCGTAGATAAGGTTCTGTGTTAGAGGGCCGTATATTGAGCCACCAGTCGGGATAGTCGAGGCGGTAGCCATCGAAGTCGAGGAAACGCTCAGGTTTTTCAATGCTTGTAAAATGGTCACGCACGGCATCCATGGCTTCTTGTTTTTTCTCGATCTTGAAATTGATTTCACCACTATTATAATAAGGTGTAATCTCGTCGATGATCTGGCTCAGCGTTTTGCCTTCATGCTTACGCTCGCCCAAAAGGCGCAAAACAATGGAGGCGGCCAACAAGGCAGAGTCGGAATAGTAGAAGTCGCGGAAATAATAGTGTCCAGCCAACTCACCGCCATAACAACCATCCAATTCCCTGAGTTTCATGGCAGCATAGGCGCGACCCACACGCCAAGTCTCCACTTTCGCTTTGTATTTATTCAAGTACTCTTGGATGGCACGCGAGCTGCGAATGTCTTGCAGCACGATGCCTTTCTGGTGCTGTTCGCCGATGAAATAGTCGCCCAGGAAGGCAATGATAAGGTCAGGGGAGATGAAGCGTCCTTTTTCGTCGATGAAAGTAATGCGGTCAGCATCGCCGTCGAAAAGTAGCCCGACGTCGCATTTCTCTTTCAGCACCAATTCTTTGATTTGCTCTTGGGCATTGGCTTCCAATGGATTGGGTTCGTGGTTAGGGAAGTTGCCGTCCAAGTTGTCGTTGATGTAATGCGCCTCGCCAATCAGCTCGTGGACGAAGATGGACGACATACCGTTGCTGCAATCCACCGCAATGTTAAGGTTGTCGTGAGGGCCCACAAACTGCTGTTGGAAAGCGATGTAGTCGGCATAGACATTCTTTTCTCGGATTTTGCCTTTCTTCTCACAAGGTGTCATGGCTTTGTCGCTTTCCACTAGGGCTTCGAGGCGGTTGAGGCCTATGTCGTAGCCTACGGGCAGGGCGTTTTTGGCTGAGATTTTCAGGCCGTTGTGGTTCTTAGGGTTATGTGATGCAGTGATTTGAATCGAAGCACCGTATCCGTATTTAGCTGTGGTCCAATAGACTAATGGTGTGGTGGCGAGTCCGATGCTATCCACGTCTTTGCCACGATCGGTAAGGCCATGGGTGAGGGCTTCGAACAGGGTCGGGGAGGAAAGGCGCATGTCGCGACCCACGAGATAGGTGTCGGTGTCGAGCACATCGGGCAGGAAGTAACCGATACGGTAGGCAATGTCGGCGTTGAGGTCAGTGCCCCATTCGCCACGGATGTCGTATGCTTTGAATGCTTTCATTTTTGTCATTTGTTTAGTTGTAGTTGTCATTTGTTTAGTTAGGCGGGGATTGAAATCCCCGCAACAAGGTGGTGTAAGTGATAATTATTTAATTAGATGTGTCTTAATCTCGATTTCAGGGCTTTTGCTGATGTCGCTTCGCGTCTCCGCAGGGGGGACTCAGAGGAGCGAAGCAATCCAGTTAGCGATTATTTCGTTATTCCTCGTTGGTTCAGCGCCTGCTGGTATCGTGCTGCGTTGCGGTTGTGCTCACTGAGGGTCTTGGCAAAGTTGTGATAGCCGGAGAAGTCCTCCTTGGCGCAGAAATAGAAGTAATGGTGGTCCTCGGCGTTGAGCACGGCCTTGATGGCGGCGATGGATGGGATGCAGATGGGTCCTGGAGGCAGGCCAATGTATTTATAGGTGTTGTAAGGCGAGTCGATTTCCTTATGTCGGTCGAGCACACGGCGTATCGTATAGTCGTTCCAGGCGAAGATAAGCGTGGGGTCGGCCTGAAGCAACCAGTTGCTTTTCAAGCGGTTGATATAAACCCCTGCCACACGCGGCATCTCGTCGGTCATGTTGGTCTCCTTGTTGACGATGGAGGCTAAGGTGCTCACTTGAATGGGTGTCAGGCCTTTGCTTTGGGCTTGTTGTTTGCGTTCCTCGGTCCAGAACTTGTTGTATTCTTGGAACATCCGCACGACGAAGCCCTCGGCATCGGTGTTCCAGTAGAACTCGTAAGTGTCGGGCAGGAAGAGGGCAGGGATAGTGTATTTGTTGAAGCCCAATTGGTTGATATACTCCTGATCGTTAAGCTTTGCGGAAATGGACGCGGAATCGGCCTCGATTTGCGAGGCAATGCGGCCTGCCAATTGGTCGATGTCGCGTATGTTGTTGAACTTCACCTTGACGGGTGTCTGCAGTCCGCCGCGCAACATGTTGACCAATGCGTTGTTGCTCATACCGTCCTTCACTACATAATGGCCAGGATGGATGTTGGCGGGCAGCTCCTTTTTGTTGGCCAACCAATTGAAACTCTTCTCGTTGACGATGAAACCTGCCTCACCAAGGATGGTTTGCAATTGCTGATAATCAGAGCCAGTGGGGATATAGAGGTCAACGTTCTGTCCCTCAGCTGTCTGCACGTTGGGTGACACGACGGTCTTGTAGGCCCAAAAGCCGAAGGCAGCCGCAAAGACCAACAGGATGCCAAGCACTAATAACACAGTGAAAGAGGCGCGTTTGCCGCTTTTCTTTTTGCTTTTCTTCTTGCCCTTTTTCTCGTCGGGTAGGGTGGTTTGTATTTTGACCATAATTCAAATCTGTTTCAAAAGTTGGTATTCCAGTTCGTCAATGAACCCCTCTGCCGTCCTTATCCATTCTTTTCGCCGTCCACAAAGGGCAAAGCCAAGGCTTTCAAACAGTTGCTGGCTTTCGGTGTTCAGCGCGTCGATGGCACAATGCACTTGGTGCAACATGAGGTCGCGGAAAAGGTATTCAACGCACAAAGCAAGTGCGGCTTTGGCAAAACCTTGCCTGCGGTGGGCCTTGTCGATGAGGATGCCCAAACTGGCGCGTTGGTTGAAGCTGTCGTAGTCGTAAATGTCGATGCAGCCGATGGTTGGCCCATTTTCGGCCAGGTCGATCATCAAGCGCAGCTGCTTGTTGGCTTGCAAGTCGTTGTCGCTCAGTAGGAACTGCTCAATCTGAAAGTGCGAGTAGGGGGCGTGCGTTCCACTCACGCGCCACACGTTGCGGTCATTCTCCCAAAGGAAAATCTGCTCGGCATCTTCCGGCTCGGCAGGGCGCAGCGTTATCGTTTCGTTTTTGATGAACATTTGCTCCAATTCGTTGAAAACTCTTCGTTTGTCGGTAGACTGGCACGCATTTTGATTGCCTTTATCCGCCAAAATTTTCGACAAAAATACGCATTTTGGCGCAATAAAGGTTGAAAAATGGCATTAATGAGACTATAAAGAAGTAAAGAAACCATAAAATTGAGATAAGATGAGAAAAGTGAGCATGATTTGGATGCTGGCCGGAGTGATGGCGCTGGCATCATGTGGTAACCAAAACCAACAGACGAACGAAACGACTGAACAAACTGAGCAACAGCCTGTCACGCAAGTCGAGCAGGTGCAGCAGCAACCCCAAGTACATCGTGCGGCTTTCCTGCCGACCGAAAACACGCCCGACTTTGTTGACGCCGCCGAGCGCAGTGTCGATGCCGTGGTGCATATCATGACCAAGGTTGTGAGACAAAGCAACACCTACAACGACTTCTTCGGTGCCTTGCTCGGCCAGCTTTACGGCTATCCGGGTCAAACGCGCAACAATACGATGGTGGCCTATGGTTCGGGCGTGGTCTTGACCCCCGATGGCTATATCGTAACGAACAACCACGTCGTGGAAGGCGCCGACGAGGTGGAGGTCACCTTTAATAATAAGGTGAAAAAGACCGCTACCATCATTGGTACCGACCCCACCACCGACTTGGCCCTTATCAAGGTGGAAGCCAGTGACTTGCAATACCTTACCTTTGGCGATTCCGACAATGTCCGTATCGGCGAATGGGTGTTGGCCGTGGGTAATCCTTTCAATCTGACTTCAACGGTCACGGCGGGTATTGTGAGTGCCAAGGCTCGCAACCTCAGTATTTTGGGTGAAGGTACATCGGTGGAATCGTTCATCCAGACCGATGCAGCCGTCAATCCTGGTAACAGTGGTGGCGCTTTGGTGAACACCAAGGGCGAGTTGGTCGGCATCAATGCGGCTATCGCTTCGCACACAGGCTCTTACGAAGGCTATTCGTTCGCTATTCCGTCGAACATTGTGCGCAAGGTGGTTGACGACTTGTTGCTTTATGGCACCACCCAACGCGGTTATCTTGGTGTGCAAATCGCTGAGCTGACCCAAGAGTTGGCCGAGAAGGAAGGCTTGGAAAACATTGAAGGCGTGTATGTTGCCGAAGTGACCGAAGGCGGCGCTGCCAAATTGGCAGGCATCAAGGCTGGCGACGTGATTACCTCTGTTGCAGGCAAGAAGGTGAACTCCACCACGCAACTTAGGGAATCGGTGGGGCAGTATCGTCCTGGCGACAAGGTGGACGTGGAGGTGAACCGTCATGGCAGCCATCATCACTATGAGCTGACATTACTCAATGAAGCGGGTAACGTTGACGTGGTCAAGAACGGCGAGAGTTTCTTTAACTCAGACCTTGGCCTGATGCTGCAACCCGTCAACCAGAACGACAAAGCCCGTCTGAACATCAAGAGCGGCTTGAAGATTGTCGAGATCCGTCAAGGTCGTTTCATGGGTTCAGGCATCACCGAAGGCTTTGTCATCACCAAGGTCAACGGCAACGCAGTGAACAGCAAGACCGACCTTGAGAGTGCCCTGAATAACAACCGTTCGCGCCGCACCAGCATGGAAGGCGTCTATCCGAACGGCATGGTGGTGAACTTCTATTTCAACTAAAATTGCAAGGAAGTTTCACTTTTTGCTGAAAACCAGAAATTTCGGTACAGTTTTTGATAGTTTTTATAATTTGGGTTGGGAGAGATGGAGGATTGCCCTTCTCTCCCAATCGCAAAGATTATGCTAAAATCAATAAGAGGAGATTGGTATGATGAGAGAGAATAGAATGAACAAAAATTTAAAACAATAAAAAGATTTGAAGAAATGAGACAACTAAAGATTTCAAAACAGATCACCAACCGCAACACGGGGACTTTGGACAAGTACCTCTCCGACATTGCGAAAGAGGCATTGTTGACCACCGACGAGGAAGTCGAGCTGGCACAACGCATCAAGGCCGGCGACCAAGCCGCGTTGGACAAATTGGTCAGGGCCAATCTACGCTTCGTCGTTTCGGTGGCCAAACAATATCAAAACCAAGGCCTTAGCCTTCAAGATCTTATCGACGAGGGCAACCTTGGTCTGGTGAAGGCCGCACAACGCTTCGACGAAACGCGCGGCTTCAAGTTCATCTCCTATGCTGTGTGGTGGATTCGTCAGAGCATCTTGCAGGCCGTGGCCGAACAGGCACGCATCATCCGTCTGCCCATGAACCAAGTTGGGGCTTTGGCCAAGGTGAAAAAGGCCGTTTCGTTGCTCGAACAGAAGCTGGAGCGTAGGCCCACACTGAAGGAGATTGCCGAAGAGGTCAACATGCCCGAGGAAAAGGTGGACCAACTGCTGAGCCTCAACTCGCGGGCCGTTTCGACCGATGCGCCTTTGGACGACGAAGACGATGCCAACTTCTTGGATGTCTACGTCAACGAGGACGAGGCCAAGACCGACTCGGTGGTGGAGCAGGAGTCGACGAGCCGTGCCATCCGCCGCTCGCTCGACATGCTCAACGAGAAGGAACGCACCATCATCAGCATGTATTTCGGGCTCGGCACCTCGCGCGAGTATACGCTTGAGGAAATCGCCATGAAGCTCAACATCTCGAGGGAACGTACGCGCCAAATCCGCGACCGTGCCCTAAGGCGCTTGAAGAGCGAGCCTAACTCGCCGCTCTATCAGATGTACATGAACCAGTAAAAAATGTGGGGCTCCAGTTGCCGAGTCCCACATTTTTTCTATCTTTGCGCCCACATCAATACGCAAGAATCATGAAATACCAACTTATCCAATTGCCTTATGAGGCAAACGCCTTGGAGCCCGTCATCAGCAAGGAGACGATAGGCTTCCACCATGGGAAACACCTTCAAGCTTACGTCAACAACCTTAACGCTGCCATCGAAGGCACGAAGTACGAGGACATGCCGCTTGAGGAGATTGTGAAGACCGCCGAAGGTGGGGTGTTCAACAATGCCGGACAAATCCTGAACCACAACATGTACTTCCTGCAATTCCGCGCTCCAAAGGCCGACAACAAGCCTACAGGTGTGATTGCCCAATGGATTGACCAACAGTTCGGTTCGTTCGAAGCCTTCAAGGAAGAGTTTGCCAAGAAAGGCGCAGGTTTGTTTGGCTCAGGCTGGGTGTGGCTCTCTGCCGACAAAGACGGCAAATTGGTCATCACGCAGGAGACCAACGCTGGCAACCCCGTGCAGCGCGGCTTGAAGCCCCTGTTGACTTTCGACGTGTGGGAACACGCCTATTACATCGACTACCAAAACCGCCGTCCCGACTATCTGAAAGCCCTTTGGGACATCGTCAACTGGGACGTGGTGAACGAAAGACTGTAAAGACTGGATTTCCAAAAAAAAGAATCGCGGTGGGCAAGACCCTCACCGCGATTTCTTTTTATTCCGCTTTGATGATGCGGTGTAGGCTTCGGCTTTCACCATAATCCACTTGCAGCAGATAGACGCCTGCACTGAATTCGCTTAAGTCGATTTCGTTTCGGGTCCCCAAAACCATTTGCTTTTTCAACAAACGGCCAAACATGTCGAAAACCTTGAGGCTTTGGGCTTTGTTTCCAGTTGTGACGGTCAAAGAGCCCGTAAATGGGTTGGGGAAGACTGAAGAGGAGACAAGGTGCTCTCCCAAATCAGTAGTATCGATAATACTGACATTCTGAATGTTACCACCTACCATAGGATAGTTGGTCGATACCACACGCACGCGATAGCCGCTACCAGCTGTCACGTTAGGGATTTGTGCTGTGATGCTGCCACTCGTATTGGTGGTCATTCGGCCTAACTCAGTGGGGTTGTTGAAGTTGCCATTCGCATCCGAAAGTTGGGCGATGACTTGGTTGGCGGATGCATTGAGGTTGTCGGGCGACATGGTACCTGTCAAGGTGAAGGGGATGGTGATGGAGGAGCCAATGTTGAATTGGGTAGTGCTAAGTTGGCCCATGACGAGGGTGGGATTATAAACCAACAGCAAGTCGTCGATGAACAGGTCATCGCTGGTGTTGCCGCTACCAGGAGTCTCGTTGGTGGTGGCAGTCATCAGGATATAGCGAACATCCGTGCAAGGACCGTTGTTGTTGAACGGTATGCTCAAGCGGCGCCAATTGTAGGATCCGCCAGCCGACGATGTGCGGGTGAAAGACAGGGCTGCCGTGGCCACGTGCATATTGGCAGGAGCTTCGGTGCCATCGGCGATGAGTCTATAGTCGGCATCGCCATGGACGACAGCCTTCACCTGAGCTTTGTCGGAGACGCTTTGGCTACGGAAGCAGACCCAAACCGTTACGGAATCTGGCAGTTGCGAGACAGGGGAATTGAAGGCGTTTTGGGCACGTTGCGTGTAGTTGTAGTTACCTGTACCCGTGGCCGACATGCTGCCGGCATTCATGCGTCCGTTGGTGAGGTTGCCGTTAGCCGTAATGCCTAAAACACTCGACGGATAGATTCTCACACTTTTGATTCCATTGGAACCTGGACGGACTTGGGGGGACAATTCGATTTGGCTGGATAAAAATCCAGAAAAAGTTCCAGTTGCCGTTCCACCTGAATGCCAATGCACTGGTTCGCTGACAGATAGCTCATCACGAGAAGTCCATTGCTCGAAGTCTCGGTTCTCGATTTGAGGGCCGTATTGGGCGTTGAGGTTATGGCTAATCAGACCCCAAAAAAGCAGGGTTGGAATGCTTGTAAAGAAACGTTTCATAGGGGGATGTGTTTTAAATTTAGGCACAAAAGTAAGAAAAAGAATGGCTGGTTTTGATTTGTTGCTGGCTTTTTCTCTACTTTTGCAATCCAATTATTTGATTTATGAAGAAATTTGCAATCACATTGGGTCTGCTGCTCTTCGCTTTTGTTGCGAAGGCGCAATGGACTTTGCAGACCTACGGCGAATACGACTACACCCGAACCTCGGGCAGCAGCGCCTCACTCGCCTTGAAAGGCAACTGTCAGCTTGCCGACAACTTCAACATCGGCTTGGGCTATCAAGCCTCGACCCTTAACCGCCATGCCATCAACCTGCAATATCAGGTCGACTTGCTCAAGGCGAAGAGTGGCACCTTGTATTTGGAAAACCGCTATCTCTACCGCATTTTCCCAAAATACGACTTGCAGGAATTCAATGCCTTGTTGGATTTGGGCTGGCGCAACCGCCATTTCAATTTCCAGTTAGGTTTGACTAACCGTTTCACAGCACCTATTCCACTGCGTAAAAATGGCGGCATGGACGTGACCTTCGAGCCAATGAATGTCACTTTCTGCGTCGAAGGCAACGTTTTCGACCAAACGCATCCATGGAACGTAGGCGCAAGAATCTCGAACTACCGCGACTTCGTCATCGAGCGTTTCACCTTGTTTTTCTACAGCGTGAACGGCTATTACGATTTCGGCAACGGATTGAGAATCACTGCCGAAGCGGGACTGCATCCTTGCGGTGTGCTCAACCTTTCTTCGCAATATAACGGCTGGTTCTGCAACGTCGGACTGATTTGGAAACCATAGAAAACGCCTGCGTTTTCCTCTCTAATTCCTAAAAATTCAGATTATTGATTCTCAAATTCTTAAATTCTTGACAAAAATGAAAAGACATCTTATATCATTAATCGCTGCAGCTGCAATTCTTGCCACCGGCTGCAACCGTCTCGACATCGCCGGTATGGTCGTCAACCGCAGCGACACCGAAGAGCGCGTTGCCGATTGGCTTGACTACAACGCCCAAAACAGCGAACCTGTCATCGAGAATGCTCCCGACGAGTACCACGTCTATTCCTGCTCCGACTCACACTATTCTGAGCGCGACAGCATTACGCCACAAGGCCCGAAAGACCGCTTGTATAAATACATCACCGCTGAGCGCAACGACCCGGAGGCCTTGCTCGCTATCCATGCCGGTGACTTGGTGAACGAAAGCGGCGAGGCAGGCTTCAGAATGTCAGCCGAGGCTATGGCCTACAACGCCGAGACCCAAGCCAAAAACGACCCATGTTTCCCTGTCATCGGCAACCATGATGTCTATTACGATTGTGCCCAATATTTCAAGCAGTATTTCCACACATCGACCTATACTGTAACGGTGAAGACCGTTGGCGGTTTCCAGGATTTGTTCATCTTCCTCGATTCGGGCAACGGCACCCACGGCAAACGTCAGCTGGAATGGCTGGAGGAAAAACTCTCGCATCGCAACGAATATCGCCATTGCATCGTCGTTAGCCACAATTGGTTGTTCCGCACCTCTTATAATTACACGACAACACCTGCCGCCAATTTGCCGCAGGATGAGCAATACGCTTTCATGGACTTGATGAGCAACCACAATGTCGACATGGTGCTGATGGGTCACTTCCACATGCGCGAGCAACGCCAATTTGGCGGCGTTCATTACGTCATGAGCGACAACCTCAACGATACCAAGGTCAATCCGAGCTATGTGGTGGTCAGCGTAGGGGAGAAGGTGACCTACACTTACGAAGAACTCAATATGGATTAAATTCAAAATCAAGTCGTTATGAACTATCGGAAAGTATTGATTGCCATGCTGTTTTGTTTCGCCTTCATCAGTGCCTCTGCACAAGTGAAGGTTTACAAAGGCAATTCTTCCTACAGCAGCGATGTGATTTGCACCTTGCGTGGCGACAAAGTCTACAAAGGCAACTCGTCCTACTCAAGCGACGTGCTTTGCCGCATCGACGACAACAAAGTGTATCGTGGCAATTCTTCCTACAGTAGCGATATTCTCTATACCGTCAGCAAAGGGAAGGTTTACAAAGGCTCTTCGTCGTATTCTTCCGATGTTTTGTTCAACATCAAAGACGGCAAGCTCTATGATGGTAATTCGAGCTATAGCTCCGACGTTTTTGCCAACAAGCAAGGCCTCAAAGTGTACAAAAACAATTCCAGTTATTCCTCGGATGTTGAATTCACCCTTTCCGATAATGTCACCATCGAGCAGTTTGTGGCCATTTGGTATGCAGTGAAGTATTGTTGGTAGTTATGTCCACTCTGACTTCTATATAGAATCGCCCGCCAGAAAAGTTTCTGGCGGGCGATTCTTGTTTCAAAAAGTCAGCGATTATTTCGCCTCCTTCGGATAGGTTAATCCCATGTTATACAGGATGAATGAATAAATGTCGGCTTGCTCTTCCAGGACCTTTGAGATGGGTTTGCCGCCGCCGTGACCAGCCTTCGTGTCGATGCGGATGATCTTAGGCTCGTCGCCGGTTTGAGCAGCCTGCAGGGTGGCCGCGTACTTGAACGAATGGGCGGGCACCACGCGGTCGTCGTGGTCGGCAGTGGTGACCATGATGGCGGGATAATGCACATCTTCGCCGCTCTTGATGGTGTGCAGTGGCGAGTAGGCATACAAGGCCTTGAACATGGCTTCGTCGTCCTCGCTGGTGCCGTAGTCGCTGGCCCAGTTCCAGCCGATGGTGAAGAGGTGGTAGCGCAGCATGTCCATCACGCCAACTTGCGGTACGGCCACGGCAAAGAGGTCGGGACGCTGGTTGACCACAGCGCCGACGAGCAGACCGCCATTGCTGCCGCCGTTCAAAGCCAAATACTTCGGCGAGGTGTATCCATTATTAATAAGGTATTCCGCACAGGCGATACAGTCGTCGAAGACGTTCTGTTTCTGCAACTTGGTTCCGGCAAGGTGCCATTCTTCACCATACTCATTGCCACCACGCAGGTTCATCTGGGCATAAATGCCGCCGTTCTCCAAGAAAGGCAGACGATTGGTACTGAAACCAGGATTCAAAGTAATGTTGAAGCCACCATAACCGTAAAGGAAGGTCGGGTTGGTGCCATCCTTCTGCAAACCAGCCTTGTAAGTCAAGAACATGGGGACTTTGGTGCCATCCTTTGAGGTGACGAAGACCTGCTCGGTGACGTAGTCGTCCGACTTGAAGTCGATGGCGGGCTTGCGGAACACGGTGGAGGTATTGTCGTCAATGTTGTATTGGTAGATCGTGGTCGGGAAGGCGAAGGAAGTGAAGGCATAGAACACTTCAGGTTCCTCGTAGCGGCTGCTGAAGCCCACGGCACCGTAGGTCGGCAGGGCGATTTCGTGGAGTTGTTGGCCGTCCATCGTGTAAACGTAGGCATGGTTGGCGGCGTCCTTGTCGTAAGTCACGATCATCTTGCCCTTGGCGAGGTTGATGCCCGAAATCACGTTCTCGCTTTCGGGAATCACGTCAACCCAGTTCTCCATCTGCGGGGCCTTAGCCGACACGCGGCAGATGCGGCCCTTGGGCGCGTTGAAGTTGGTGAAGACATACAGCGTGTCGTTGATGACGTCGATGGGGCTGTACTGGTAGTCCATGTTGTCGGCGATTTGCACGAATTGGCCCTTCGGGTCTTGCATGTCGCGGATCCACAGCGTGCTGCCTGCGCCTTGACCGCTCTCGAAGAGGAACATGTAATGCTCGTCGTCGGTGAGGTCCACTTGGTGGAAATAGCGCGGCTGGGCGGGGTTGTGGTAGAAGAGTTCGTCCT
>CAMUYT010000030.1 GCA_947164955.1 uncultured Bacteroidales bacterium | reverse complement strand
CCTTGTTCGCCATACACGTCGAAGAAGCGTGTGGGGCATCCATGGAAGTTGGGGTTCTCGATGCCAAACTCAGGGCAACGCTTCTCGATGAAGCCGCTCATCTGCCCCGGTTGGCTGATGCCCGAGAGGTCGCCTTTCATATCGGCCATGAAGCAAGGCACGCCTGCCTCGCAGAAGGTCTCAGCGAGCACTTGAAGGGTGACGGTCTTACCCGTGCCGGTGGCGCCGGCAATCATGCCGTGACGGTTGGCCATCTTGCCCACCATGTAGATGGGGCCGTTGTCGCA
This sequence comes from uncultured Bacteroidales bacterium, assembly GCA_947164955.1. Taxonomy (GTDB): domain Bacteria; phylum Bacteroidota; class Bacteroidia; order Bacteroidales; family F082; genus Limimorpha. The sequence goes on along the minus strand of CAMUYT010000030.1, from coordinate 18,372 downwards.
ATGCGCGATGTAGAGTTTATTGTCGTCGGTATACATGTTAGTTTGATTTGAAATTCAAGATTTAAAGATTCAAAGATTTAAAATTCAAATATTTAAGATTCAACATTTCTCATTCAGCATTAATCTTGAACCGTAAATACTTAATGGTCAGCCCTTGGTCGAGCCACATTTGTTCGTAGAAGGTGCGGATGGTCTTCACTTCGAGGTTGTCGTCGTTCGCATAGAGGTCGTCGGTGGCATAAAGCAGCGGAAGGCCTTGTTTCTCAATCACATCGTGGAGGGTGAACTCATACATGACAGGGCTGTCGGTCTTAAGGTTGAGGATGCCGTCAGGACGAACGATCTTACGATAACGGTCGAGAAACTCGGGCGAGGTAAGACGGTGCCGTGCATTGCGTGCCCCTTCGCCAAGATGCGGGTCGGGGAAGGTGACCCAAATCTCGGCCACTTCGTCTTTGGCGAAGAAATGCTCGATTTGGTCAATGCGGGCGCGCAGGAAAGCCACGTTCTTCAGTGCTTCCTCGTTCGATTGTTTCAGTCCGCGCCAGATGCGGGCGCCCTTGATGTCGACACCTATATAATTAATGTCGCGATGCGCACGGGCCAAGCCGACGGTGTATTCTCCCTTGCCGCAGCCCAACTCAAGCACGATGGGATTGTCGTTGTGGAAAAAATCCTCGTGCCACCGCCCTTGCAGCGGAAAGCCTTCAGCCATGATGCGTTCGTAGCTGTATTCGAACAAGTTAGGAAAGGTTTTGTTCTCGGCAAATCGTTCTAGTTTGTTTTTCTTTGACATTATTCAAGTGTTCCTAATCTAGATTTATGCCTGCAAAGATAAACAATAATGCGGAACACAGAACGGCTGTCTGCGAAATCGTGTTTTCTTATTTTTCACTTTGCCACCACCCGTTTCACGCAAACGCCATTTTCAGTATGTACCCGCACGATGTATATGCCTGCAGCAAAGCCGCTTGTGTCCACCATGGCGTTAATACCATTATAGGAAGGAATGGCAGCCACTTGCTGGCCAAAAAGATTGTAAAGGCTCACTTGCCTCAGCCCTTTACCCGACACTGTGAGCAAACCTTGAGTAGGGTTGGGATAGAGGCTAACACTGGTTTCCTCAACTTTACCTTCTTCTACATCATCATAATCGAAGATGTCAGTAATGTGGAGAACCCAATAGGAATCGAACCCACAAAGGCGGTTGTCCCAGTTGGTGCAATTGAAATCACCTTCATAGCCTTCCGCCGGTGGTTCGGCGGTAGCAAGGATAGCATACTCCCTATCGCTAAGTTTCAGAACATCTTCTAGTACATCATCTCTACTCATTTTTGTCCCTATCGCTCTCTCCCATAGCATATTGCCATCGGTATCGATGCGGAAAGCCCACAGCCTTGAAGAGATATATTCATCCCATGGGAAATGCAGATTCTGTGCACTCTGCGCGTCGCCATCAATAGACCAGGTGGTTCCGAAAACCGTGAAACCTCCATCCTCGTTTTGGAAGGCTTTAGTAGGGAAGTCATCGTCTGTCCCCCCATAGCAGCGGCTCCAGATAATGTTTCCGTCAAAATCGGTGCGGACAAGCCAGATGTCATAAGTTTGGCCATAATTAGGGTTGTCATGGATATATCCGAGATGATATCCTGCTCCTTCGACATCCCTGTCGTCCGATTCCGAACTGCAAACCAAAAGAAAACCATCCTCAAGTTCTACAATTTGCACAATCGCATCCCATTTCGACCCTCCATAGCAACGGGACCAAAGCAAGATGCCATCGGTATCCAATTTAATGAAAAGAGCATCGAATTCGTCCGTCGAAGGCACTCTGCAAACAGGTATGGATCCAACATAGCCCGGGTTGCCACTTATTCCCACATAGTATCCTCCGCCTGAAGCATTGATAAAACAGTCCGGGAACTCTGAATTCTCTGTACCCAAAGTGGTTTCCCATTCAAGACGGCCGAGGCTGTCGATTTTCACCACCCAAGCATCGTTCCACCCATAATAATTGGTAATGTCTCCTCCTCCCCATTGGGTGGTTGTTGAGGCTATCACCCCACCGTCAGGGGTGCTGACTCCATGCACGAAATACCAAAAAGCCTTGTTTTCGCATCCCACCGAGGTTTCCCAAACCGCATCTCCATTAGCATCCAATTTCTTAATCCCTAACTGTTCTTTCCCCAATTCATTTGGGGGAAGTCCAAGTGCATAGTCATACACTCTATAGTAATCTGCAAAAAAATCTTCACTATTTCGAGCATAGCAACCAATTGAAATTTCCTTAACAATATTACCCGTTTCATCAATATCAATAATCCACGAACGAGATTCTATAGGAATTGTCACCATGCCGCTTCGTTCACCGACACATCCCGATATCCTATAACCATTATGCTTCTTTATGAGACGGTCGGCATGATCCATGCCCATGCTTCCATAGCACTGTTGCCAATCGATGCGAACCTGAGAGAACGCAGAGACATTAATGACAAAAAAGCAAAAAGAAAACAGTAAGCGTTTCATGACGAAAAATATTAGCAGCAACCTTCTCATTTCTTAATCCACGCCTTATATTCCGTGTTGGCCCTGATTTCACGAAGCACCTTGGTGGCTTCTTCATCGGTGGCATAGCGGCCAAACGAGACAAACCACTTGCTGCCGCTCAACTCGTAGAATGCGCCGTCAAATCCCTCGGCCTTCAACGTGTTGGTCAATCGGGCAGCGTTTTCCTCCTGACCAAAGCAGCCCGCGATGATTCGAATGGTGCACGTTGAATCCACTGCCGGAGCAGGAGTCTCTATGGGTTCGTCGACAGGCTCTTTTTCCTTCCACTCCCATGTCTTTTCATAGCTGGGCACCTTGAAGGTACCAGGAGCATATTGGATCGGTTGGGAAGGATGGCTTCTCCACTTTCCGAAGTCGATGACCTTGAAACAATACAAGCCATAGGCAACAGCCGCCAGCAGTACGACACCCAACAAGACCCACAGCCATGCCAAGCTGCGTCGCGGTTCCTCATCGTCTTCGACTTCGTCACCTTCATGCACCGCTTTTTCGTCAACCGTCATTGGCGTATTCTTGTCCATCTGTTGTTTCTCAATCTCAGCCTTGATTTCATTCTTCGTCATCGAACGCACGACGGGCGTAGGCGAGAAATCAGACAAGCCGAAGGCATCGCTATTATAATTGGAGGCTTTGTCTTGCTCAAAGACCAAATCGGAGGCCCAATCGTAATACAACGTACCGATATTCTTCAGCACCAGCTTCTTCCCTTTCTTCAAACTATTGAAGCAATCGGACACAAACATCGCCAGCAGTTTTTGCGCCTCGTCTTTAGGGATTTCGTTTCTCTCCGCCATATAGTCGACCACCAAATCATTATCCTCCCGAAGGTTGGCATCAAACTCGAGTTGGCTGCCCGGCATGGTGAAATGGTTGGCCACGGGGTTCACCTTGGCCGACGTCGCCTTCTTGACAAAGGCCCCAAGGCCAGGCACCACCACGGTATCCCTGACATACAAAAGGTCTGATATGGCTTCAGCGATGGAGATCATTTCTCTTTAAGCGTTTGTGTTTTAGCAAGATGCTCGGCCTTAAGCAAATCGGAGGGTATGTCGATGGAGACATTTATTGCATCCGTCACCGCCATTCGTATGCTCAGGCCGTTTTCGAGCCAACGCAGCTGTTCGAGCGACTCGGCGAGTTCCAGCTTCGAAGGTTGCATCTTCGCGATCTGACGCAATACGGCCGCCTTATAGGCATAAATGCCAATATGCTGATAAAAAGCACCCTTTTCAAGCCATTGGTTCTGTGCCAGATTACGCATAAACGGGATGGGTGACCTACTGAAATACAAGGCCTTGCCTTCGTGGTCCATCACCACCTTCACCGCGTTGGGACTGAACAAGTCGTCCTCCTCATCAATCCTCTTGGCCAACGAAGCCAGTTGCGTCTCCTTTTGTGAGATCAAGTCGACGAGCAAATTGATTTGGCGCGGGTCGATGAACGGTTCGTCACCTTGGATATTGACCACGGCATCAAACTGTTCGTCAAGCATATCCAAGGCCTCACAACAGCGATCGGTGCCGCTTTGGTGGTTGGGGTTGGTGAGCACATATTGTCCGCCAAAGCTGAGCACCTCGTCGGCAATACGCATGTCGTCGGTGGCCACCACAACAGCGTCCAACTTCGATTTCCATGCCTGTTCAACCACGCGTCGTATCATCGTCTTGCCCTTGATCATGGCCAAGGGCTTGCCAGGAAAACGCGTCGAGGCATAACGAGAGGGTATGATTCCTACTACTTTCATAATCAAAACAATCCATTTAGTGAACCTTCGATCCTGTCGACCACTGTACTCAGGTCTTCAGGATTCTCGAGTTCGATGTTGTCGGTATCAATGATGAGGAGTTTGCCGTCTTTGTACTCGCTGATCCATTTCTCATACCGTTCGTTGAGGTTGGTCAGATAGCTGATGCTGATCGACTGTTCAAACTCGCGGTTGCGCTTGGCGATATGTCGGATAAGCGTAGGCACCGATGCACGCAGATATATCAAGAGGTCGGGCGGCTGCAGAAACTTCGTCATCAGCTCGAAGAGCGACTGGTAGTTCTCGAAATCGCGGGTCTCCATCAGCCCCATTGAATAGAGGTTGGCTGCGAAGATGTGGGCGTCCTCATAAATGGTGCGGTCTTGGATGACGTCCTCGCCACTCTTGCGGATGTCCATCACCTGACGGAAGCGGCTGTTGAGGAAGAAAATCTGGATATTGAACGACCAGCGTTGCATGTCCTCGTAAAAGCTGTCGAGGTAAGGGTTGTGCTCAACTTCCTCATAATGAGGCTTCCAGTTGAAATGTTTGGCGAGGAGTCCCGTGAGGGTCGTCTTTCCTGAGCCGATGTTGCCTGCTACTGCGATGTGCATAATGCGAAGATTTTGTTGTTGATTGAAGTGGCTAAATTAAGGAAAAGTCGGCAAAGGACGGTCTTTTTTTTGCAGAAAAATAACAAGCACTTGATTTTCAAACTATTTAGGCGCCTTCTTTAGCAAATAAATCCCAATGAGACAGAAGATGAAATTGGGAATCCAGGCAGCAATGGATGGCGAGAGGCTTCCCGAGATGGCGAACGACTTGGAGACCTGCATGAAGAGGATATAGGCAAAGGCGATGGTGATGCCAATGCCAAGGTGCATTCCGATGCCTCCTCTCACCTTCCGGCTCGATAAGGCGGCACCGATCAGCGTGAGGATGAGGACGGCCGCTGGCGCCGACATACGTTGGTGCATTTCCACCTCATAAGCCTTGACGCCTTCCGAGCCCTTCTCTTTCATGCTTCTGATGTGGTCGCGAAGCTCAAAATAATTCATCTCCTCGAAGTCCTCCTTGGTTTTGTATAGGTCAGTCGGATACAAATTGAGCAGTGTGTCGAGGTTGCGCCCTTTCAGCAGTTCTTCTTCCGGGCCAGCGATAGACCTGATGGCATAAGGGTCGATTCTCCAACTGTTGGCAGCCACCGTGTCGTGGTAGAGCATATCAGCCATCACCTTGTAAGTCAACTCATTGCCTTCATACTTCTCCCATGAAAACTTGTATCCATACTGCTTGGCAATGTTGTAGCTCTCCACATAGACGAACTCATTTTTCCCGATTTGTACATGGACGTTGCGCCCTGCACTTTGGCTCAGCTTTTCCATATATTCGTCCTTAAACTGCCTCCTGATTTCGTTTGTCTTGGGTATCAAGAAGTTACCAAAATAAAGCGACATTACGGCGATGGTAATGGCAGCCATCATATAAGGCACGAGAAAACGCCAAAAGCTGATGCCGCTACTCAAGATCGCCACAATCTCGGTGCGAGCGGCCATCTTCGAGGTGAAGAACACCACTGCGATGAAGGCAAAAAGATGGACGAAAAGGTTGATATAGTAGGGTATCGACATGATGTAGTAGTCGACCACTACCCTTTGCCACGGCGCGTTGTGCTTCAAGAAGCTGTCGATATTCTCCGACAAATCGAAAATGATGACCACGAGGATCAGCATGGAGATGGCGAAGAAGAACGTACCGATGTACTTCCTAAAGATATATGCGTCAATTTTTCTCATTTACAGACGTTTGGTCACTTTGTTCAGCATCACGTCGCGCCATTCGGCGAAGTCGCCTTCCACGATATGTTGGCGTGCCTCACGCACCATCCACAGGTAGAACCCGATGTTGTGGAGACTGGCAATCATGGGGCCAAGGATTTCGCCAGCGACGAAGAGATGACGCAGATAGGCTCTCGAATATTGTACATCCACGAAAGTTTCGCCATTGGGATCGACGGGCGAGAAATCCATCTTCCACTTCTCGTTCTTCAGATTGATAATGCCTTCGGAGGTGAAAATCATGCCGTTGCGCCCATTTCGGGTAGGCATCACGCAGTCGAACATGTCGACGCCACGCGAGATGCCTTCCAGGATATTGGCCGGTGTACCGACACCCATCAGATACCGCGGACGATCCTTGGGCAAGATGGCATTCACCAACTCAATCATCTCATACATCTTCTCGGTCGGCTCGCCCACGGCCAAACCGCCAATGGCATTGCCAACGGCATTCTTGGAGGCGATGAACTCGGCCGACTGCTCGCGCAAGTCACGATAGACACAACCTTGGACGATAGGAAACAGCGCTTGTTCGTAGCCATACTTAGGCTCGGTGACATTGAAACGCTCGCAGCAACGGTCGAGCCAACGGTGCGTACGCTCCATCGACTGACGTGCATAGGCATAATCGGCGGTGCCAGGCGTGCATTCGTCGAACGCCATCATAATGTCAGCACCGATGCTGCGCTGGATGTCCATCACATTCTCGGGCGTAAAGAGATGGCGTGAGCCATCGATGTGCGACTGGAATGTGACGCCCTCCTCTTTCATCTTGCGGATGCCCGTAAGCGAGAACACTTGAAAGCCACCGCTATCGGTCAGGATGGGACGGTCCCAGCCGTTGAACTTGTGCAGGCCTCCAGCGGCCTCGAGCACATCCAATCCCGGACGGAGATAAAGGTGATAGGTGTTGCCCAGGATGATTTGCGCCTTGACCTCGTCGTGCACATCACGAATATGACAAGCCTTGACGGTACCAGCAGTACCGACAGGCATAAAAATCGGGGTCTCAATCGGACCATGGTCGGTCTGCAGCACACCCGCCCTTGCATAGCTTTTGGCGTCGTTGGAAACTATGCTGAATTTCATCATTCTAATTTTGTGCAAAAGTACGACTTTTTTCGCAACTTTTTTCATATCTTTGCATTCACTAAAATTCAAGTGCCGTGCATATCAGTTTTTCATATAACAGCTTAAGTTTCATCATTTTAATCATCTTTTGCATTAGTCTAATCATCCAATTGCTATATCACTGGGGGCTGTTTTCGAAAGTCGCTTTCTTCAAAAAAGGCGGACGTCCCAAGCTTGATGAGGAGCTGGAGCCCGTCTCCATTGTATTGTGCGCTCGCGACGCTTACGAATATCTGGTGGAGTTGATTCCCGCCTTGCTCAAGCAGGACTATCCTGATTTCGAAATCGTTGTAGTGAACGACTGCTCCGACGACGAGACGGAGGAATACCTAAAAGACCTTGAACGCCAGGAGTCGCGTGTGAAGCCTGTACAACTCAAGCAGCACCTCAACTTCTTCAATGGCAAGAAGTTCCCCCTCTCGATGGGTATCAAGTCGGCACAAAACGACCTCATCGTGTTGACCGATTGCAACTGTATGCCCGTCAACGACCAATGGCTGCGCAGTATGGTGAACCGTTACAACAGCCGCACGGAGATTGTCATCGGCTACAGTCCTTACGTCCAGAAAAAAAGCGTTCTCAACCGCATCATGCGTTTCGATTCGCTTCAAAACGGACTGCTTTACCTTTCAGCGGCGCTCAACCGGCATCCTTACATGGGTGTGGGCAAGAACCTATCGTATCGTAAAGAGTTGTTTTACAGGAACAAAGGATTTATCTCGCATTATACCACCACCGTTGGCGACGACGATTTGTTCATCAGCCAGGTGGCCAACAAGAAAAACACGGAAGTCTTGATTGATGCCGAAAACGCCATTCTCTGCACGCCTCCAAGCAATTTCCGCCTTTGGATGCGACAAAAGAGCAGCCGCTATTCGACGATACCGAAATACAGTCCACGCGCCCGACTTTCGCTGAGCTTGTTCTATCTTTCACAGTTCCTCTTCTACGCCTCGTTCATCGCTTTGCTATGCATGAAGCCAGCCTTCAGCATCACCAATGGCGCAGCATTCTACATCCCAATATTGGCGTTTTTCTTCCTCTTGCGCTTTGGCACACAGCTGTTTATCTACTACAAAGCCTCCAAGCGCCTTGGCGAAAAAGGCCTGTTGCCAGGCCTTATCGTCTACGATTTTATGTTTGCTGTCCTTTCGCCATTGCTTAGGCTGATGGGGCGCATGAATGTAGGAGTGGAATAAACCTTTCAGCCTTTGATTTGAATCAAAAAGCCTTCGTCGATGAGAGGTTGCAACAGCCGATGCATCTCGTCGACGGTGATTTTCTGCAAGCCTTCTTCGGGTGTGGGCCTGTCGATGGTATACGCCATGATCTCGCGCGGACGCAAGGTGCGAACGATGTCCATCCAACCATTCAGAACTTCCGGATTTGACGAATCGAAGTTCTTGCTTCTCAGGAACATCGTTTGCAAGATGAAGTTGCCATTGAAGAGTTTCAAGGCCTCCACTACCCTATTCACGTCGTAACCCGGTGCTGGATGGTTGATTTTCTCGACGAGTTCGTTGGTGGGTGCATCGATTTTCATCGTCGGGTTGTCGACCTTACACAAGGCTTTGAAGACCTCGGGCAGGTGTACCCGTGTGGCATTCGACAGCACCGTAATCTTCGAGTTGGGATAATACCAATTGCGCAGTTTGATGGTGTCGTCGATGATTTGCGGGAAGTCGGGGTTGATCGTCGGTTCGCCGTCACCACTGAAAGTGATGGAATCGATGGCAATGTGGTTGGACTGGCACTGCTGCAATTTGATTTCCAATGCTTTATAGACATCTTCAGCAGTTGGCAGTTTGGTGTCGTTACGTCCATCCTTGTTCCAACCACATTCGCAATAGATGCAGTCGAAATTGCAGAGTTTGCCCTCGGTTGGGAGCAAATTGATGCCCAAAGAGCTACCAAGACGGCGGCTATGGATGGGCCCGAATACGATTTCTTCTCTTATCATCATTATTACTTTTTAATCACAAAACCCTCAAAACAAGCAAAACTTTAATTAGTGGTGGGAAAGCAGCCAACTGGCCTGCTTTCCGGCGGCATCCCAGTTGGGTGCCGCCCACTTCTCACCTTGGTTTTGTCGGTTTTGAAGGTTTTGTGACCTAATGGTTATTTTGCGTACTGTACGGCTCTCGTTTCGCGGATGACCGTGATCTTGATTTGACCCGGATAGGTCATCTCGGTCTGGATCTGTTTCGAGAGGTCGTAGGCGATGCGGTCGGCGTCTTGGTCGCTCACCTTGTCGGCACCAACGATGACACGCAGCTCACGACCGGCCTGGATGGCGTAAGTCTTCACCACGCCCGGATAGCTCATGGCCATTTCCTCCAACTTGTTGAGACGTTGGATATAGGCCTCCACCACCTCGCGACGGGCACCTGGGCGGGCGCCAGAGATGGCGTCGCACACCTGCACGATGGGCGAGATAAGGTTGTCCATCTCAATTTCGTCATGGTGGGCACCGATAGCGTTGCAGATATCAGGTTTCTCCTTGAGGCGTTCGGCCACCTTCATACCTAGGATGGCGTGCGGCAGTTCTTCCTCGTTCTCGGCCACCTTACCGATGTCGTGCAAGAGACCAGCGCGTTTGGCGGCTTTCACGTTGAGTCCCAACTCAGCAGCCATGGTAGCGCAGAGTTTTGCCGTCTCGATGGAGTGCTGCAGCAGGTTCTGGCCATAGCTGGTGCGGTATTTCATACGACCAATCATCTTAATGAGCTCGGGGTTGAGGTTGTGGACGCCGAGGTCAATGCAAGTGCGCTTACCGGTTTCCATAATCTCTTGATCCACTTGTTTCTCCACCTTATGCACCACTTCTTCAATGCGGGCGGGGTGGATACGTCCGTCGGTGACGAGCTTCTGCAACGAGAGGCGTGCGATTTCGCGACGAATGGGGTCGAAGCCAGAGATGAGGATGGCATCGGGGCTGTCGTCGATGATGATTTCGACGCCCGTAAGCGATTCGAGGGTGCGGATGTTGCGGCCCTCACGACCGATGATACGGCCTTTAATCTCATCATTTTCAATGTTGAACACGCTGACGGTGTTTTCGATAGCTGTCTCTGAGGCCGTGCGTTGGATGGTCTCCAGCACAATCTTCTTGGCTGTTTGGGCGGCGCTCATCTTGGCCTCTTCGGTGACTTCCTTCACGTAGACCATGGCGTCGGCCTGGGCTTCTTCCTTGATGAGTTCGACAAGCTGCGTCTTGGCTTCCTTAGCCGAAAGGCCTGAAATGGTCTCCAGCTTCTGTGTCTCTTCCTTGTAGATACGGTCGAGGTCAGCCTTTTTCTTATCGAAGACCTCGATTTGGTTTTCGAGTTTCTGCTGGGCAGCCTGCACCTCTTTCGATTTGCGTTGAGCCTCTTCCATCTTCTTGTTGGCATCTTGCTTCATCTGGTTGATGCGGTTTTCGGCGCTGGCCAGTTCGCGCTTACGGTCTTCGCAGGCCTTCTCGTGTTCGTCCTTCAGTTGGAGGAATTTCTCCTTGGCTTGCAGGATACGTTCCTTCTTGATGACTTCGGCTTTTTCCTTGGCCTCTTCGAGCAATGCGGTCTCTTCTTTGGTGACAGCCTTCTTCAGCAGCGTGGACGTGATAAGATAACCCACCGCAAAGCCCACGACCAAAGCTGCGGCGGCGATGATAATCCAAGTAGTGTTTGTGATGAGTAATAACATTTTAAACTCTGTTTTTACCCGAAAAATGAGGAGGAATAAAAAGAAACTGCCTGCTCGTGGGATGTGAGTAAACCCCAATATGATACGCTTATGGCCACCGCGGTGCGCAAACTTCCACTGGCACCAAGGTGCTTCCCCGAAGGGAATGAGGCCCGTTTTTGCAGAGCGCGAGTAGACCGGTTGATGTTTAGATTCTGTTGAGTTTACCAATGCGCTGAGCAGGCAGTTCCAACTCTTCAAAGAACGTTTCCACGGAAGCCGTGGTTATGATTATTTGCTCAACAAGTCGTTCAGATCCTGCAGCTTACGTTCCAGATTCTGATTCCGATAAGTCAATTCAGCGTCCATCTTGACCACTGAGGTGGCAAACTGCAAGGCGGTCATCGAAAGCAGGTCCTGCACATCCTTATAGGCATAATGCTTTGAATAATACTTGATCCTCTCATTGATGAGGTTGCCAGCCTTGCGGACTTTTTCTTCATCAGCGCGGGCCACCGAAAGCCGGTAAGGCCTGTCCAATAGGGTGATATTGATTGTGATCTCATCCATCACGCTGATGTTCAATTATCTGAGTTATTCCTTACTGTTCAAAATCGAAACGCACCTGTCGATCTCTCTCACCAACTCTTTTATGAGCTTTCTTCCTTCTTCTACTTCTCCCTCGTCATCGAGTGCGTTAACAATTGTACATTTATTTATTTTATCTTGCAACTCCACTGCCGACCTACGCAGCGCCAGATTTTCCTTGTCTAACGCTTCGTTTTCCTCAGCAAGCCGCTTGTTTTCAATGGCCAACTGGTTCCTTTCATCAAGCAATTTCCTCAATTTCACTTCAATTTCGGATACTATGATGCTCAAATCGGCCATGTCGCAATCGGAGTTATGGAATTGTGCCACAAAAATACGGATTTATATCATACTTCACCCATTTTCAGGAAAAAAATTTCCGCGATTTGTTCAACTTGACGGAAAAAGCCGTACTTTTAGGGCTTTAAAAGCCATCATCCACAATGAAAACATCACTCAAATTCATGATCATCCTCACCGCGATGTTCGCCTCATGTTCTCAAAAAGAGACGACTCTTACCCTATTGGAAACCACTGACACTCACGGCCGTTACGACGAGTTTGCCAATGACGCACTCATCATCAAGCAGTTGAAAGCCGAGCTGGGCGACCGACTGATTTTGCTCGACAACGGCGATGACCTGCAAGGCACCGTGTTCCAATATTGCTCCAACCAAGATCCCGAACACCCCAACCTAACCTCGGAGTTCCTCAATTATTTCCCCTACGACGTGGCTTGCGTGGGCAACCACGACATCGAGGCAGGGCGAAAGGTGTTCGACCGCGTCTATTCCGAGGCGAAGGTGCCCGTTTTGGCCGCCAATGTCATCGACGAGACCACGGGGGAGCCTTACTTCACACCTTATATTATATTGGAGCGCGAAGGCTACAAGATTGCCATGCTCGGACTGCTGACACCTTACGTCGTCACCTGGGTGCCTGAGCGTTTGCGTCCCGGCTTGCGCTTCGAGCAACTGGAAGCCGCAGCCGAGAAATGGGTGAAAACCATCCAAGAGAAAGAGCACCCCGACCTGATGGTGGGCCTTTTCCATTCGGGATTTGAGCCACAGATGCAAAACCTGCCTGAAGACCACCCCTTGGGTCGCGAGAACGCCACAAAATGGGTGGCCGAAAACGTGCCAGGCTTCGACATCATCTTCTACGGCCACGACCACCGCGCCCGTGCCGAGAAGCTAACCAATATCAATGGAGAGCCCGTCTATGTGCTCAACTCAGGCAACCGAGGCGTGGGTCTTGCCCTCGCCGAGGTGACCTTCAAGAAAGGCAAAAAGCCCAACATAAGCATCAGCCTCATGGCCACCGACGACGAGCAGAAAGACGAAACCTTCCTTGCCTTAATCCAACCTTACATCGACCGGGCTGAGGCTTATCGGCAACGCGAAGTAGCCACACTCCCCGTCAGCATCAGCAGCGAGGACATCTTCAGTGGGCCTTGTCTCTGGGTCGACGAAATACACCGTTGCCAGATGGAGACCGTCGAAGCCGAAGGCATCCATGCCGACATCTCCATGGCGGCTCCGCTCAGCAGCGGCAAGACCATTGAGGCGGGGATGCTGAAAGTCAGCGATTTCTTCACCTGGTATCCCTTCGAGAACTCGCTGGCTGTCATGGCATTGACAGGCAAGGAAGTGAAAGCCTTCCTCGAATACGCCTACGAGATGAAGGACCCCATCTACAACTTCGACTGCGCTGCAGGCATCCTCTATGAGGTGACCGACAAAAACCCCATGGGCGAGCGCATCCACATCCTCAGCATGGCCGATGGCACGCCTTTCGACATGGACAAGACCTACAACGTGGTGATGAACTCCTACCGCTCAATGGGTGGCGGCAACCACCTCATCAACGGCGTTGGCTGGGCACAAGAGGACATCAAGAACCACGTGGTTTGGCAGAGCGACCGCGACCTGCGCTCTCTCTTCATCGACTGGGCTGCGAAGAAAGGCACGCTCGACAGCGAACCACTGAACCATTGGAGAATAAAATGAAAGAAGAATTTCTATACTACATTTGGGAGAACCGTCTGACCGACAAGGACTTGAAGTCCGCGGACAACGAAGCGGTTGACATCGTGGCCACGGGCTACCGCAACACCGACTCGGGTCCTGACTACTTGGAGGCCAAAATCCAAATCGGCGACAAGCTCTGGGCAGGCCATGTGGAAATCCACGTAAAAGCCTCCGACTGGAACCGTCACGGCCACCAAAGGGACAAAGCCTACCAAAACATTATCCTGCATGTGGTATACAAAAACGACGCCAAGGTAAACGACATCCCGACTTTGGAGCTGAAAGGACATTTCAATGAGAGTCTTTTTGCTCAATATCAGAAACTTATCGCCTCCAAGACTTGGATTCCCTGCGAGAAAAGCATCGCCAAAGTGCCTCTCTTCACAAGGCTTTCGTGGCTCGACCGCATGGCTGTGGAACGTTTGGAAAGCAAGTCGGGGACCGTCACCAAGATACTGGAAGCCAACCAATTCGACTGGGAAGACGCACTCTACAAGCTGCTGATGCGCTATTTTGGCCTGAAAGTCAACAACGAGGCTTTTGAGTATTTGGCCAACATCTTGCCATTCAAGACCTTGCTCAAACATGCCGACAACCTTTTGCAAGTGGAAGCCATGCTGATGGGCTGCGCGGGCTTCCTCGATGACGACTTCACGGAGGAGTATCCGCTCTTGCTGAAGCGCGAATTCACCGTCATGCGTGCCAAATTCAACCTGCTGACCATGCCTGCCGAGCGGTGGAAATTCATGCGGATGCGACCTTCCAATTTCCCGACCATCCGTTTGGCCCAAATGGCGCAATTGATTCACAAAAACGGGTGTTTGTTCTCCAAAATCAAGGCAGCGAAAGACACTGCCGAGGTCAATGCCTTGTTTGACGTGGCCGCATCGGGGTATTGGGAGACGCATTGGCGGTTTGAAAAACGTGAACGGCTGCCACAATGTGACCGGCTGCCACAATGTGACAGCCCTACAAGGTCACAACCAAAACATTTGGGCGATGCCACCGCCGACCTGTTGCTCATCAATGCGGTGGTGCCTTTGTTGTTTTGCCACGGCAAACTGCACAAGGACGAATCGGTGTGCGAAACGGCGATGCAATTCCTCGAAGACACTGAGGCTGAGGACAATGCCATCATTCGCCATTTCGCGGCCTGCGGCATCACTGCGGAAAACGCCATGCAAACCCAGGCTTTGTTGCACCTTTATTCGTATTTTTGCAAGCGCAAACGTTGTCTCGAATGCCGCATCGGGAACGTTTTATTACACAAAACCAACCAATTATGAAGAAAGCATTTTTTTCGGTGTTTTTCACCCTTTTATTCGGCTTGATGTTCGGTCAGGCCCCACACCGCATCCTCGTGATGATGGCGGAACAATATAACGAAACCCAACTGTCGCAAAAAACGGCACTCATGACCAAGCAACAACGCCGCGACTTCGTCATCGCCGAACGTAAGGCGTTTTGCCAAGCCTCGCAAGCTCAAGTGATTGATTTCCTGAACGGTTTCAAAGATGCCAACCACGTTGACCAAATCCAACAGTTTTGGTCGATCAATGGGTTCAGCTGCGTGGCAAGCGACGAAGTCACCGCCCTGCTTGCCGAACGCAAGGATGTGGCTTGGGTCGGCGCTGACGAGATGCGTCTGATGGTTCCCGAAACGGAGAAGCCCCGTCCCATCACAGCCAAAGACATCGCTTGGCACGTCGACAAGATCAACGCGCCTGCGGTTTGGAACTATGAAGGCACAGGCTTCACTGGACAAAACGTGATCATCGCCATCCTCG
Organism: uncultured Bacteroidales bacterium; assembly: GCA_947164955.1. Lineage (GTDB taxonomy): Bacteria > Bacteroidota > Bacteroidia > Bacteroidales > F082 > Limimorpha. Next base: position 3,020 of record CAMUYT010000030.1, on the reverse strand, counting down.
ACACAGGCGTGAACTACAACCACATCGACATTGCCAACAGCATGTGGGATGGTGGCAATGAATATCCCCACCACGGCTACGATGTCGTCAACCACGACAACGACCCCATGGACGACCACGGCCATGGCAGCCACTGCGCCGGCATCGTGGCAGGTCAAGGCACGGCTGGCACCCAGACGGGTGTCGCCCCTGGTGCCAAAATCATGGCCATCAAGATGATGAGTGCCGAGGGACAAGGTGGCGACGCCGAGCTTATCGGTGGTGTTGAGTTTGCCTTGGAGCATGGTGCCGACATATTGAGTTGCTCGTTTGGCGACCCAGGCGTAGGAGGTTACAGCGTTTACCGCCAATTGTACGAAACTGTCCTCGACGCAGGTGTGGTCGCGGCCGTGGCGGCTGGCAATGACGGCCAAACCCAATACGCCCAGCCTATCCCCTACAACATCGAGTCGCCTGGCAACTGCCCTCCACCGTGGTTCCACCCCGACCAAACCCTCACCGGAGGTCGCACTGCGGTGGTCAGCATCGGCGCCACCGACAGCAATGACGCGCATTCCGCTTTTTCGTCGGTGGGTCCTGTCACGTGGGCCGAAGGTGCACAGATCGGCGAGTATAACGACTACCCCTACGAAAACGGCAACGCTGCCAAGCCCGGACTGATTCGTCCCGACATCTCCGCGCCGGGGTCAAACATCACCTCGCTCAACTATGCGACCAACGACGGTTATGTGGCCTACGACGGCACCTCGATGGCGACGCCTTGTGCCGCCGGCGTGATGGCATTGCTCCTCGAAGCCAATCCCGAACTGCTTCCCGCCGAAATCGATTCCATCATCGAACTCACCGCCGTCAAAATCGGCAATAGCAAGAAAAACAACATCACCGGCTCGGGCCGCATCGATGCCCTGGCCGCCATCAATGCCTTGTTCCACCATGGACCCACCCGGCTCACCGCCGACTTCGACGGTGAAACGGTCGTCTTGAATTGGGTTGCCGCCCCCGAAGGCATCTCTTATACCGTCTACCGCGACGGCCTTCCCATTGCCACGGGCCTAACAGCAACCACCTACACCGACCATCTCAGCTATGGCGGCAGCTACACCTATTATGTGACCGCCCAACTCAACAACGACATGACCTCGCTCCCCTCCAACTACGTCACCTTGACGAAAGCAATCGAGATTGAGGCCGAAGTCATCAACAACATGCGCGTGTCGTTGTCGTGGAACCTGCCTGCGGGCATTTACGATGGCTTCGAGTCGGGTGACTTCTACCAAAACATGTGGATCAACGACGCCACCAGCCCTTGGGGCGTCACCGACACGCAACCCAATACAGGCACCTATTGCGCCAAGTCGACCAACACGGGCATGTTCTCCAACAGCAAAATCTCGCTGGCGGTCAACCTGCCCACAACGAGTGTCGTAAGCTATTATGCCCGCGTCAGCTGCTTCCCGCTCAATGGCTGCGGCTTCTTTGTCGACAACGTGCAGTATGGCGAGACCTTGAAGGACGAAGTGCCGTGGACACGCTACACGGTGACCATTGGCCCTGGCAACCACATCTTGGAATGGAAGTATGCCAACCAACTCAATGAGGGCGAATACGACAACGCCTTCTACATCGACGACATCACCGTGGGCAACACCTACGACATCTACCGTACCAATTGCGACGGAAGCAACGTCGAGCTGATTGCTTCAAACGTGGCCGATGCCCAATATGTCGATTATGGTTGGGATGCCTTGCCGATTGGGCAATACAAATACGGCATCAGCACCGATGGCGGAAACACCATTGCCTGGTCGGAATGTTTGGATAAGGATGTGCTGTCCGTTGATGAGAACAACGCGATGGAAATCAAGGTTTATCCTAATCCTACCAACGGAATTCTATTTGTACAGACGTGCCATGGCGCATCTCTACAGGCAGAAACCGAATATTGCATCACCAACCTAACGGGTCAAACGTTGCTGTCAGGCCGCATTACCGATGCAATCCAACAGATTGATGTGACGGGGTTGGCGGAAGGGATGTATTATGTTAGGATACAAAACGATAGAGAGGTGACAATCAAGAAATTCACTATTGCAAAGTAACATTCTTTTACGATTTACGTCACTGCAAGGCGTTGCGAGCAAAACGCGGCAAAGCTGTCCAGATAATAAATCTCTTCATCTGGATTGCTTCCACCGCGCTTTGCTTGTGGCAGGCTCTCCTCGCAAATCGCCAGATTCGACGTTAGTCAATAACGCCAAGCGACGACTTGATTAATCCTCCTCTTCGAGGAAGAAAATCTCCTCCACCGGTTTTCCGAACACCTGCGCCATCTTCAAGGCCAAGACCGTGGATGGCACATACCGCCCTGATTCGATGGCATTGATCGACTGTCGGCTCACACCGATGAGTTTGGCCAAATCTTCTTGCGTGAGGTCCTTTTCGGCCCGCGCCACTTTCAAACGGTTCTTCATTGCGCGCCTCCTTTGTTGAAGCGGAACATTGCTATCTTGAATTTAATCACGAACAGCAGAAGAAACACAAAGAACACCAAATAAGGAATATACATATAGGTGAATCCGTAAATCAGCAGGGTGCCAAGAATGAACAAGCCCGCCGAGACGTATGTGGACCAAATCAGACTTTGCGAACGAATATACTGCACAAATTCATCTTCGACCTTTTCCTCGGAGAAACCAATGAAAATCAATCCGATGATTAACAAAGGCATGGTGATGGAGTACATACTCGATTCGGCCATCCGAAAGAAACCACTCTCATTGTCATCATCAAAAAAGACATCCAAATAAAGGGCAGGCATACGGATTGTTGTATCGTTAATCACACTCAGCAACAATACCACAAAAGAAGCAACGGCAATCACCCATCCAATCCATTGGAAATAGTGGGGAAACAAATAGTTTTTCTTCATAACGAATTGATTTTATTTATTTTCCAAAAGTTTCATCAAATCCGCTTCCAATTCCTCTTCCATGCCCTTGCCGAAACCAACGTGCATCTTC
>CAMUYT010000029.1 GCA_947164955.1 uncultured Bacteroidales bacterium | reverse complement strand
ACAAATTGGTTGGTGTAACGGTAGGTTGTGTATGGTTCAAGGTTTTGGAGCAATACGAATGTTGCGACAGGTACACGGTTGTTATTGGAATCATTGTTGCCTTGGATATAATACGGCAAATCGTTCCATAATATGGAAGGCTCGTTTCCGCTGAGCACCTCACCGGCAAGTGAAACCTCGATGGAAACATAGTCCTCAATCGTGATGGTGCCTTCGTAAGTGCCAATTTCGTCGCCGTTCAGTCTCACATAAACCGTTGTGGGTTCGAGAGTGCCAACCACATCTTGGATGGTGGCTTGGTATAAGAAGTCTTCGCCATCAAGCGAGATTTCGAAGGCCATGTTGTCAGCAGTGAGGGTGACACTGCCGGTATTACCGCCTGGTACAGGAGGCAGGTTGCCGCCCGTCAGGACAAAGGTCTGCACGGCGGAAGGCCCTTGCTCAACGATGTGGGTCAGGCCGCTCAAGGCATTGGGCGTGGCCACCAGGTAAGGCTCGGTGCTGCCGCCGCCCGAAACGAGCAGGATGTCGTCCACTTCCCAGCCAGCGGCTTCGGTCTCAGTGCTGGTGTACTTGAAGGCGATGTAGCAGTTCGAACCGTTGAAACCGTCAAGGCTGATTTCGCCCGATTCGGTCCAAGTCCAGCTGCCTTGTGAGAGTGCACATTCGATTTCTTGCCAAGTTGCTTCGGTCGGGTCTTCGCCGTCGTAGTCGTTGGAGAAGTAGACCTCGATGTCGGGACCGTTGTAGTTCTTGGCGGTGACGAAGGTCAGCACCACGTCGCTGTAGCTGTCCAAGTTGAAGGCGGGCGAGATGAGCCAGTCTTCGTTGGCGCCTTGTTGGTAGGCGTTCAGATAGGCGTAATGGTTGCCGTTATGTTGGGCAATGGTCCAAACGGTTGTGTCGCCCAAAACGCTCACCTCGGTCCAGCCGTGCCAGTCTTCTTCCCAGTCTTGGTTGAAGATGATGGTGAGGCCGGCTTGGATGTCATATTCGGCACTGACCACGGGGCTGTCGTTGTAGTCTTCCTTCTCGGCATAGGCCCAAATGGTCATGCTTTCGTCGACGGTGATGGCTTCTTCGTATTCGTTCCACGGACCGTTCTCCGATTCAAGGCTGTAGTAGATGGTGGCGCCATCGGTGACGCAGCTCAGCGTGACGTCTTGGGTCTCGTAATAAGTGCCAGCGGCAGGCTCGAAGGTCGGGGCAGCCACGGTGGGCGTACCGCCTTCGCCTTGCATGAAGATGTCTAAGAAGAAGTTGTATTCGCCACCGGTCATGTTGCCTGTGGAGTAGGCTTTCAACACGCTTTCAGTCTCCGTTACACGCAGGGCCATAGCGCGGCTGTCGCTCTCGAAGTTGACGATGTTGAAGCCGAAGTATTCAGGCACCAAGCTCTCGGGAGCCGAAACGCCCGTCGAAATCGTCCAAACGGTCTTGTTGCCGTTCATCACGAAGTTGGTGCCGCTGTTGCCGTAGCCGATCATGTCGCCGTTGGCGTTGGTGAAGGTGTAGCCGTCGGCGGTCACGTCCACGGTCCAATAGTAGCTGTCCTCGGCAGCCATGATGCTGGCTGGGATGATTTCGTCGCCGCCGTTCATCGTGCTGGTGAACTCGGTGGTGGTGAGCTTGCCGCTTGTCAGTGTGTTGGCTGCGGCAAGGTAGGCGTTGGCGGTCTCGTTGTAGCGGGCAGCAAGGATGACGCGGTTGCCGGCCACGAGTTGGCTCATGTCGCTGATGCGCACGTAGTCGCCGCCAGGAGCGGGTTGCGCAGTGACACTACCGCTGCACGTCACGTCGATGTCATCGACGTCGGCACTGGTGACGGTGATGTCCTCGTCATTGTAATTGCCAATGGCAAGACCGGCTTTCAGGCGGACGTAGACGGAGGTCTCTTCGATGGTGCCGTTGTTGTGGCTCAGTGTGAGTGAGGTTTGTGCGACGAAGTCATTGCCTGAACCGAGTGAAATCTCATAGTTGGCGGCTGGGGTGATAACAATATTGCCGCTCAAGTTGAGGCCGCTGACCGTAAAGCTCTGTTCAGCCGACGGGCCATTGCCTTCGATGTAGGTGAATCCTGTCAAGCTCAAAGGCGTAACAGTGACGACGGGTTCAGAGGTCTGGCCAACGAGCATGATGTCGTCGACTTCCCAACCGGCCGCTGACTCGTCGGTGCAGGTGTATTTGAAGCCGATGTAGCAGTTTGAACCACTGAAAGCGCTCAGGTCGATGTCGCCTGATTCGGTCCAAGTCCAGCTGCCTGTAGAAAGAGCACATTCGAGCTCTTGCCATGTGGCAGCAGACGGGTCGGTGCCGTTGTAGTCGCTTGAGAAGAACACCTCGATGTCGGGACCATTATAGTTCTTAGCCGTACGGAAGGTCAGCACGGGGTTGCTGTAGGCGTTGAGGTTGAAGGCGGGCGAAATGCACCAGTCTTCATTGGCATGGGTCGATCCACCGCTGTAGCCGTTGGCGTAGGCGTAGTGGTTGCCTTGGTAAGTGGCAATCGTCCAGTTCATTTCGCCTTCTACACTGACGAAGGTCCAGCCGTTCATCTCGCCTTCCCAGTCTTGGTTGAAGATGACGACGGCACCCGTTTGGATGGTGTAGGTAGCCTCGGCGATGGCGCTGTTGTCATAACCTTCCTTCATGGCGATGGCCTTGAGGGTCGTGGTCTCATTAATATTAATAGGTGTGCTGTAGACGGGACTGTTTTCCGTCGGGTCGGTGCCGTCCATGGTGTAGTGGATGGTGGCTCCGTCGGTGGCGCAAGCGATGCTTACGGTTTGTTCTTCAAAATAGGTGCCGGCTTCAGGCGTGAAGGTAGGTGTGGCCACCACGGGAGTGGGTGGGACACCGCCTTCGGTCTTCACGAAGAGGTCGAGGTAGAAGTTGTATCCAATATTAGTGAAATTGTTGCTGTGGTATGGCCCGAAGTTATGATTGCTGTTCAATGCGAAATGTCTCACATCGTTATTAACGTTGGTAATGAGGAAGCCGGAATAGCTGGGTACCATGGCTCCTTCGTCGGCGCTACCAAGTTCGATGCTCCATTCGGTGTTGTCGCCACCCGTAGCAAAATTGGTGCCGCTGGAATAGCCGATCAGTTCGCCAGCGGCGTTGGTGAAGGTATAGCCGTTGTTGGTAACGCCTACTATCCAGTAGTAGCTAGTTTCTTCGTCGGCGATGCTGGCGGGCAGCACTTCATCGCTTCCCGACATGGCTGAGGTGAAGAGTGCGCCGGTGGGTTTGCCTGTTGTGGCTGCAGTCATAGCGTAGTAGTCGCTGGCATTCTCGTCGAAGCGAGCGGCAAAGATGACGTAGGCGCCTTCGGTCAGTTGGCTAAGGTCGCTGATGCGAACGTAGTTGCCTTCAACGGGAGTAGGTGGAGGCGTGGGCTGGCCGCCGGTGACGGTGCCGCTCACGTTGATGAACAGGGTGTCGGTGTCTTCCGAAACGGCATAAATCCGTTCGTTGTATGTGCCAGCATCAAGGCCGGCCTTCATGCGGACGCTGATGCTGATGTCGAAGAAATGGCCTGAGTTGGGGATGTAGACCATAGCGGGGTTTTCGGGTCTAAACAATGTGGCAGGCAACGTTGACACTTCGAAACTCTCGGAGGGATAGATGGCCACGTTGCTGGTCAGGTGGTCGCCGCTGATGAGGAAGGAGGCCACTTCCGACGGACCGCCTTGTTCGTATTCGTAGGTGAATCCGCTGAGTGACGTGGGGTTGGCGGTCAGCACTGAGGGCTGGCGGGTCACGGTTCCGGTCAAGGCTATGGTCTCGCTCAGTTCGCCGCAGACGATGTTGATGTTGCCAATGTATTCGCCCACTTCCAGGCCGGCTTTCATTCTTACGTAGACGGTTGTCTCGTTCAATGTGCCGTTCACGGGCGAAAGTTCGTCGCTATCGAAGTAGCCGCTACTGGGTAAAATGCTCAGTTCGAAATTGGCGGGAGCGGTCATGGTGACATCGCCCGTGAGGTTGCTGCCTGAAATAGTGAAGTTTTTAGCTGCAGACGGACCTTCGCCAAGCATGTAACGGAAGTCGTTGAGCTCGGTGGTGGAGAGGTTCAGAACTGGGTCAGGGGTGACAATCAAGGTAATATCATCAGCTGAGGCTACACGAATTTGTGCGGCGTTGAAATAGCCGATAACACCGATGACATCTACTTGGTCACCTTCCTCGATTCCAGTCAAGGAGGGCACTTTATAAATGTTTATGGCGTTCACGCCTTGAGCCAAGGGAGTGTTGCCGCCTGTATTGATGGCACCGATAGTGGCGTTTTCGATCTTCACGCGCATGCACTGCAAGGCATCGGATCCGCCTTCGTTCACTTCAGCGATGGTCTTTACGGCCAGAGGCAGTGTGTTGCCCGATGAAAGGATGCTGAACTCGCTTTCATTGCCGCCATTGATGTTTGATAGTTCGAACAGGCCGTTGTAGTTGGCGCGTTTGCCATAGGCTTGCACCATGTCGCCCAACGCCAAAGCGGAAGGCACGGTGTTGCTGTTCAAAAAGAGGCAGATACCGCCTGTGGCATCTTGCACGTAGACGTTGCGGTTGTCGATGAAGTTGACGATGCCTCGCACCATGGCGTACTCGTTGACTGCCAATGCCTTGGCTTGTGCAATGGTAACCAAAGTGGGGAAGGTATAGGTCGCCGTGGCTGTGGCGCTTTCCGTGTAGCCACTCTTGTATGCCTTGGCTTTGACAGTCGTGGTCTCGCTGATGTTCAACGGGACGCCAGCAGTGAATTGTGCACTGTTTTCATTCGGCTCGCTGCCGTCGGTGGTGTAGCAGATGGTGCTGCCTTCGGTGGCGCAGCTGATGGTGACCGATTGTGGCTCATAATAAGTGCCTTCGGCAGGGGTGAAGGTCGGGGTGGCTACGGTTTCTTGTTGCTGACCGCCTGAACTATATGTAACGGAAACAGCTTTGACACGTCGGTGACCAGAAGTTCCACCAACAGTGAAAGTCACTTCAGAGGAAGAGCCAGTCCATTCGGGTGAGGAAAAACTACCTACATTAGTGGTGATGGCATTGCTGCCTTCTCCTGAGCTAAAGGTAAGTGTGATGGCACTAATAGTCCCTGTGGATGATACAACAAAATTATTACCGCCATAAGCTCTGATGGCAGTACCTGTGTTGTAGTATTTGGGGCTATTGCTTCCTGTTCCTTTGTTGAACACAATCGAAACGTTGTCGTCAATGTCGATGGTAACTCCATCAAGATCTTGAGCATTTTCATAACCTTGTTGAGAAAAGTCAATTGACACTTCCGTTCTTGACTGTCCTTGTAAAGTCATTCCCGCCAACAGCAAAACCGCTGTCAACAAAAAAGTAAGTCTCCGTTTCATTTGAAAGAAATTTAGTTATTTGATACTTAATGCTTTAAATCGAATCTAGATATAAAATCTATAAGGTGTCAAAACTAGGAATTTTGTTGCGGATGAGGCGGCAACTCATCCGATTAGTTTTCAACAATTTATCAACAGGTTTATCAACAATTAGTGTTGAAAACTCGTTGCGAGGGCACAAAAAAAAGAGACGCCCGAGAGCGTCTCTTCTTTGTGTTGTCGTGGTCTCCAATTAGAGGCTGAAGCCGAGGCCGACGAAGAAACCGTTGGTCTTCAGAGTGACGTTGTTGTCCTTGTTGAGGTCGACCAATCCAAGGCGGTAGCCAGCGAAGAGGTTGAAGTCGTTGAATCTAATGTCACCACCAAATGCGGCATAGAGGTTGAAACGGTTCATGTTGCTGTTGTTACCATACCAATCGGCAGTAGAAGAGCTGCTGCCAATGCTGGTCTTGGTGTTGCCAGCCACGGCGAACGAGATCATCGGACCAACGAAAGGAGTGATGGCGAGGTCACGATTGATGGCAATGCTGTAATTGAACAGAACCGGCACGTCGATAAGGAATTGGTTGTCCTTGGCAGTGGTGGTTACACCCAAAATGGTGGTCGATTCAGACCTGGTGTTCATACGGAATTGAGCACCAGCGGCAACGCCAAAACCTTTGGAGATGGCCACATTTTTGCTAAAGCCGGCCATAAAGCCTTGGTAGTTGTTGGAATAGTTGTTGTAAGTAAACGTCTCAGGGGCATAACCCACATAAACCATGTTTTGTGCCTGCACATTTCCGGCAACGAACATAGCGGCTACGAGAGCCACGATTGCAAATACTTTTTTCATTCTGTTTGAAATTTAGTTTTGTCTTTTATTCAGTTTGAATTTTGTTGTTTTCCATTGCTAAGAAAGATACCTGCAAAAACCGTGCCCAAATCTTGCTCCAGGAAGCAAAAGGGCTTCAGAATTCGTATCCCAAGGCTACAGAGAAACCTGAAGCCTTGATGGAGAATGCCTCGCGGGTGCTGAGTTCGAGCAGACCGTATCGGTAGCATCCTGTCAGGTTGACATGGCCAAAACGGGCGGTGAGTCCTGCCATGGCATAAAGGTTGAAGCGCTTACGAGTGCCGTTGTCGCCATACCAATCCTCGTCGCTCTGCGTGTTGAAGGGATAACTCCATTCCTCATGGGTGCTTCCTGAGACCGCAAAGCTGAACATGGGCCCAACAAACGGACTGAGCGTGACTTTCTGCCCCAACGGGATGGCATAACCCAGCATGATGGGGATGTCGATAAGGGACTGACGCTCTTTGGTGTAGTGATGCACAAACCCTTGGATGGGCAAATAGTAATAGTGTTCCGAATGCTCGCCGAGCAAGGTCCGGTATTGAGCACCCATGCTGAGGTCGATACGCTCGGTGACGTTGAACCTCCAATTTAGGCCAAAGTAATAGCCATCAAAATAGTTGGTGCCTTTTTTGCCTTCAGCGATTGTGTCGATACTGACGAATTCGCCCGTATAGCCAGCCTTGATGGATAGTTGGGCCTGGGCCTTGAAAGAGAGCAACAGCGTCGCGAACAGCGCAGCGATGGTGATGAACCTTTTCATAATAGTGATGTTTTAGTTTGTGCCGCAAAAATACGCAAAAATGGATAACTGTGGCGTTTTTTGGCACTTTTCTGTGGCCGGTTTTGTTTTTTCTTTATATCTTTGCCGCGTTATAACCCATTTTTGAGATGAAAAAAGTAGTTCGAACTGTTTGCATCGGTGTGCTTTCGGGATTGGCCTTTTTGGCGGCTTGCACCACAACCAACGGCTTATCGCGAAAGGAACGCAAGCAACTCATTAAGGAGCGCGACTCCATCCAAGACATCCTGGCGCGTCGCGAGGGAGCGGCTGTGTATGGCTCACCCGAAATCATCGCCAGGTATGGTGCTGAGACCTATCGTCTCAGAAGCCAACTCGACACCATTAATGCCAAGTTGGGCGTAAACGTGGATTTGGAAAAGAGTGCCCGACGTGTGGCTTTGCAGGAACGCATCGTTGAACTCCAAGAGGCGCTGCAACGCCGCGAGGGTGCCTGTGTCTATGGCTCGCCCGAAATCATCGAGGAATATGGCAAAGAGACCCAACGGATGAGGGATGAGCTTCGGTCAGTCCGCAAGGAATTGAATGAATTGAACGCTCCGCAAGGCAAGATTAATCAAGGCGCAACTGAAACCTTATACGGTAGTCCCACGCTGTGAACCGCTTCGACGTTTGAAGATTATGAGTGAACGTCTCGGTTTTTATAAGAAGGTGATGCTCGAACTCAACCATCAGGTGCTGCAAAAGCGCATCGATGAGCATGAGTTGCACCAGTTGTTTTGGGAATGCACGCTGCGCTGCAATCTCAATTGTCGTCATTGTGGCTCCGACTGCCGCATGCTCTCCGAAAAGGACGACATGCCGCTCGAGGATTTCCTCAAGGTGCTCGACGAAGTGCGGGCCCATATGGATCCCGCCAAGATGATGGTCATCACCACGGGCGGCGAACCCACCGTGCGTCCCGACTTGGCGCATTGCGGCGAGGAAATCTCGAAGCGTGGTTTCGTGTGGGGCATGGTGTGCAATGGCATGTTGCTCTCCGCCGAGAAGCTCAACGAGTTTGTTGCGGCGGGTCTCAAGTCAATCGCGGTCAGCTTCGATGGCTTTGAGGAAGACCACAATTGGATGCGCGGCAACCCGATGAGTTACAAGAACGTGCTCCGTGCCGTGGAAGCGATGAAGCAGCATCCGGGCCTCACTTGGGATGTCATTACCTGCGTCAACCAACGTACCATCAAATACTTGCCGCAGTTCCGCGACTTCCTGATTTCGTTGGGCATCCGCCGTTGGCGCCTGTTTACGGTGTTCCCCTTCGGTCGCGCCGCCAACGAGCCCGACTTCAAGCTCAGTAATGCGCAGTTCGTCGAGATGATGGAGTTCATCAAGCAGACGCGCCTCGAGGGGAAGATTCGCGCCGACTATGGCTGCGACGGTTTCCTCGGCAAGTATGAAGGCGAGGTGCGCAACCACTACTATTCGTGCAGTGCAGGCATCAACATCGCTTCGGTGCTCGCCGACGGCTCCATTTCGGGCTGCCTCAGCATCCGCAGTGACTACCACCAAGGCAATATCTATAAGGACAGTTTCTGGGACGTGTGGACCAACAAGTTCCAGCCCTACCGTGACCGCAAATGGATGAAGACCGACCAGTGCGCCAGTTGCAAGATGTGGCGCTATTGCCAAGGCAACGGTTTCCACCTCCGCGATGGCGACGGGAAACTGCAAATTTGCCAATATAATATGATTAATGGTTTGTAGAGACACGATTAATCGCGTTTTTACCAGCGAAATATGAATAAAATCTATCTCGTCGGCTACATGGGTGCGGGCAAGTCAACCGCAGCGAAGCGGCTCGCCAACCGCCTTGGTTGGGACGTGGCCGACACCGACGAGCTGTTTGAGGCGAAATACCGCATTTCAGTCTGCGACTTCTTCCACAAATATGACGAAGCCCTCTACCGCAAGTTGGAATCGGAGGTGCTGAAGTCAACGGAAAGCATTGATAATGTGGTTGTTGCTACTGGTGGCGGAACGGCTTGCTATTTCGACAATATGGACTGGATGAACCAGCATGGGCTGACGGTTTTTTTGAAAATCAGCGAGAAAGCCGTTGTCGACCGTTTGCTTCACGCCAAGCGCAAACGTCCTTTGGCCATCGGCAAGAGCGAGGAGGAACTGATGGCTTTCGTCAGCCAACACTACGGGTCGCGATTGCCGTTTTACGAACAGGCCCGCATTACCGTGAAATCAGAAAACCTTGATTTGGATAATTTGATTCAACTTATTGAAAATGAAAAAGATAAATAGTTTTCTTTTGGGCGTGATGCTGCTTTTGGCCGCCTGCAATACAAAAACTCCAGTGGAACCTGAAGCCACTGCCGTCGACTATGCCGACACCACTTATTGGTATGCCTTTGGTGACACCGACAAGCCTGCCGATGTGTTTTATGTCTATCCCACCGTATCGACGATTTCCTTTGCCGATAACGACTCGTCGTGGTTTGCCGACATCACCCAAGCGGAGGTGAGGGAAGAAGCCAACGGCAACCAGCGCTTCAACAAGATGCTTTACGACGACTACAACTTCTACGCACCCTACTACCGCCAGATGATTTTCGAGTCCTACAACCAACCCGACAGCATTTTGCGGGAAAATGTCGCCTTTGCCGCACAAGACGTCAAAGATGCCTTCCAATATTACATGGAGCACGGCAATCAAGGCCGGCCGTTCTTCCTCGTGGGCCACAGCCAAGGCTCGCAGGTGCTCATCGAGTTGCTGAAAAACGGGATGACCGACGAACAACGCCAATTGATGGTGGCCGCCTATTGCATTGGTTATCATGTGACTGCCGAGGAGTTGGCACAGTATCCCGAACGGCTTGCTCCCGCTGCTGACAGCCTCGAAACGGGCAAGCTCATCGTCTTTAATTCGGCCACTGACACGGCTGCCTTGGCTTCGGTGTCGCGGGGCGATGTGGTGGGCATCAACCCGACGGTTTGGAGCGCTATAGCTGATACCATTCCTGCTGAATATCAATTGGGTATGGCCAAATACAACGAAGCCCGCGACAGCGTCTTGATTGTGCCTTGCGTCACCAAGACCTACCTTTTTCAGCACACGACCATTTGTCCCGATTTAGACTCTGACATGGTGTTTATTCCGGCTTACGAACATATGTTTCCTCACGGCAACCTTCATTTCGCAGATTCATGGCTCTTTGCAGGTAATGTGAAGCGAAACATGGCCTGTCGTTTGAGACACTTCGAGTTAAAATGAAAAAGTTTTTATTAATAATAGGTGCGTTTTTGGCCATGGCTGTTTCAGCGATGGCGCAAGATCTCGATAGCCTCTACCAGGTCTTTGAGAACAATAGGGGAGAAGTGGCCTATCGCGCAGCCGTGGCCATCGACGAGGTGATTGGTCGCGAGCCCAACTTTGAGCCCACAACTGACAAGGACGAAATCAAGTTGAAGGTGCTGCGCACGATGATCCTCCATTTCTTCAACACCGAGGACTTCCAGCATGTGGTGAGGTATTCTGAGATCGGTATCGCACATTACGAGAAGATTGACGACCTCTTTAATTTGGCGGGCTGCTACATGACCTTGGCCAATGCCTACCAACGCCTTGGGCAGTTCGACAAGGCCATCGAATGCTACAACCGTTGCAGCGACATCATGGACGAGTTGGGCGGCGACATGGCTGAGGTCAACAAACGGTATGTGATGAACAACATCGCCGAGATTCATCTCTCGATGGACGAATACGGCCAGGCTGAAGAGATGTATCGCAGGTGCATCGAGATGTTGGGCGAAGTGGATGAGGCCGACACCGCCTCCAACCTCGACTTGGCCACCTATTACCAGAACCTCGCAGAGGTGCGCATCGCCGAGTCGGGCAGGTTGGACAGCTTGACGCGGGCACAGAAGCTCGACGAGGCCGTTAGTTTCGCGCAACGCTCGCTCGACCTCTCGCAACGTTATCATGACACGCACCATAAGATTATCAACCGCCTCACCGCCCTCTCGAAAGCCACCTTCCAAAGTGGTGCGACAGAGGAGGGACTGAAACTGATGGAAGAAGCCTTGCGCATCGCCAAAGAGAATGACGACGTGTTCATGGAAGCCGTCATCTACGTGCAACGCGGCCAGTTTGAGCGCCAGCTCCAACGCAATGCCGATGCAGAGCGCGATTTCATCAATGCCATTTCGATTGCCGAGGAGAACCATTTTACGGAGGTGCTCCAGGAAGCCCTCGAAAGTGTTTACCCCGTTGTCCGCCAACGCGATCCCAACAAGGCTTTGGATTATTTGGAACGTAGCATGGGGCTTCGCGACTCCATTTTCAACGAGAACCAGCAACATCTCATCCGCGACTACCAGGTGCGTTATGCCATGCAGGAGAAAGATCACGAGCTGGCGTTGGAGCAAGCCAAGACCAGACAGAATCGGATGTATGTCATCGTGTTGGCTATCATCGCCTTCCTGTCGGGTGTGATTGCCGTCATCTGGTACCGTTTGGCCAAAGTGCGCAAGAAACGCAACGAAGAGTTGCAGCGCGTCAACCAGACCAAGGACCGCCTGCTTTCCATCGTCTCGCACGACGTGAAGACGCCAGTGGGTGCCATCTGTACCGTACTGCGTCAGATGACCAATCATTACGACAACATGAGCGATACCGACCGCAAGGCCAGCCTAGTGATGATGCACACCTCGGCTGAAGCCTTGGACGACCGTGTGAAAAACATCATGCAGTGGGTGAGGGGCGAGCTGGAAAATAGTGAGATTAGGAGGAACTCATTCAACCTCAGTCGTTTGGCCGACGACTGCATCAAGATGCAGGTGGCGGCTGCCGATGCCAAGACGCTGAAGGTCGTCAACGAGGTGGAGCCTTCGCTGACCGTCAACGACGACGAGAACGCGGTGAGCCTCGTGCTGCAAAACCTGCTCAGCAACGCGGTGAAGTTCTCCTACCCAGGTGGTGAGATCCGCGTGAAGGCCGAAGAGAAAGACGGACGCGTGTGGCTCGTGGTCGAAGACGATGGCATGGGCATCACCGAGAAGAAGCTGGAAAAGATCTTCCAGTTCATGACCTCGTCGGCCAAAGGTACGGGAGGGGAGACGGGTACCGGCATCGGCCTCTTCGTTAGCAAGCAGCTCGTCGACAAGATGGGTGGAGAAATCTCCATTGAAAGCGTGAAAGGAGAAGGAACCACGGTGAGGTTTAGCATCAACAAATTGTAAAAGCTATGGAAGAAATCCAAAACAATATTAAACTCTTGATCGTCGAGGACCAGCCCTTATGTCGCCTTGGCATCAAGATGACGCTTTCTGATGTCAGCGTGCCATGCGAGTTGTTGGGCGAAGCCGAGACCGTCGGGCAGGCTGTTGGTTTCCTGAAGGAACGTGGCCGCGAGCTCGACATCATCCTCTTGGACTACATGCTTCCTGACGGCACGGGCAGCGATGTCATCGAAGCGGCACGGAAGCTCTGCCCCGAGGTGAAGATCGTCGTCCTCTCGGGCGAGGCGGGTGGCGCCATCGTCAAGCAGCTGATGGACAGCGGCATCAACGGCTTCATGAGCAAAAACATCAAGCCGGAGGAATTGGGACACGTGTTACGTTCCGTCATGCAGGGCCAGGACTATCTTGGCGAGGGCAACATGATCATCGAGCAAGGTGTGAAGGCCGATATGGACAACCTCAATACCCTTACACGCCGCGAGATGGAGCTTGTAAGTCATTGTGCTACAGGTTTGAGTGTCAAGCAGATTGCCGATGAGATGTGCATCACGCCGCACAGTGTGGAGAACATGAAGAGTGTCGTGTTTAGCAAGTTGGGTGTGAAATCCACCAACGAGCTCATCCTTTTCGCCTTCCGTGTGGGCTTGGTGGGGTAGGTTTTAACACTACAATTGTTGATAACTTCCTATAAACTGAGGAGTTTTCTCCTTATTTTTCTTGGTTTTAGTTGTATATTTTTGCACCGATGAAGTGTGTCTTCATGGGCGCAACTTCATATTGCAGGAAACAAATAAACAGAATCAATAATTAAAATACTTAAACTTATGAAAAGAAAATCTTTACTCATCATCTTGCTGCTGGCACTTGGGGTGCCACTGACAGCGATTGGACAAACTCACTTAATTCCTTACACTGAGGATTTTGAGTCTTATACTAACGTGGGCATTGGCGTAGGTGTTAGGCCTACTGACTGGACTGTGACCCCTGGCACTAATACGGTTTGCGAAGTGATTGGCACTAGTTCGGGAAAGTATTTGAGGATCGGAAGAAACAGTGTTGTTAGTTCGACTACTCGAATAGTAACAGCAGAATTGCCTTCTTTCTCCAGTAATTTACGAGTTTTGAAATTGACATTCAAACTCCGGGCATCCCACACTTCGGGTAGCGTGTTACAAGTCGGTTATCTTAATCGAAGTGGCGTTTTTCAATCTTTGCAGGATTTTCTTCCTACAAATTATCAAGGCCAATACACCACTGTAACCGTTGACTATAATCGATCCAGTATAGCCCCTTTTAGCAGCATGGTAATCCAATATACGGGAAATACCGCTGATGCCATTTGGTTCATCGATGATGTTCAAGTAACCTTCAGTCCGAAAACCCCCAATAGTCTTACCGCTTCTAATGTGACGGGTTCGTCAGCCTATTTGTCTTGGTCGCTTGTGGGTCGCGCTGAACAGTATCAAGTGGAATACGCAAATAATGCAAGCTTCAGCAATGCCCAATCAGTGACGGCATCCAATACCTCCATTACTTTGTCAGATTTGTCATGCGTGACTGAGTACTATGCAAGGGTCAGGTCGGTGTATGGTAGCGCGGCAAACAACAACCTTACCTATAGCGGATGGAGCGAAACCTACACCTTCACTACCACTGCTGCTGCCTGCCCAGCCCCCACCAACCTCACGGTGAGCAACATCACCAGCAACTCGGCCACTGTCAATTGGGAGAGTACTGGCAGTTGGTTCGTTTACCAAATCAAGAAATCTGGTGAAGATGAATGGGCCACCCCGGCTGGAATTTCTGGAACAGGAAATACTTTTGCCTCTTTGAGCGAAATTCTCGAGCCTAACACAACATACGATTTTCGCGTGCAAAACGTTTGCACCCTTGACCCGTTTGAAGGAAGCGCGTATGCAACAACGCAATTCACTACGGAGACTATCCCATGCTCAGCACCTACAGGCCTCACTGTGAGCGATATTACCGCTACGGGTGCCACCTTCGCTTGGAATGCAGAAGCGGGTGAGGTGTTCCAGTTCTTTATGCGCCCGCTTCCTTATACCTATAATGAACAACACTTCATCATTGACAACAATGAGATTTCTACTTATTATGGACCTTATACCTATGAGGTTTCATTCAGTCCAGATACCGACAACATCTTCTATTTGCGCAAGAAGTGCGGCGAGAATGTGTTCAGCGAACCGGTTTCCGTCACGTTCCACACGAATTGCGCTACTACCACAGCCTTGGGTTATTCAGAAAACTTTGATGAATTAACGGTTCCTTCCGAATATAATCCTTCGACCCGTGCCTTGCCAAGCTGCTGGAATGCCATCAATACGACGACGTATGAACCCTATTCAGTATATCCTAGCATTTATAATTTTAATAATAACGCCCATTCTGGCTCTAATTGTTTGTCTCTCTATTCGTCTTATGTACCTGGTACTCTCTTTGACCCACAACCCCAGTATGTCGTCTTGCCAATTATGGATGACCTCAACGGCATACAGGTCACCCTATGGGCCAAAGGCGATAGCAATAGCAGTGGCAGCTATTGCAGCTTTAAGATTGGCACGATGACCGACTCGGATGATGTCTCCACATTCTCACTGATTACAGAACAGCCTTTGAGCACTTCCTACGAGAAGTATGACTTCTACATTCCTTCTACTACGGACAAATATATCGCCTTCATGATTGATGCTGCCGATTCGAATAGGGATATCAATGGCGTCTATATCGACGACATCGTCATCCCAACATGTTCGAAGCCCAGGGGTCTCCGCACAACAGAGCTTACTGCCCATAGTGTCAGAATCGAATGGCTTGAAGAAGAAGGCGCAATGTTCCAAGTTCTTATGCCAGGAGGTCAGCCTACGTATCCTTTCGATCCTAACAATCCTCCTACGACTTGGAATACTGTCGCACAGACCGATAACTTTGCAATATGGAATACCTTGTCGCCTGAAACGACTTATGGTGTGTGGCTCCGCAAATACTGCAGCGAGAGTGATCAAAGCGAGCCTATCTATATCATGTTCACTACCCCTGAAGCCTGCCCTGCACCTACGGGCCTCCACGTTGCAGAGCTTACCGCTCATAGCGTCAGAATCGAATGGGATGCCGAAGAAGGCGCAATGTTCCAAGAGGTTTTCAACACAATGAGTTTTGATCCCAACACACCACCTACCGACTGGGGTAATTATACCGACTACGATAACTTTGCCTATTGGGATGGTTTGGCACCCGAACACTTCTATGGCATTTGGGTCCGTAAATATTGTAGCGAGACCGACCAAAGCGAGCCTATCTATATCACCTTTACCACGCCCGAAGCCTGCCCCGCACCCACGGGCTTGACGGTCAGCAACATTACCTCAACGGGCGCCAGCTTCTCTTGGGATGCCGAAGCCGGTGCAACATTCGAGTATTTCACCATTGGGGATCCGTGGGAAGGTTTCGAACCTGCTCCAGACCAGAATTGGACCAGTACCCCATACAACACGGCGGGATGGACGAACGCTTTCCCGCCCAACTCAGTCCAGCGCTTCTACCTCCGCAAGGACTGTGGCGATGACGGTTACAGCGTCTACACATACGTGGAGTTCCGCACCCTCTGCGGTCCTATGTCCTTGATCAACGGCTATAGCGAGGATTTCAATAACTTTACCAATGTCTCTACAAACGAGTATAATACGCCAACGGGCTATCCCGATGTCGACCTTCCTCACTGCTGGCAGTTCCTCAATCGTAGTGAATCCGCCGAAGGTTATCCTCAGGCGTTTCTCAGCTCTAATTCAGAATATGCCGTTTCGGGCAACTGCTTGTTCTTCAAGTCGAGCAGCACGACCCCGCTTTATGCCATCCTGCCTGAGTTCGTGCAAGATATTGCTGAATACCAGCTTACCTTCACCTACTGTAATGAAAATGTCAATGAAAACAACGGCACGCTTTATGTCGGCTACATGACCGACCCGAGCGATGCCAGCACCTTCGTGCAAACGTTAGCTTGCCCACAAACGACCACGAAGACCGAAAAGACAGCCTGTTTCCCCCATGCGCCGCAAGGCAGCTTTATGGCATTCAAGTACGAAGGTGGATTGTATAACAACTACTATTTAGGAATCGACGATGTGACGGTTGCGCTAGGCCCGTCCTGCTTCCCCACGGGTACGTTGGACTGCGTCGGCTTGTCTTCTAGAACGGCCACCTTGAGTTGGCAACTTATCGATTTCCAACAAGACGCTTGGGTTGTGGAATATTCGAAATCAAACCAATTCTTTGAGCCAGTGTATTCTGTTGACGCCACCCAAAATTGGAACTTTGTCATCGAAAATTTGGAACCCCTAACGACGTATTACGCGAGAGTGCGTGGCAACTGTGGCGATGGCAGTTTGAGCGATGTGAGCAATACGATCATCTTCACCACCCTCGATGCTTGCCCCGTGCCCACCAATTTGGTTGCCAGCAACCTCACCCAAAACACAGCCGACCTCAGTTGGACCGGCTCCGAGGACGTGGAAAGCTACTACGTGAGATGGTACAGGACCGAACAAGTGGTTGGCATCAATGAACAGTTCAATGAGGAACTCCTTGCTCCTGATCGTTGGGAAGTAAAGACAGGATTGCTGTCCGATATTATAAATGGCGGTGAATTGGGTCGCGAGGAATCTCCTCATTGGAGTTTTGGAACGAAAAACAGTGTGTTTGATAGTCACGCCTATCTTGAGGTTTGGAATACAAGTTGCAAGAGTTGGCTCATCACACCGAGACACACTGTTCAGGCATCCGATATCTTCACTTTCGACTTGGCCTTGACTGCATATAGCGGCAACGCGTCTTCGCCCCAAACCACAGGCGCCGACGACAGATTCGTCGTGTTGATTACCGTCAACGATGGTCAGAGTTGGGAAATCCTGCGTGAGTGGAACAACTCGGGTTCGCAATATGTCTACAATAATATCGCTCATACCGCCACGGGCGAACAGGTGAGCATCGACCTGTATAATAATTATGTTAATTGTGATGTGCGCATCGCCTTCTATGCCGAGTCGACGGAGAGCAACGCCGACAACAACCTGCACATCGACAACGTGAAGATTGGCACGCAGTATGCCCAAGGTGGCGCATATGTATATCAAGTGGGAGCAACAACCCTTACCATTCCGGGTCTCAACGCTGGCACCGAATATGAGGTGCTAGTGAGTAGCGCTTGCTCCGATCCTGAGGTGTGGAGCGAGCCAATCACCTTCAAGACCTTGGATGCTTACACGAAGGTGTTCGTCGGTGGACAGGCCTTCGGGAACTTCACTGCCGAACAAGTCGGCGACCAATGGAGCAACCCCAACAACTGGGTGCCTAATGGTATGCCGGGTTCATTCGATGGCAACCCATTGCAAGATGTCATCATCCGTCACGATGTGGTCATTTCTGATGCTTTTGGCAACCACATCATCGCCAATGCCAACAGCATCACGTTTGAAGGTACGCCCAAGCCCACCCTTACCCTTATGGAAGGCAGCCAACTGAGGCTCAACACCAACATTGATGAGCAGAATCAAGTTACGGTGAAGAAGAACATAACAGGCTATACTGGCGCGAAAGATCACTACTACCTGATTTCCGTTCCTGCTCATAAATCAGGCTCACTCAATGCATCGATTTCGGGTCTCGTAACAACGGATAGCGAATACGACCTCTATGATTTCGATCCTACTAAGGAGCTTGAGTGGAGGAACTATAAAGAGGAATCCTTTAGCTTATATCAAGGGGAAGGTCATCTCTATGCCAACGCTGCTGACATGGAACTCAGTTTTACTGGCGAGATTAGAAATAACAAGGAAAGATACACTATTATCAATAATCAATATTATTCGAATGCAGATTATTCCTTCAATGGTTGGGAACTTTGTGGTAACCCGTTTACTTGCAATGCCTATCTCAGCACCAACTCGCAGACCATGGCTTTCTATCGCATGAATGCCGCGGGCACCGGCTTTGAGGTTGCTACGGATGCCATCAAACCCATGGAAGGCTTTTTCTCGCAGAACACGGTCAACGGCGAGAGCGTGGTGCTCAGCAGAACGGCTCCCGGCAGGGGGGTGAGAAGCCTCAACCTCGTGCTCAGCCAAGGCCACGATACGAAGGACAACGCCATCATCCGATTCGACGAAGGCAATACCCTTGAGAAACTCAGCTTCCGCGAAGGCAGCAGCAAGATTTACATGCCTGTTGAAGGCAAGGACTACGCTGTGGTCAACGCCGGCCAGAGGGGCGAACTGCCCGTCAGCTTCAAGGCTGAGCAAAACAGTACCTACACGCTGAGTTTCAGCAACGAAAACGTTGAGTTCAGCTACCTGCACCTCATCGACAACCTCACCGGCGACGATGTCGACCTGCTGGCTTCCGTCATTGCGAGGAGGCACGACGAAGCAATCCAGGGACTAGCCAGCTATACCTTCGACGCCCGCACCACCGACGATGTCAACCGCTTCATGTTGATGTATGCTACCGATGGAAATACTCAGAATGATTTCGTTGCCATGGATGCCGCCTCTGCTAACCTTCGAGATCAGGTTCCCGTCTTACCTTTGTTGCCTATCCATGTTCTCGAAACTCACCAGGACGCTTCGCCTATGACGATAGCAATAGGATTGCACCCGGGTTGGAACTGGATAGCACCAACCGTTGAGGTGGATGTGGAAGCGATGCAAACTGAGCTTGGCAGCGATGCGGTGATTTGTGAGGAAGAAAATACGAGTACTATTACTCCAGGCCAAATGGCCAAGGTTCATGTGAACGAGGGAGGTATGTATGACTTAACGGGTCGCGTTGCTACCGCTAGTATCACCATTGAAGCTGGC
The DNA here is from genome assembly GCA_947164955.1 of uncultured Bacteroidales bacterium. Taxonomy (GTDB): domain Bacteria; phylum Bacteroidota; class Bacteroidia; order Bacteroidales; family F082; genus Limimorpha. Next base: position 525 of record CAMUYT010000029.1, on the reverse strand, counting down.
ATCAACTGGATCGGCTACACTGGCGTACAGAATACTGCCATAAGCGCAGCACTCGCTACGTATGGAATCACGCCCAACATTGGCGACAAGATCATCTCACAAGACGGTGGTTTCGCCATTTATACCGAGACCAATGGCGTTGGCAGTTGGAGCGGCACGCTCACCACGCTTGAGCCTGGCAAGGGCTATGTGTATGTGCGTTAAATGAATCTTCGTTTGAACACGCCTCGAAGTGACGTTTTTGGCGACCGTTAGCGTCATTGCGAGGAGGCACGACGAAGCAATCCAGAAGATAAGCCAATTCTCTGGACTGCTTCGTGCCTCGCAGTGACGCAAAGCGCGAATACACTATAACCTGAAAATCAATAGTTAAACAATAATTAAAACAAAACCTTACGCTTATGAAAAGAAAGGATTTCCTACTCATCTTGCTGCTGGCACTGATGGTGCCGTTGGCGGCCCTCGCGCAAGTGGAGCGCACCGCGACCGTGTATAACGGAACGGACAAGGAATGTCATGTGCCGG